>VBOY01000155.1 GCA_005893295.1 Candidatus Eiseniibacteriota bacterium | reverse complement strand
TGAACTCCCCTCTCGCCGAAGCCTCGATCGTCGGGGTGGCCCAGGGGATGGCCATCGGAGGCTACCGGCCGGTCGTCGAAATCCAGTTTGCCGACTACTCCTTCCCGGGCTATATGCAGATGCGCAATGAGATCCCGTCGCTTCGCTGGCGCAGTGGAGGGGACTGGACCTGCCCGATGGTGGTCCGCATGGTCTGCGGCGGCTATATCAGAGGCGGGCCCTTCCACAGCCAGTGCGTCGAGACACTCTACGCCCACACCCCAGGCTGGCTGATCGCCTACCCTTCCAACGCCATCGATGCGAAGGGGCTGATCAAGACCGCGTGCCGTCTGGAGGATCCGGTGATCTTTTTCGAGCACAAGGGCCTCTACCGGCAGGTGTTCTCGAAGAGGCCGGAGCCCGGCGCGGACTACCTGATCCCGTTCGGCAAGGCCCGGCTCGTTCGGGAGGGCTCGGACCTCACGGCGGTCACCTGGGGAAGCGGCGTGATCCGCTGCGAGAGGGCGGCCGAGGAACTGGCCCAGCAGGACGGGGTCTCCATGGAGGTCATCGACCTGCGGACCCTCGTTCCCATGGATTTCGAGGCGATCTTGGCCTCCGTTCGCAAGACCGGTCGAGCGCTCGTCGCTCACGAAGCGATCCTGTTCGGAGGGCTGGGGGGGGAGATCGCCGCGCGAATAGCCGGTGAAGCATTCGAGTGGCTCGACGCGCCCGTTCGCAGGGTCGCGGCGAAGGACTGCTTCGTCCCGTTCGCGCCCTCGCTCGAGGCGGCGGTGCTCCCGTCACAGGCGGACGTCACGAACGCCGCACGGGAGCTGGCGCGGTACTGAGTCCTTGCTTATTCTGTAAAAGGAAGAGGAGGGACGCCCATGGGCATGCGTTCCATCCAGGAGCTCGTCGACGGGCTGAGCCGGATCGCGGCTGCGTCTTTCACGCACCAGCGCGTGCTGCAGGAGATCGGCCGCACGGTCATCGACCCGCAATCGCTCCACCCATACCTGTTCTTCTGTCCCACTCACTACACCCGCAACCTGATCCACTATTGCGAGCTGTTCGAGGTCGTCGGGGTCGGGTGGGAGCCCGGACAGCAGTCGCCCGTCCATAACCACCGGGGGCAGGAGTGCTGGATGGGGGTGCCCATCGGCCGCCTTCAAGTCCAGAACTACAGGCTGCTCGCGTACGACCCCGTAGAGAAGACTTGCCGGCTGGAACCTTCGATCCGCTTCGAGATGGACCCCGAGCACCCCGCCGCTGTCGATCCGGCCGAACCGATCCACTCCGTTCACAACCTGCCGGAGCACGGCGGGCGCGCCGTGTCGGTTCACGTGTATTCCCGTCCCTTCCACTCCTGCGAGGTCTACCTGCCGGAGCAGGGCCGCTGCTTCGAGGTTCCCCTGGATTACACGAGCAAGTTCGGCGTTCTCTGCCCCGGGGAAATCGCACAGGCGGCCACGGTCTAGCCAAGGCCTGACCATCCGACCTAGCCTAGCCCCTGGATGCACTCGGCGCTAGACCCAAAACAAGCGTATTAAGAATGCACTTTTTGCGCAGCGGCCATGACGTTGCGTTTGACAGGCTCCCGCCCCCTCCGGCCCTGTGGCCGGTTGGCTTTCGCCGGATTGTGCTTGCTTCATAGTCAACCTCGCCTGTGTGCCGCCGGTTTACTGCAACCGGGTCCCACGTCGCCCGGGCTCTGGACCTGCTCAACATGTCCGCAGCGGGTAGCGAAGAACCGTTACGCCGCGGAGCATGACGTGCAGCCATGGGTTCCAGGCCAGAATGCGAAAGACGATCCGTCGCCCTGTCCGAATCACCTGGCAAGGGATCCACATGAAGGCGTTGAGGAACCTCTTGAACTCCATCTTCAGCACGGCCTGCTTGTCGGCGTGGTACTTCGAACCCCACCGCCCTCCTTCCGGCAGCAGCAACGCGAACCAAGCCTTCAGCGTCCAAGCCAAAGACGCCATGACCATGTAGGCCCAGTTGCTGACCAGATCATCCACCGGCATCCGAAGCGCCTTCACTCCATTCTTCAGTTGCTCGATCAAGTTCTCCTGCTCGCATCGCTCGTTGGCCAGAACCACGAGATCCGCCGCCGCCGTCGTGCGGTCGTTGGTGATGTAGAAGAAGTAGCGGATGTCGTCGAAGAGAACACGCTCCCCCTTCTCCACCGAGAGGTTCTTCCGAACCACTACGAGGCGGTACCCCTGCCGGCACGCGATCGGAGAGTAGGAGAACTCAGCCACCTGCTCAGAGTTCAGGCGGATGTTCTCGAACTCCCGCTGCCGGACGATTTCCTCTTTGACATTGTCGGGACGTTGCCTCGGCTGGGTCTGCACCTCGTGCTTCGGCGCCCGAACGAGCCGCTCCCAACTCCGCTTCGATAGCTGCTCGGCTCTCTCGACCAGGTTCGCTCGAGCGTCGATCCCGAAGAGGAACCGGACCCCTTGGCTGTCCCAACGATCCAAATGCTGCGTCTGGCTGAAGTCCGTGTCTCCGCGCAACAGAACCGCTCGGAAGCCCCCACGACGGCACAAGTCGATGGCTTGATCGAACCGTTCAGCCGCTCCCTCCTGGGAGGGCCGGTTGCCGCTGCGATTGACCAGATACAGCGGCTCTCGTGTGTTGGCCAGCGACACAACCAAGGGGTGATAGCCCCACACACCGCTGTACGAGACGTCCATCCCAGCCTTGCACTCGCCCGTGGTGGGCGCCAGCGTCCCGTCAGCATCGACAATCGCCTGCTCGAAGAACTCCACTGGCTGCCGCCGCCAGACACCCAGGCGAACCTCGTTGATCGCGTCCATCAATCTCTCGATGTCGTGCTGAGCGAACCGTCGGCAGAAGTCCCCCTCAGTTGTGGGATCGGGAATCCGCTGAGCCCCGAGGGCATCGAGGTAAACCTCGTCGTTGCGCCGCAGCTCGATATCCTCCAGGCAGCTACCGCCCGAGAGGATGTTGTAGGCGATGTTCAGCACGTGGTCGGACTCGTGATAAGGCAAGTGCACCTTCAACAAGGCCACAGCCTCGTCGATCGCCTCGATCAGACCGACCCGGCGAGCCAGAAGGTGGATGGCACCGATCCCACCGACACCCAGACCGCGGCTGCGCTCCGCGAGGTCATAGTGAATGTTGCTCGCCCTGAACATCGGTGCGCGCTGATCGTTCCATCGGCGATCCTGCAGACGGTGCTGGATTCTTCTCTTGCGGTTGGCCAGCTTCCTGCGTATAGAATGGCTCACTCGAAATGCCTCCTTGGGTGTGAGAGCAGCGAACTCATCGCACGCAAGATATCGAGGCATTTCGAGTACTTCCAGCAAAATCTTGTGGTCGAGAAAGAAAACTACGCTTGATTAAGGCCTAGACTCATGCACTCGATTCCAATATCGAAGACGGTATACTGAGAGAGACAGGAACGGCAAGCCGGTCATCAACGTCATCAACCGGGACGCTTCCACCTGTCCACCCTGAAGCTACTGGAGACGCGCCAATGTCCACCGCACGGTCCCTCACACTCATAGACCTGGCCCTGCCGCGCGCCAGCGCTCTTCACAACACGCTGCTGCTTCTGGGAGCGAGCCTGATCACCGGTCTCGCTGCGCAGATCGCGATC
>VBOY01000154.1 GCA_005893295.1 Candidatus Eiseniibacteriota bacterium | reverse complement strand
GGGGGAGCAGGGCAACAGGGAGCTGGGCCGCCCAGGGGGCGCGGCGGGTGGCGTTGAGCAAGGCTAATCCTCCAGCGTCCGGGGAGCCTGGGGCTCCACAGGCAGGCTTCGTGCCGGCTGACGCGTGGGACGACCGACTGTCGCCGTCCGGCGGGACAAAGACTTGCGCGGGGAGGTCGCAAACGGTGAGGGAATGGCGCGCCAGGTTGCCACGCGTGTCCGTGCGGAACGCAATCCGCTGCCGCAACCGCGAGTCAAGCGCTCTTCCTGAGCTCTGGGCCTACCTTGGCGCACACGATGGGGTCTAGTACACGCGGGCCGGCTCGTCAACTCGAGACGCCTACGTTTTGCACGCGCTTTGCAAAGCACAAAAGGGGCCGCCGCGGCATCACCGACTTGGCCGGCGAAACCGCGGCGGGGGAAACGCTGTCGTTCACCTCTTGGCGATGGCCGCGGGCGGACGAACAATCGGCCACCTAGCGGATCTCGTGCTCCCTCTTTTGAGTCTCGTGATCCTTCTTGAATGGCTCCTTGAGCACCACCTTCACGCCCGAGATCGTACCCGTCACCGCGTTGCGCACCTTCTCGGCGGCGCTCGAGCCGACCTTCCCGGCAGCGTCAAGTGCACCCCTCGCCGCGGCCGAGGCCGCTTCCTCGGCGGTCATGCCCACGTCCCTGGCGCCGTCGATCGCGCCTTCAACCAGGCCCTTCGCCGCGGAGCTCAAGTCCCCGCCCACTTCCGCTGTGCTCTTGATGACCGAGTTGGAAGTCTTCCCGATCGTATCGATCGCTTCCGTACCGGTCTCCTTGGTGCCGCGCAGCACGCCGATCACAGAGGGGGTCCAAAGTTGTAAACGAGTACCCGGCCTTTCAGAGGATGAAAAGGCCCGCGTGCCTCGACGAATGCTTATCTGCGCCCGCGCAGGCTCGCGATCGCGCGCCTGAGAGCGGCGATGTCGGTGGGCTTACGGAGATGAAGCTCGAATCCGGCCTTGAGGGCTCGGCTCTGGTCCTGCTCGCGCCCGTAGCCCGTCAGCGCCACGAGATGCGTGTTGGTCAGGGCCGGGTCGGCACGAAACGCCGCGGCCACTGCATAGCCGTCCATGCTCCCTGGAAGACCGATGTCGCATAGCACGACGTTGGGTTTGATCTTTTGAGCCAGCTCGAGGGCGGTGTTCCCGTCGGGCGCGACCCTCACCTCGTACCCCGATAGCTCCAATGCGAAGCGCAGGCTGTCGCCTGCATCCGGGTTGTCCTCGACCACGAGAACACGCCACGGCTCTCCGTTCTCTTTGCTCGGGGCGGCCTTCGTCGCCTCTCGAGCGGGCTCTGGGGAGTCCATGCGAGCTCCTTGGATCAGCGGCAAGCGGATGGTGAACTGCGAGCCGCTGCCGATTCCGTTGCTGTGAGCTTCTACCGTCCCACCATGCGACTCGATCAGCCCCTTCGTGAGGACGAGCCCCAGACCGAGGCCACCCTTGGTACGGTCCAGCGTGCGGTCGGCCTGCCGGAAGGGTTGGAAGAGGTCTGCGAGCTGTTCCGGGTTCATGCCGGTGCCCGAGTCGCGCACGATCAGAACCGCCCAGCGGCGGCTTTCGTCGTGGCCCAGATCGAAGTCCACCGAGCCTTGGTCGGTGAACTTCCCTGCGTTGTGCAACACGTTACCCACCGCCTGAGTCAGTCGGGTCGAATCGCCGTGAACCCACAGGCCACCCTGCGGCAGCTTGACGTTGAACACGAGGCCCTGTGACTCGATGAAGACGCGATAGTCGTCCACGACCGCCGTGAGGAGCTGCGTCAGGTTGACTACCTTCATGTCCATCGCAATCTTCCCGCGTGAGATGCGAGAGACATCGAGAAGCTGATCCACGAGATTGGTGAGCTGGCCCAGCTGACGTTCCATCATCGCCTTGGCCTTCTCGGCTTGTTCGAGGCTTGCGGCCGGCATCCGGAGAACGTCGAGGGACATGCGCAGCGGAGCCATCGGACCACGCAGCTCGTGGCTGAGGACCGCCATGAACTGGTCCCTGTGCAAGATCTCCGATTGCAACGTCTCTTTCGCGCGCAGCGCATCGGTGAGGTCTCGGAAGCTCGCCGAGGCCCCGCTGATCTGCCCCTGGGTGTTCCGGATCGCCGAGACGATGATGGAGACGGGTAGGCGGTGACCCTCTCGGGTCAGACGCACGGATTCGAATGGCTCGACCAGTTCGCCCCTTCGCACACGAGCGTGAAGGTTTTCCGACTCGGCATGCTTTTCGGGAGGCACAATGAGCGAGATCGACTTGCCTACCGCTTCCTGGGCGTTGTAGCCGAACATGCGCGCCGCGCTGGCATTCCAGGTCGTGATGATCCCGTCGGGGTCGTGCGCAACGATCGCGTCCAGCGATGACTCGACGATTGCGGCAAGCTCGGCTTGACGCGTCTGGGCCCGGGTCAGCGCGGTGACGTCCACGAAGGTGAGGACGACCCCGTCGATCACGTTGCTCACGGACCGGTACGGCAAGATGCGGGCCATGTAGGTGGCCGAGCCATCGGCGAGCTGGACGAGGCGCTCTCGCGCCCCAAAGTTTCGAACCACGTCTCGAACGCTCTCGGGCAGGTTGGAGTCGGTGAAGCGAGGCACGATGTCATTGATGGATCGACCTACGTCCGTCTGGACGAGGCGGAACACTTGGGTGGCTGCCGGGGTGAATTTCTTGATGTGCAGTTCCTTGTCGAGGTAGACCGAGGCGACTTGCGTGCTCTCGAAGAGATTCTGGAGGTCGCTATGAGCGCTATCGAGCTGCTCGACCTTCTTGGCGAGCTCCGCATTGATGGTCTCGAGCTCTTCGTTGACCGATTGCATCTCCTCCTTGGACGTCTGCAATTCCTCGTTGGAAGACTGCAGCTCCTCGTTGGTGGAGAGCAGCTCCTCGTTGGCCGAGGTCAGCTCTTCGTTGGACGTCTCCAGCTCCTCCACCGTCGCTTGCAGATGCTCCTTCGTCATCCGCAGCTCGCTCTCGAGCTGCTGCGCGATGGAATCGCCGGCCGTCGAGCCTTGGTCTTCCGCCTCCGTCTCTTGTCTGCTCCGTGGGGGTCCAAGCTCTTGAAACACGACCATGAGCAGGCCGTTGTCCTCGCCTAGCTCGCGCACCGGCCGCACGATCAGGTTGATGCGCTGCATCTCGCCGTTGGCCTCGACGATCAAGTCTTCGCGCGTGACGGTGCTTCCGGTGCGGTGGGCTTGATGGACGGCCGTACGCAAGTCGAGACGAATGCTCTTGCGGGCCATGTCGATCAGGTTCGTGCTCGGCGCTCCCGGTGGCGGCTCGAGATAGCGGCCCGTCCGAGGGGAGAAATACACGACATCGCCATGTGAGTTGATGACGACCCAGGCGGGTGAGAAGTGCTGGACCAACAAGCGCTCGAGCACCTGGACCGAGGCTGGCGCTTCCTTGCCGAGGCGGGCAGCGGTCCCAAGGGACACCACATTGGCGGGGCGACCCAAGTGAGCGGCGGGCAGGGGGATGCTGAGCGGCGGCCGGGCGAGGGTCTCGTTGCGCTGGAAGATGCGATGCGTCTTGTCGAGTGCGCGGAACAGATCGGGAGCGCCCACGATGTTTTCCGAGGGACCGAGGAACAAGTAGCCGCCCGGACGCAGCGCATAGTGGAAAAGGTGAGTCACGTGCCGCT
>VBOY01000065.1:1484-17459 GCA_005893295.1 Candidatus Eiseniibacteriota bacterium | reverse complement strand
CGTCAAGAACTTCGGCCGGGTCACCGAGAACATCTTCCGGGGTGGCGACGTGACGACCAGGGGGCTCGAGAACCTTCACGACCTGGGAGTCCGCACCGTTATTGATCTCGCCGGCGACGACCCGGACGAACGAAGCACCTGCCAGCGTCTCGGGATCACTCACTACAGGTTTCCAATGGACGCCGACGAGCGCCCCGAAGACGCGACCGTGGATCGCATCCTCCGGATCCTCCGTAACGCCCGGGAGCCAGTCTATCTCCACTGCTCGGGCGGCAAGCACCGCGCGGGAACGATCACGGCACTCTATCGGATTCGGGTCCAGCATTGGTCCCTCGAAGACGCGTGGGCGGAGCAGCGGGCCTATGGCTTCGGCTCCCCGAAGGATCACCGGAAGATCTTCGAGTACGTCTACGGCCGCGGCGCTGCCTCCAAATCCAAGTATCGCAGCACGGACTGACGGTCGCGGGTAGGAGACGGCCGGCGCCCGGTCCGGCGCCGTCATGGGCGATACCGCCCCTCACCTTTCCTCTCCCATGGACTGACCCCGGCCCCCAGTCCGCCCGCGGCCAACGGCGGAGTGTGTTGCCGCGTGACCCGCAAGTGCCGAACCCCCAATCGGTTCGGCATGCAGCATCGGAGTTTCCCCATGTGGCGGGAGCATACCGCCACGCGCTGGGAAACGCCCTCCAGCATGTGAGGGATCGGGTTCACGCCCTCGGCCACGACCTTCCCGCTTCCACGAGCCACCCGGCACCCCGATCGGTGCTCGGCTCGAACCGGATGCGGGAGTGCAATCGAATATCAGCGTGGGCTAGGCGCAAGCGTTGGATATTAACAAACCGGCAATATGATTGACATATCGCTGTCGTTGCTCCTACGATGGGCACATAGCAGCGCCGAAGGAGGAATGAAGGAGGGAAGGCGGCGGGGCACACAATATGTACCAGGACCTGGCTTCGAAAGCAGGCTCGCGAGGAGTGATGCAGGGATTGCGCAAATCGTCTAGCGCCGCGTCGGATATCGCCGATGGCAGATCTCGAGTCGCCGAAGGGTGTCGAGGGGGCCGTACACGGCAGCGGAGGCGAACCGCACTCCGACGCTCCCGACGGCCAAGACACGAGCCGGACCCGGGTTGACATTCACGAGCCATCGACCAACGGTGGCTTTCCCTCCGAGGCTGCATCCCCGCTGAGACGTCTGTTGCGCCGCGGCCGGCGCGTGTTCGGATTTGGACCGGCGGGGACGTCGCCCCCTCGCATCGCGCTCTATTCCCAGGGGATGATCGGCTTCGGCCACGCGCGGCGCAACGCGACCATCGCCCACGCGCTCCGCCACTCCACCATGCGACCGGTGATCATGATGATCGCCGAGGCGTGGCAGGCGGCCTCCATCCCCCTTCCCCCGGGAGTGGACTGCGTGACACTGCCCGGGATCCGCAAGCGGCGGGACGGCACCACCTGCTCCCGGTCGCTCGAGGTCTCCGACCGGGAAATCGTCGAGCTGCGCGCGCGCGTGATCCGAAGCACACTCGACGCCTTCCAGCCGGACGTCCTGATCGTGGATCACCAGCCGCTCGGCGCGGCAGGCGAGCTCGCCGAACAGCTGTTGCGGCTGCACAAGCGTCCCGGGGTGCGTTGCGTCCTGGGGCTGCGCGACGTGCTGCAGGACCGCGTGTGGGCCGACCCCGCCACCACCGACGCCATGCGCGCCTACTACCATGCCATCTGGGTTTACGGCGATCCCGCGGTGTACGACCCGGTGCGCGAGCTCTCGGGGGCCGACGACGTCGCGGCCCGCGTGCGCTATACGGGCTATCTCGATCAGAGCGACCGGCTCGCTTACGCGGAGGCCGAGAGTCGGCCACTGCTCGCGAGCCTGCCGCCAGGCCCGCTGGCCGTCTGCGTCGTCGGGGGCGGGCGTGACGGCTTCGCGCTCGCGGAGACCTTCATCGAGGCCGCGCTCCCCGAACCCATGGCCGGGGTCCTGGTGTCCGGGCCGTTCATGTCCGACGACGTGCGTGAGCGCCTGCGCGCGGGGGCGCAGACCCGTCCCCGGAAGTACCTGCTCAACTTCCTTCCCGACCCGCTGCCGTTGATCCGCCGCGCCGATCGCGTGATCGCCATGGGCGGCTACAACACGGTTTGTGAAGTGCTCTCCTTCGACAAGCACGCGTTGATCGTGCCGCGCGTCGACCCGGAGCCCGAGCAGTGGATCCGGGCTCAGCGCATGCGCGAGCTGGGCCTGATCGATGTGCTCCACCCCGATCGGCTCAGCCCCGAGGCGCTGACCGACTGGCTCGCGCGCGATCTGGGTCCGCGGGTCTCGAGTCGCGACCGCATCGACCTGAATGGCCTTGCCCGCATCCCCGAGCTGCTCGCGGAACTGCTGGCGGGCACGCGCCACGTTGCCGTGGCCGGTTCCGGAGTCTGATGACCATGCACGCCCGCACCATCCTGCTCTACGCACAGGACAACCAGGGGCTGGGCCATATCAATCGAACCCTGACCATTGCCAGGGGCATCCTGGCGAGTCATCCCGACGTGGTGGCCTACATCGCCACCAAGTCGGCGGTGGCGAGCCACTTCGAACTCCCCGCGCGCTGCGACTATGTCAAGCTGCCTACGTTCCTCGCGCCGGATCCGTGCCAGTTGTCGACGGAGGAAACGGAAGCAGAGAAGCAGCGCTTTCGCACGATCCGCGCCCGGATCCTGCGGGATGCCGCGCTCGGACTCAAACCCAGCCTCGTCCTCGTCGATCACGAGCCGCTGGGCTCGAAGGGCGAGTTCCGCGACGGCCTGTGTGCGCTCAAGGCCGAGCGCCCCGAGACCCGGTTCGTTTTCGGGCTCCGCGACATCATGGACGATCCCGCACGCATCCGCGAAACCTGGCGGGAGATGGGCGTGTACGGCGCCTTCAATGACCTCTACGACGGCATCGCGGTCTACGGCTCTCCGGCTCTCTATGACGTCTCGCAGGCCTATGGCCTCCCGGAGCCGGTGCGGCGCAAGCTCCACTATTGCGGCTACGTCGTCCGCGACCTGCCGACCCTGGACCCGGCCGCGGTCCGCCAGCGCCACCAGCTGCCTGCGAACGGAAAGCTCGTGCTGGCTACGGTCGGCAGCGGGTTCGACGGCTACCCGGTGTTGAAGGCCGCGCAGGCGGCCGTAGGCCGGCTGAATGGGAAGTACCCGAATCTGTTCACGCTGCTGGTGACGGGACCGCTCATGCCGCCGGCGGAGCAAGCGAGTCTGCGCGCGGGCGAGACGTCCGCCATCCGGGTGGTCTCCCACGCCGATGTCTTCCAGCTCATGACCACCGCCGACGCGGTGCTCTGCATGGGAGGCTACAACAGCGTCTGCGAGGCGCTGGCGGTGGCCCGCCCGCTCGTGACCGTCCCGCGCGCCACTCACAAGATCGAGCAGCAGATCCGCGCCGAGACGCTCGCGGCCCATGGCCTCGCGCGCATGGTCCACCCGCGGGACCTGAGCGGCGAACGCCTGGCCGGCGCCCTGGACTGGGCGTTGGGCCGCGACCCGCGGACCCACGCTCGGCTGGTGCGCCGGATCATCCCGACGTTCGACGGGGCCGCGCGGGTCACGGCCTACCTCTCGCGCTGGCTGACCGGAGACTGAGATGCAAGGTCCGCCCCTTCCCTTCGCCATCTCCTGCGAGCCCCGGCTTTGCCCGCGGGAGCAGGGAGATCATCTGCCCCGACCCGTGGAAATTCTGGAGGCGGTCGGATCCATGCCGGGGAGCCCCCGCCCCACCTGGGTGGGCGGCCGGGTGCTGCGGGCCCACGTGGATCGGTTCGCCATGCGGATCGTGGTCCGCTCGTCCCACGGCGAGGAGCGCGCCTACGCCGTGAAGGTGTACGGGGATGATCTCGGGTCGCAGGTGTGGGGGCGCTGCCGCATGTTGCTGGAACGCGATCCGGAGAATCGGGGCGGGCTGTGTCTGCCGATCCAGTACCTGCCGCGCGCGCGCGCGCTCGTCTACCCGTGGATGGACGGAGACTCCTTGAACCAGATCACGGACGGGCGCAAGCCGGAGCTGTTGCGGCAGGCGGCGCGCCAGGTCGCGGACCTGCATCGCATCCCCATGTTCCCAGGGCCACCCATCACCTCGCAGATGATCGTCGAGAGCACGGGGGAGCAGTGCGCGGTCCTGCTCGGGCGTTTCCCTGCGATCGCATCGATCGTCGAGCCGCTCATGGAGGCGCTCCGGGAGGCGGCGGCTCGGCTCGATCCGGTCACGCCCGCCCTGGTGCACGGCGACCTCGCGGGAGGGCACTTCCTGTGGACCGGGACTCGACTCCTGGTGATCGATTTCGACACCCTGTGCTTCAGCGACCCGGCCTACGACATCGGCCACTTCCTCGCGCAGCTCGAGCGCCGCGGCCTCACCGGCAAGGTCAATGCCGGGGACGCGATCCAGTGGTCGAGCTGCTTCCGCGATGCCTATCTGGCGGCGATGCCCGAGGTCTCGCCGCGCAACGTGTCCTTCTACCGTGGCGTCACCCTGCTGCGCAAGATCTCGACGATCTATCGCCGCGAGCCGGAGAGGGCGGCGTGGCTGGCCCCTCTGATCGCCAGCGGGGCGCGCGCCGCTCTGAAGGAGGTGGCCGCACCAGGGGGCCGGGCGTCCGCCATGACCGGGGAGGCGGGACCGATCGACATGCAGGCGGCGCTGGAGACGGCACTGTGCGAAGTCCACGGCCCCGAGGCACGGATCGCTGCTTGGGCCGAAGAGCCTCTGTCGCGCCACGGAAAGCACCGCGTCGTGCGTTTCGACGTCCGGACGGTCATCACGGAGGGTTCCCCCGAAGTGGTCCACCGTTGGGTGGGAAAGTTCTACCGGGGTGACGAAGATCCTCGCAGCATCGCGGCGATCGTGAAGGCCCTCGCCGAGTGGGAGATCGCACGAAGAGGTGGGCCGATCGTTCCCCGAATCGTCGCGTACCACGCCCCCCGGCGCCTGATGCTCTCCGAGTACGAAGCCGGTGGCTCGCTGGTCTCGGCCATCGCCCACTACGACGGCCCGGTCCTGCCTGCCGTCGCGCGGGCTCTCGCCATCCTGCACACCGCTCCGATCGCACTCCCCGGGGCCACGTCCGCCGCCGCCCTGGTCGACGACCTGCGGGGCGGGACTGAAAAGCTGTGCGCGCGCTTCCCACGCGAGGCCGCCCGCTTGCGGCGTCTGGTGGCAAAGCAGGGCCGCGGCGCGCCGCCGGTTCCGCCGTCGCTCTCGTTCCTGCACGGCGACCTCGCGCCGGCCCAGCTGCTGTGGCGCGACGGCACCGTGGTGCTGGTCGACTTCGACCGCTGCACCCGGGGCGACCCGGCTTTCGATCTAGGCACCTTGCTCGCCCAGCTGCGGCGGGTTGCGCTCCGCAAGCCGGGCAAGCTCCCGCATCCCGCGGCGATGCGGGCCGAGATGGTGGACGCCTACCAGCGATGCTCCCGGCCCGATCCGGGTCTCGCCGGGCGCGTTGCCTGGTACGAGCTGACCGCGCTCCTGCGCAAGATCCACACGCTGACCTTCGACACCACGCGGCGCCCCGATTCCGAGGTGCTGGCAAAACGGCAGGCCGAGGCGGTTCACCTCCTGCAATGTCTGGACACGATCGAGAACGAGTTCGATTCAATCAGGTCCTGCTGACCCACCTGCGCACGGACAGGGCGCGTCTCCTGTTGGCGGGGCTCTTCACCGTGGGCGTCACGGTGACCGAGCTGCTGAAGCCGTGGCCGCTCAAGGTCATCATCGATCACGCCATCCTCGGGAAGCCGGTGCCCCATTCGTGGCCTTTCGCTCGAGAGCTTGCCGCGCAGGGCACGATCCCGCTCGTCGTGGGCGCCGCCAGCAGCATGGTGCTGATCGCGCTCCTGCAAGGGCTGTTCTCCTACTCGCAGATCTTCATCACCTCGTCGATCGGCTACAAGCTGGTCTACGCCCTGCGTCGCGAGCTGTTCAACCATCTCCAGCAGCTGTCGTTGTCTTTCCACAATCGGGCGCGGTCGGGCGACCTGTTGACCAGGATCGCCGGGGATACCAACACCCTGAAGGACATCATGGCGGACTCGATCCTCAAATTCGTCACCTACGTGCTGGTGGTGATCGGAACGCTCGCCGTCATGATCTCGGTGGATTGGAAGTTCGGTGCGATCTCCCTGGCCACGCTGAGCATTCTCTGCATCAGCCTCTTCCATCTCTATCGTAAGACCAAGGCCTCGGTGAGGAAGCAACGCAAGCAAGAGGGGGCGGTGGCCTCGCGGATGAACGAAGTGCTCACGGCGATCCCTCTGGTGCAGGCATTCGCCCGGGAGCAATACGAGGCAAAGCTGTTCGACACGGAGACCGCCAAGACCATGCAGCAGAGCGTCCACGTGGCCCGGCTGGAAGCCGCGGCAACGCGCTCCACCGAGATCATCTCGGCGCTGGGGACCGCCGCCGCGGTGGTATTCGGAGCGGTTGAGGTGCTGGCCGGCAGGATGCTGCCCGGCGATCTGGTGCTGGTCGCCTCCTACCTGACGAGCCTGTACAAGCCGGTCCGGGGCATGGCCAAGCTCTCCACCAACTTCTCCAAGGCCATGGCGAGCGCGGATCGAATCGCCCACGTGCTCGATCGCGCGCCGGAGATCATGGACCGGCCCGACGCCGTCGATCCTGGCCGCATCCGCGGCAAGATCGTCTTCAAGGACGTCTCCTTCGATTACGAGGATGGAAGGGACGTGCTGCGGCACGTCTCGTTCAGCATATCCCCGGGTCAGCGGATCGCCTTGGTGGGAGTCTCGGGAGCGGGCAAGTCGACGATCGTGAGTCTGCTCCTGCGCCTCTACGAGCCACGGGAGGGAGTCATCGAGGTCGACGGCCTGGACATCCGTCGCTATCGCCGCGAGTCCCTGCGGCGCGAGATTGGACTCGTCCTCCAGCAGTCGATCCTGTTCGGAGCCTCCGTCCGGGAGAACATCGCCTACGGCAACCCCGAGGCGAGCATGGAGCAGATCATGGCCGCCGCCACGGCCGCCAACGCCGACGAGTTCATTCGCGAGATGGAGAACGGTTACGACACCGAGATCGGCGAGCGGGGAGCTACGCTCTCGGGCGGGCAGCGCCAGCGCATCGCGATCGCCCGGGCGTTCGTCCGCGATGCCCCGGTGCTGGTGTTGGACGAGCCGATGACCGGCCTCGACGTGGAGAGCGAGGCGAGAGTGCGCGAGGCGCTCGATCGGCTGATGACCGGGCGGACCTGCCTGATGATCACGCATGACCTGGGGGCGGTGGCGGACGCCGACCTGGTGTTGGTCCTGGAGGACGGCCGCATCATCGAGCGAGGGACCCACGACCAACTGGCCGCCACGAGCGGGCGCTACCGCCAGCTCTACGAGCTCGACGCACAGCGCCCGGCCCTGGACCTTTCCTCGTAGGGGGACCCCGTGTCCGTCCACTTGCCCGAGACCCGCGCCCCAGGAACCTATCCGGCCGATCCCGACTTCCCGCAGCTCGACGTCGCCGCCGACCCGGGGCGGATGCTCGACGTGTTCCGCTCGCACCTGAAGCCAGTTCCAGGGCAGTCCTACCGTATCGAGGGGTGCACACCATTTCGCTTCCGATGCCGCCAATCGGGAGGCTCGCGCTGCGTCCTCCAGTACACGCTGCACCTCGTCGACCCCGGCACCGGTCGGACCCGGGATCAGTGGGTGACCGGTGTGATCTACACGCGAGGGGGCGAGGCCGAGCGGCTGTGGCGAGAGATGCGAGCGACCGATCCCCGTTCCGAGATCCCCGAGGAGTGGCAGACGTTCGAGCCCGTGGACTTCATTCCGGACCTCGACATGCTGGTGCAGGTCTTCCCCTGCGATCGCAAGCTTCGCCAGCTCGGCCATGTCCTCGGCGGCGGCTGCGCGGCAGTCGAGCCGCTGCTGCTCGGGCGCCAGGCGCCCGGCTGGCGGCGGGCGGGCAAGCCGGCGTTCGAGCCGACGCGCTACCGCACCGAACTCGGGGCCGCGTTCCGGCTCTCGGTCGATGCGCATGCGCAGGACGGCGCGGGGCGCGAGACGCTGCGCGGTTACGTGAAGGTCTATCGAAACGAGCGCGGGTCTCAGACGTTGCACCTGCTGCGCGCAATGGCCCGGCCGGGCGGAGCGACGGCGGGCGGCTATTCACTGATCCAGCCCCTCGGCTACGTCGCCGAGACACGCGCACTCGTGCTTGAGGAGGCGCAGGGGGAATCCCTGCAGCAGATCTTGCTGCGGGGTGGGGACGCCATGACGGCGGCCCGGCTGGGCGCCCGGGCGACGGCCGACTTCCATCGCCACGCGCCACCCATTCCACGGCCTCACGACCTCCGTGACCAGCTCGCCGACATCCGCAAGGCAGCGACGCTGGTGGGATGGGCCGTTCCGGAGCTCCAGCCGGAGGCCGATGCGATCGCGGCGACACTCGTCCGCGATTTGAGGGAGGCTCCCCCGGCGCCGATCCATCGAGATCTCAAGCCGGATCACGTCTTCATCTCGGGTCCCCGGGTGACTTTCATCGACCTCGATTCGGTCGCCATGGGGGATCCGGTGCGGGATGCCGCCCACATGTTCGCCTACGTCATCGGCAGGGCAGGGCTCGAGGTGATCCCTCACGAGCGGACGCGCGCGGTCGGGGCCGCCTTCGTCGACGAGTATTTCGCGAACGTCCCGGAGGATTGGTGCGCGCGATTCCCCCTGCACTGCGCGGGCGCCCTGCTCGAAGTTGCGAGCGGCATCTTTCGTCACCAGCGGCCGGGATGGCGCCAGCAGATGGTCGAAGTCGTCGCGGAAGCGCGCGCCTGGTGCCCCCCGGGCGCCGATCACGGCGACCCACGAGCGTGGCCCGGGCGCGCCAGGGAAGCCGTTCACGGAAATGCCGGAAAGAATCCCGAGGTCGAGAGAAGGTCCCCGGATGGAGACTCCTCGATCGGGCGGGACCCGGAGACAAGTACCACTCGTCCATTTCACACTGGAGGCGCAGAGATAACCGGTTGAGACCACGGCAGGTTCGGGACATCTCGCGAAGTCGCATGACTGGAAGAATCTGCAGTGCAGCCGCCCGGTACGCCGTCCTTTCGATTCTCCTCTGCCTGCAGGGCCAGGCAGGTGCCAACACCGCGCAGGTGCGGATCCCCCGCGTTTCCCAGGCGCCGAATCTCGAGACCGTCCTGGAATCCGTGGCGGGCGCCGAGCTGTCGGACTTTCAGCAGCGCGAGCCGGGGGATGGTGTCCCCAGCAGCCTCGGGACCCACGCCTGGATCTCCTATGACGAAGACAATCTGTACGTCATCTTCGTCTGCGAGGACCAACCCGCCAAGGTTCGCGCCCACTTGACGAGGCGCGAAGACATCACGGCGGACGATCGTGTGCTCGTCTTCCTGGACCCGTTCAAGGACGGTCGGCGCGCCTACGTCTTCGCCTGCAACCCGCTGGGCATCCAGATGGACGGCATCCTGACCGAGGGACAGGAGGACGATTATGCCTTCGACGTTCTTTGGCATTCGGAGGGCCGGCTGACCGCCGATGGATACCGGGTGCGCATGACGATCCCCTTCCGGAGCGTGCGTTTCTCCAACGCGCCGACCCAGGTCTGGGGCATCGCCCTGGGACGGATCATTCCCCGCAACAATAACGAGGAATCTTACTGGCCGTTGATCACCAAACGGGTCGAGGGGTTCGTGCCACAGTTCGCCACCGCCGACGGTCTCGAAGGGATCTCTGCGGGGCGGAACATGCAGTTCATCCCCTACGGCATCTCGAGCGGCGCGCGCTTCCTCGAAGCCGAGTCGGCCTTTCCCGGCTTCCGGAAGGAAGTGGAGCTGCGCGGCGGATTGGATTCCAAGCTGGTTTTCCAGAGCGCCTACACCGTTGATGTCGCGCTCAACCCCGACTTCAGCCAAGTCGAGTCCGACGAGCCGCAGGTGACCCTCAATCAGAGGTACGAGGTCGTCTACCCGGAGCGCCGGCCGTTCTTCACGGAGAACGCCGGCTATTTCCAGACGCCGGTCCAGCTGTTCTTCTCCCGGCGCATCGCCGATCCTCAGTATGGCGCGAGGGTGACGGCCAAGACAGCCGGCTGGGCCCTGGGCGCCCTGGTGAGCGACGACCGCGCGCCCGGGCGGCTTGTCGAGACTACCGATCCGCTGCGGGGGGAGCGCGCCGAGAATGCTGTCATGAGCCTGCGGCGCGAGATCGGGAAGCAGGTCAACCTAGGCCTCCTCGGCACCAGCCGTGACTTCGCTCGCGGCTGGAACCGTGCCCTCGGTCTCGATGCGCGGGTGAAGCTCGGTAGCACCTGGGTGGTCGCGACGCAGGCGGTGGCAACGTCCACCCGGCACCTCGACGGTCAGCGGCTCGACGGCCCCGGTCTCTACGCGGACGTGCTGCGCGACGGCCGGAGCTTCGACTACGAGCTCCGGTACATGGACCTCGACCCGGACTTCCGCTCCGACCTCGGGTACGTCAAGCGCGTCGACATGCGCCAGGTCAAGCAACAGGTGGATTACCGTTGGCGGCGGAAGAAGAGCATGCTCGTCAAGTATGGGCCTACCGTGGTCACACAGATGACACGCGATCACCTGAACAACGAGCTCCAGGACTGGAAGGTGGAGAGCAAGTTCAAGTTCGAGTTCACCGGCGCGACGGTGCTCGAGGCCCAGCGCACCGAGGAGTACGAGCTGTTCAAGGCGATCGGGTTCCGCAAGCATGCCACCCAACTGCAGCTAGACACCGCGTGGCTCAAGTGGCTGGCGCTCTCGGCCACGTATAGCCAGGGAACCGAGGTCAACTACCATCCGGCCAAGAAGGTGGCTCCCTTCCTCGCCAACCTCGGGGAGGCGGATCTGACGGTGACGCTCAAGCCATCGCAGCGGCTCAGCCTCGACCAGACGTACATCTATTCCTACCTGCGCGCGCGCCCTGGAATCGTCGCGCCCGACGGCTCGACCTCGAGGCGGATCTTCGAGAACCCGATCCTGCGTTGGAAGTTGAACGTCCAGGTCACGCGTCCCCTCTCGCTGCGAACGATCGTGGACTATGAAGGGGTGTTCCCCAACTCGTCCCTGGTGCGCGAGGAACGCGAGGAGCATCTCACCGGAGACGTGCTGGCCACCTATCTGCTCAATCCCGGCACGGCGCTCTACGTCGGATACACCGACCGTCACGAGAACCTGGCCCTGGACGGTGCCAGCTCGTTGCAGCCCACGCTGCGGCGCACCGAGTCGCTGGACCAGTCCACTAGCCGGCAATTCTTCTTCAAGTTCAGCTACCTGATCCAGCGCTGAGCTGAGCCGTGCTTGCCGACAATCCCTCCCTGCCCGGTCGTGGGCAGCCGGCCGCCGACCTTCCCATCGATCGCGCGCTGCCCGGCCTCGAGGCCATCCGAACCTTGGGCCTCGCCGCCGCACTGCCCGATCTCGGCCTGACCGACGGTCGAGTCGAGATTCGAACGTGCAACCATGTGATGGGCACGCGCATGACGTTCGAGACGCGCGCGGGCGATCGCCGATTCGCCGTCAAGCTTTATGCGGACGATCCAGCGCCCGAGGCCGAGCTGTACCAGGAGCTCGCTCGCCTCGGGCTCGCTCGGGACCTCGGGCCCCGCGTCCCTCGTCTGCTCGCCTGGAACCGCCATCTCAGGCTGGTCGTCATTAGCTGGCTGGAGGGGCCGACGGCCCATCATCTGATCAAGCTGGGGCACGGCGCCCGTGCCGGAGAGCTGGCAGCATCGTGGCTGTGGCACGCCTCGAGGAAGCGCGTGCGGCTCGGGCCTCCGCGGGGCCGCGAGCACATGATCTACCAGGCTGGCGTGTCGGCCGGGGCGCTCGGTTCCGCCGACCGGATGCTTGGGGCTGCCACGAAATCGGTGGCGAAGCTCCTCGTTCGTATCCCGACGCGAGAGAAGGCACCGCGCCTCGTGCACGGCACGCTCTACGCGCGCCACATCTTCGACATGGACGGCAGTCCCGGCGTCATCGACTGGACCCAGTTCGGGCAGGGACCGGTCGAGCTCGATGCGGGAATGTTCCTCGCGACGATCTCGCGCCTCGCACTTCGGCATGAGCCATTCGCGGCCCAGGCCGCTCGGGCGACGGAAATGTTCCTCACCAGGGTGCAGCGTCTCGTGGACCCATGCGCGCTGGAGTGGTACTGGGCGGCAGGGCTCCTGCACCTGGCTGCGCGCAGGCTGAAGACGAGACCACACAGCCCGGTGCCGCGTGAGACGCCGGCGGTCGTGGACGAGGCGGCACGGCATGCCGGGCTCGCGGCGCGGAACAGCTCACCGCGATCTCATGTCGTCCTCTCCGCATGACGGCCGGCCTCGCCTAGCAGCCGGCGCGCCCGCTCGAGCCACGCGTCCCTCTGATGAGTGAGCACGCGATCGGCCAGGCACACGAGCGCCACGCTCCGGTACCAGGATAGCGCGCGCTCCTCGCGCGCGGCTCACAATCAACCGCAGTCCTCACCCGTCCACCGAATCGGGGCAACTCCACTCCTCTTCAATCTGGCAAAGCCTGATCCTCAGTGAAACCCGTCACCGTCCTGCTAGACATGCAGCCGCCTCTTGCAAGAGCAGGACCGGGAGTGAGTCGGGGCCAGCCTGACCGTACGCGTAGGGCCGCCTTTCGAACGTATGCAAGGCCGTTCGGACAAGGAAGGCGCTCAGGAACAGGTGCACCCGCTCTGCGACTCTCTGCTCGGGCAAGCGGGCCTGGTACTCAGAGAGGAAGTCCGTGGCCAGCTGCCGAAAGGCGTTGCTTGCCCTATTCACAGCTATCTGGTGCAACCGTTCCATAAAGTGCCCGACATCTATGGCGGGATCTCCCAGGCCGGATGAGTCAAAGTCCACTACTGCTATCTGGCCCTTCTCCAACAGGAGCTGGGCTGGAGAAAAGCCGCCGTGAATGAAGGAAAGTGGCGCCACAGCGGAGCGCGCACCTAACTGTCCTATCTGCCGCAGGAGCGTGTCCGCCTGCTGAGCTAACAAAGGGGCTACGAGGTGAAGCGAAGCTGCTTTCCCGTGCCCCTTCTCCAACCAGGTCTGCAAAGACCGCACTTTCTGGCTCTCAAAACGCAGGCAGTGGAGACGTACCAGCGTTGCCGCCGCTAGACCCATGACCGTCTTGAGCTGCTGCGGGTCTTTCGTCTGCTCTACTATGGGCTTCAGCGCTATCCCCGAGACTCGCTCCATGAGGAGGAGCCCCCACTCCTCGATCACCCGGAGTGGCTTGGGAATGATAAGCCCATAAGCCGCTGCCTGGGGCTGGAGAATGCTCAGAGTCTGCGCGACCTGTACTGCCAGGGTCCCTGACTTATGCACCTTGCCGATCACTTCCGTCGGGGCTCCGCCGGCGGGGGCCTCCACTATGTACCGCAGCACACATCTGCCGTGGAGTTTGTATCTGAGCACTTCGACCGTGGGGAGCCTGCGTGCACGCTCAGCCTCAGTGCCCACTTGGGCTAGGATGTCCGATTCGGACGTAGCCCCGCAAGGCCCAATCTCTTGGAAAGAACTCGACCAGACACCCAAACTCCGGCAGGAACACGACCGGGCAAGGTGTTGGCCCAGCTGCAGTGCTGCTCTCTCCTCCATAGTGGTGCCGGTAGAGCTTCCGAAGCTTGTTCTCGTTTGCGAAGGTCACCACCACCCGCCGACAATGACTTTCGGTTGGGTCGCCACACTGAAGAGAGTATAAGCTCTCGCACTGCTTGCCGGCCTTATAGCGCATGTCCTCGATAGTCACTGCTGTGACTTGCTGGCCGGGCCACACTAGGGGCAGTACCTGGAGG
Source organism: Candidatus Eiseniibacteriota bacterium (assembly GCA_005893295.1). Lineage (GTDB taxonomy): Bacteria > Eisenbacteria > RBG-16-71-46 > RBG-16-71-46 > RBG-16-71-46 > WS-8. Next base: position 3,654 of record VBOY01000065.1, on the reverse strand, counting down.
TTAAAGAACTCCTGCATTTGGCTAGGCGACCACGCCATCCTCAAAAAGGGCAGTTCCGGGTCTGCTCGCAACGCGTGGTTCGACCCTGAGGTCTGGCTACTGGCACTGGGAGCAGACGATGACGACTCCGAGTCTTCTCTCAACATGGTAGAGTCCCGGCCGGAACCCGTTTCTGCCTGGAGCGCCGCCTCACTCCGACAGTGGCAGCGCCACGAACTGGGTGTTGCCGCCGCGGTGCACCAGCAGCACCGCGTGCTTGCCCCGAACCTTGGCTTCCTTGAGGAGCTGCGTGAAGGCTGCGGCGGCCCGCACCGGCTTGCCGCCGACCTCCTCGATCACGTCGTTGGGCGAAATCCCGGCGTCCGCCGGGCGTTGTTCGAGTCCACCACGTTCTGGTCGCGGGGTCCCAGCGTCACCGTCAGCGAGACACGCTTGCCGTCGCGAAGCACCGTGATCGGCACGCGGCGCCCTGCTGCGGTATCGGCCACGCGGAGGCGGAACTTCTGGGGATCGGTCACCGGCTGGCCGTCGAACTCCACGATCACGTCGTTGCGCTGGAGTCCCGCGCGGGCCGCCGGCTGGTCCTTGAGGACCGCCGAGATGACTACGCCGTTGTCCGCCTTGATGCCGAACCCCTCTGCGATCTCGGGCGTGAGGTCGGCGAGCTGCACGCCCAGCCATGCGCGCGCCACCTTGCCATGCGCGACGAGCTGATCGGCGACGTGCTTGGCCAGGTTGATGGAGATGGCGAGGCCGATCCCCTGGCCGCTGGGTTGATGGCGGTTTTGATGCCGATCACGTCACCCTGGATGTCACACAGCGGTCTCGGCTGCCGCATCTGCGGGCGTTCTTCGGTGGCATGCTCGCCCGCGGTATCGAGTACGACGTTGTGACCGCCTACGTAGCGCGCCGGCTGGAGCAGGCCTCGCCGTCCACGGTGCTGTACGAGGTCAAGCTGCTCCGACGCATGTTCCGCCTCGCGCGGCGCGCGAAGAAGGCGGACTCCATTCCCGACTGGGGCTGACGTGGGCGAGGGTGGACTTCGAGGCCCGGAAGCTGCGCCTGCACGGGGAGGATACGAAGAGGGGGAAGTCGAGGTCGTTTCCCTTCGGGCAGCTACCCGCGCTCGCCGATCTTTTGCGTGAGAGCACGGCCGCATCGTACCGAACGTGTTCCACGTCGACGGCGCAGCCTTCGGCTCGATCCGCAGCGCGTGGCGGAGCGCGGTGAGGAGGGCGGGGCTGCCTGGGCTGCGGCCTCACGACTTGCGACGATCCGCGGCGCGCAATCTCGTACGCGCGGGCGTCAGCTTGCCGCCCTCCATGCGCATCTCGCCGCTCGGCGTGAACCGGGCCATGCCGGGCTCGCCAGGCGCCAGGATGGCGACGAGGTCGTCGATGACGACCAGCCAGTCCGCACCCGTGCGCGCGAGGGCCGCCGACAACGAGTCCGCGCCGTCGAGCCAGGGCGAGCTGGCCATCGACGACCTCGGTCCAGGAGATCGCCCACGTGCCCGTGTCCGGCGTCACGGTCGACGGGAATGCGGTCCAGCCGAGCCGGTGCCGCTCGTCGCGCAGAATCCCGTGCGGCGGCTCGCCAAGCACGCGCGCGCCGGAAAGACATTCGGTGAGCGCGGTCGCGAAGTATGCCTGGCCCGCCGCCTCGTCGCCGCCGAACGCGGAGACGAAATCGTTCTGGAGCGCCGACACGTCGACCGGTCCGTGCACGACGAACGTGGTTCGCCCGGGGGGGGGCCGGATTTCGTGAACATCGGTCCGTTCGCCCACGTGATTGGCGGCTTCGCGGCCGCCGAGCTCGCGAGCGATAGGCACACGGCAGCCAGCACGATCGATCGTCGCTTCAGGGCGCCTCCCGTGTCCTGGATGAGACCGCCGAGACCGCTACCCACGTCAAAGCACCGGTGCAGAGATACGCACGTTATCGAGGCCAATGTCGAACGAAGTTGTTGCAGAGAAACTTAGACTCGCAGTTGTGCCAGTTGCAGTGAAGAACAAGGACTTGTTTTCCCAGGTGTTCCAGTAGGGGGTCGTGTCGGCGCTGAGGCTTGTGAAGTTGATTCCCGGACCCCCGTCGATCGAGACCGTGATGGTTTGGGGTCCGGAAAACCCGGCCTCATGAGCCCTGAGAAATTCAAGGCGGTATTGGTTTC
>VBOY01000065.1:0-1467 GCA_005893295.1 Candidatus Eiseniibacteriota bacterium | reverse complement strand
CGGGGGCCCGTCGATAGCCAGTGCCAAGCGTTACAAACTGCCGGCCCTCGGCCGCATGCGCTACTCCGCAGCAGTCGAGAAAGCCGTCAGTTCCATCATACGATCGCCACAGCGGTCCCTCGCTAGGCGTGCCTGTGCGGATCCAGCCGGGTGTGTCGGCCGGATTTGCAGATTGAGTTGCAATCTGGACCGCTTCGAACCCGCCATTCTTGATCGTCGCCCCTACGCTAATTCCAGCGTTGGCCGCGACGACGAGCGATGTTGCGGCCAACGCGATCATGAGATCGGACTGGGTGCTCATCTAGACTCCTATGCCACTGCGAGCCACGAAGGGGATGGTGTGCCTAGCTGCTTCGGCCCGCCATGACCTGCTGCGAGAATTGTAGGTTAACTGTGGGCGACCGTATCGTCGCTATCGGGCGCGAACGGGGGGGATCGCGCCGCCTCGGATCATCCCAAGCCGGTCGGATAGATGCCGTTCGCTCCCGTTCGACCCAATTCGTGACATCGCTCCCACGGCTGGCAGTCAAGAGGTCGACGGTTCGATCCCGTTCAGCTCCACCATTTTGCTCCAGACTGCGCGCTTCGGTACCCACTCGTCCTGGCCGAGGTACCTAGCGTCGAGTGCCACGCACCGCCCAGGCGCGGGCGATGAGCGAGATCGAGCCGTCAGCGGCGATAGGAATGCGGCGCCGAACCTCGCCTTGCAGACGGGCCCGCTCGCGCTCGTCAAGAGACATCAGATAAGCGGGCGCGGGTCCCTGTCCGTCGAGAAACGGCGTCCAGTACTGCTCGAAGCTCGCGAACAGCGTCGGAATCTCCATCGATGTCGTCTCGACGTCGCCGAGAAGCGAACCGGCAAACAACGCCTCCAGCGCTTCAGGACGGCACATGGGGAAGCGAACGCCTTCATCCAATGTCGTTGCCGCCGAGCGATGTCACTCGGGCCATCTCGGCAAGGGCAGCCTGCGGATCGGCAACGAAGTTCAAGACCAGTCCGGAGACCACGACGTCGACCGCAGCATCTTCGAGCGGAATCTCCGTCGCGCTTCCGCGCTGAAGCTCGGCTCGTCCGCCGAGATGCTCCCTGGCGGTCTTCAGGAATCCATCCGAGGGCTCGACGCCCGTCAAGTGCGAGGGCGAACACTGGTCGAGGATCACTGCACACAGCGCCCCCGAGCCGCAGCCAACATCCAGCCAGCGCTGCCCGCGGGGGAGACTCAGCCACGAGAGGAACCGCGGGGCAACGCGACGGCTCCAGCGGCCGACGTAGCGTTCGTACGGGTCCCCACGCTCCCAGGTGTCCGAGACTTGCCGGAATCCCAGCCGCACTCAGCGACCTCCGCCATTTGATGGTGAAGCTCCGGCTCCGAGTCGGGAGCGGGGGCCGCCAACGGCACACCGAGACCCGCCCGCCATGCAAACGGCTCACGGCCGAGCAATGTAGCCCAACTGTCGGCCCTCCTC
>VBOY01000064.1 GCA_005893295.1 Candidatus Eiseniibacteriota bacterium | reverse complement strand
GACGCGGAGCGAGGTCGCCCGATGGGCGACGTTACCGTTGGATCGTTCATCCTCTGCGCTTCCTGCCGCCGGTCTCCAGCGCCTGGCCCCACCGCGCAAGGAAGGTAGTCACGAACCGATGCTGATGAGCCGGCTCCACCGCGAGCGGCGCGAGCGCCATGGCGACCGCCAGTGCGAGATGATAGCCCTCGGAGCGGGACAGCACGGCGCGACGGAACGCGGGGTGCGCGTCGTTCACCCAAACAGTCGATTCGATCAGCCGCGCGATCTCGGGATCACTCGAACGCGTCTCGAACTCGATGCTGAGCCCATAGCGCGCCGCGCGTTTGGGGCCCGGAGCGCTCGGGATCATGGCTTCCGCAGAGGGCTGCGGTTCGGCCGCCGCGGTTTCATCCAGCGCGGTCGCGGCCGACCCACCATTGGTGTCGGCGAGCTGCGCCCCCTCTGTCGCAACGGCACTTACCGCCGAGGCTGCAATCGTGGCAGCGACCAGTCCGCGGGCGTAATCGAGGGCCTGACCGCCGATCGGCAGGCGCCGCTGGCCGCCCTCGCGATGCTCCACGAGCGTTCCCAGCATCGGAAAGTCGTCGGCCAAGTCGATCAGAACCCGCTCCAAGTCACGCTCGACGGGACGCGTGATTCTTCTCCGGGTCTCTTCCGCAGCGTCGCGCGCGTCTCCCCATGCGGCAAGCTGGTTCGAAACCGCGTTTTGGATGGCCTTGCGATAGGCGAGATAAGTCATGCCGCGCGGACCCGAGCGAATGAAATCCGCCTTGTTGAGCGTCAGGCACTCGGCCAAAGCCGGGATCTCGATCGCGCCTCCGATCGAGTCCTGCGTCGCAGGCGTGATCCCGAGCCAGTCCCATCCCCGTCGGATGATCTTGCCGAGCGTGCTGATCGCGACCCCGCGCTGGTCCTCGGGAAGCGGCACGACGTCGCGGACCAGGTAGCCCAGCGCGGAAGGCTTCCGCTTGCGACCGATTCTCACTTCCAGCGTGGCCTGCTCTCGCGCGGCGCGCTCGGTAGCTTCGAGTGCACGTCCGTTGACGGTGATCCGCACGCCGTGCGGGTAATGGTCGCGAAGGAGCGGCTCGAATAGAGGTTCGAAGAGCGGCAGGTAGTGCCAGCGGAGTGCGACCTCGAGAAAGCCGGGGTCCAGCAGCGGAGAAAGCGCGTTGGTCAGCTCGAACCGAATCGCGGTCCCGCGTTCCGGAGCAAGGCCCTCCGGCGGCACCCACTTCCAAGGAGCCCGATGGCGACTCGCCAAGTGCCAGCGCGTCGCCACGTGGACCTTGCCGCGCCGGCTTTCCGTATACACCCAATGGCAGCTCAGCAGCGCAAGCTTGATCCCGACGCCGGCGAAACCAATCCCCTGCCCTCGAGTCTTGGCGCTGGAGGCGACGTCGTGGTAACGCCGCACTTCCCCACGCTTCATCCCCGTGCCGTCGTCGGTGATCGTGAGCGTGCGGCTCGTCGCGTCACTCGTGATGTCGATGCGGCGCGCTCCCGAGTCGAGCGAGTTCGCCACGATCTCGGTGAGAATTGTCTCTTCCAGGGAACCCGCGTAGGCATCGCGGAGGTCCTCGAGCAAGTGCAGCAGATCGACCCGGGTCTCGCCCATCGGTGGCCATCTCCTGGTTCAGGCGGAGCGTTCGCGCGCGACGAAAATGTAGCTGATTTCGCCGATGGGGAGGGCAACCATCGCTGAGCCCGCCCGCCCCCTGTGGATAAGAGTAAGAACCTGCGCGCGCGCAGAGCCGAGTCTAGGCTGTCCTACGTCCGTGGACAGCCAACATCCCCTCACTAGTATCGCGGTACTCGCGGGTCCACCTCCAGCGACCAGGCTTCGATCCCACCGCGCAGGCTCTTGAGCTTGCGGAAGCCCGACTGATGCAGGAACTCGAGCGCGAGCATGCTGCGCTGGCCACGATGGCAGTGCAGCACGATCTCGCGGCTGCTGTCGAGCTCGGCGAGCCGCGCCGGCAGGGTATTGAGCGGAATCAGCATCGCTCCGGGGATGCGCGCGATCTCGTACTCGTGCGGCTCGCGGACGTCGACCAGCACGAAGTCCTCTGCCCGCGCGGCCTTGGCGTCGAGCTCCCGCGCCCCGATCTCCCAGCTCGCCGCGGCCGCCGCAGCCTCGTCGGTGCGGTTGAGGCCGCAGAACTGCTCGTAGTCGATGAGCTCCGTCTGGGTGGGGTGCGCACCGCAGAGCGGGCAAGCCGGATCCTTGCGGAGCTTGAGCTCGCGAAAGCCGAGGGTCAGCGCATCGAACACCAGCCGATGCCGAGGACGAGCTTCAGGGTCTCGATCCCCTGGATCACGCCGATCAGCCCGGGCAGCACGCCAAGCACGCCCCCCTCGGCGCACGACGGCACCAACCCGGGCGGCGGCGGATCGGGATAGAGGCACCGGTAACATGGGCCGAGGCGCGCGTCGAATACGCTGGCCTGGCCCTCGAAGCGGAAGATGCTGCCATAGACGTTGGGCTTGCCGAGCAGCACACACGCATCGTTCACCAGGTAGCGGGTCGGAAAGTTGTCGGTGCCGTCTGCGACCACATCGTACGGACGGATCAGCTCGAAGGCGTTCTCGCTGTGGATCGCGGTGTCGTAGACGTCCACCCGAACATGGGGGTTGAGGTCGGTGAGGCGCGCCTTGGCGGACGCGAGCTTGGAGTGCCCCACGCTCGCGGTGCCATGGAGCACCTGTCGCTGCAGGTTGCTCTCCTCCACGCGGTCGAAGTCCACGAGCCCGATGCGTCCGACTCCCGCCGCGGCGAGATAGAGGGCGAGCGGCGAGCCGAGCCCGCCCGCACCCACGATCAGCACGCTCGCGGCCTTGAGCCTGCGCTGGCCCTGGAGCCCGACCTCGGGAAGGATCAGGTGCCGGCTGTAGCGCAACAGCTCGCCCTGCGAGAGCGGCGGGAGGCCGTCCTCGCCGGTGGCCCAGGGTGGTGGCGCCGGAGCGGCGCTCAGGGACCTGAGAGAGGCCCCCCGTCGCGGGTCGGCGCCGCCCGCAACGCTGGGGACGATGGAGAGCGAATCACTCGCCGCGAGCGGCGTGCCCTCGCCCTGCAAATGCCGGACGTCTTCGTCGTTCTTGTACACGTTCACGAAGCGGCGCAGCCGGCCGTCCTCGTCGTAGAGGTGCCGTGTAAGCTGGGAGTGACGCGCCACCAGCTGGCGCAGCGCTTCGCCCACACTCGCGGCTTCGACCTCGACCACGCTCTGTTGCGCGGCATAGGGCCGCAGCGGCATGGGGATGTAAATCCGGGTGCTCGTGCTCATGCTCCGCGATCTCCCCCCTGCCCAGGCGTACCATCGGACAGGACCTCCAGCGTCTCGGGTTCGAACCCGGAGCGATCCTCGGCCAGTCGCCACGCTCGCATGTCGGTGGCCCGTCCATGCTCCACGCACACGATCATATACGAGTAGAAGGGCCAGGCGTGCTCGAGGTCGAAGGCCGAGGGACGCGCCGGATGATCGGGATGGGAGTGGAAGAAGCCGACCACGTCGAGCCCTGCATCCCGAGCCTCCCGCTCGGCCGCAAGGAACTGCTCGGGCGCGATCAGGTAGCGGTTGCCCTTCGAGTCCTCGTGCTGGTTCTGGATCGGGACGGCGCGCGCCACTTCGCGCGCATCGCCGCGGTCCCACCCCAGCAGTACGCCGCACCCCTCCTCGGGGTAAGCACGACTCACGTGGGCATGGATCTGCTCAGTCTCTTGTACGCGCAGGCGCAGGGTCACGTAGGTTCCTCATCATCCCGCCTCCCAGAGCGGATCGCCGAGGTAGCGCTCGGCGCCATCAGGAAGGATTGCCACGACCATACCGCGCTCCAGTTCGCGCCCCGCGCGCTCGGCGGCTACCACGGCCGCCCCTGCCGACCAGCCAAGCAGCAGCCCACGCCGCGCTTGGCGCTTCGTCATGTCGATCGCCTGCTCGCTCTCGACCTCGATCGTGCGCTGGTGTGCACGCGGGTCGTAAATGGCGGGCATGGCACAGCTCGGCAGATGCTTGAGGCCCTCGAGCACGTGCAGCGGGCCGTCGGGTTGGACCGCGATCGCGGTGAGCGCCGGGTTCCGCTCATGCAGCCGGCGCGCGGTCCCGACCAACGTACCCGCGGTGCCGACGCCTGCGACCAAGTGCGTTACCCGCCCCTCGGTCTGGGCCCAGATCTCCTCCGCGGTGCCGCGATAGTGGGCCTGCCAGTTGGCCGGATTTGAGTACTGATCGGGATAGAAGTAGGCGTCGGGATGCTCCGCGACGATGCGTCGGGCTTCGCGGATCGCGCCGTCCGTACCCTCCATGGGGTCGGTGAGCATTAGCTCCGCCCCCAGGGCCTTGAGCAGCCGCTTGCGCTCGGCGTTGGCATTGGCCGGGATGCACAGCCGGACCCGAAAGCCACGGGCCGCCCCGATCCACGCGTAGGCGATGCCGGTGTTGCCGGAGGTGGCATCGATCAGGATCTTGTTCGCGCCCAGGGCGCCGGCTTCCTCCCCCGCCTCTACCATTGCCCACGCCGCGCGATCCTTGACCGAGCCCCCGGGATTGAACCACTCGGCCTTGCCGTAGACCTCGACGCCAGCAGGTACTCCCTCCAAGCCTCGGATCGGGACGAGCGGCGTGTTGCCGATGAGGTCGATGAGTCCCGGAGCCCCCAGGGCGGCAAGCAAAGAGCGCGAGTCCATGGCG
>VBOY01000063.1:19909-36182 GCA_005893295.1 Candidatus Eiseniibacteriota bacterium | reverse complement strand
GGCCTTCGGCCACGAGCTGAGCCCACGGGTTGTTGTCCCCGTCGGTCAGAAAAACGACCCGGACGCGAGCCGCCGCTCTGGCCGAGGCCTGCAACAGCCCCGCGCAGGCCAGCGACTCGTCGTCTGGGTGAGGTGCGATGACCATGACCCGGTCATTGGCTCCGAGGCCGACGACGCCATCCAGCGCACCAGGCATCCCGGGCGACGGGCCACCTAAAGGGATCGTCATCGCCCCCCCGCACCGACGCCAGGGAACGGAGAGAACCCACGTTCGACTGCACTGGCCCACAGGCCGGCCCGGTACGCGTGGGGGCCGGGACCGAGTTGACTTGGACCGGCGCCGCCTTCGCCGTCGAGCTGACCTTGGCCCGGTCCGAAGTCGGCAACCACGACGTATCGTCCCGGAATCACGATGTCGAAGGGGCGCGGCGTGGCCGGGTCGCCGGGAACGGGCTCGAGCCAGCAGCCCAGCGCCCGCAGCCGGCCCACCACCAGGTAGTGCGCCTTCATGAAGCTTCCCGCTCCGGGCGGAAACTGGCCCGAATCTTCCGTCACAAACGCCGTCTTGGTGGCGATGAGGCGCGTCGCGATGTCATCCCGAATCAGGCCGCGCGCGATGCGCACGCGCGTGATGTGCTCGAGCGCGTAATAGTAGGAACGCGTCCGGAAGACGCATTCCCCCTTGAGATCCATGAGCGGGTCGCCAGGTCGCGTGAGCCGCAGAACCTCGGAGAGAAACGCCCGTTGCGGTGACGTGTCATCTCGCCACGGTGGCTCTGCGGCAACCGCGGGCCCGACCTCGAGCGCCACCACCACCACCACCGGAACCAAGCGCGCGGCTCGGGCGAAGCGGGTGCCAGACATCCATAGATCGAGCTTCACCAAAAGAGGGGTCACGAAGATGGCGGCAAGCGGTATCAGGGGAAGGAAGTCCTGGCGGGTGACGAGGGGCCAAAGGAAATTCACGGCCGTGAAGTAGAGCGTGGCGCCCGTGAGCAGGAGCGCCCGCCGCGCTCCCACCCTCGCATCGGGCGTTTGGTTCACGAGACGGCGGGCCATGGAATAGAGGAGAGGGAGAACGGCCAGCGCCACCGGCCATCGCCAGGGGGCGTCGTGGCCGAGCCGCGGAACCAGATTGTGCTGGACCGTGTTGTAGACCAGAGCGCTCCACGCCCTATGCGCGGAGAAGTACGCCCCGATTCCAGCCGGCACCAGAGCGAGCCCCACGATCGCCGCCGCCGCTCGGGAGGCGAGCCATCCCAGTGGCGGCCTTGTTTCTCTGCGTACCAGGGTCAGGAGCGTCAGTCCCGCTGCCACGGCGAGGGTCGTCGCCAGCAGCGACGTCTTCATCGACGCTCCGAAGCTCGCGCCCATCAGGAGCCCAACGAAAAAGCTCCGGGTCACCGTCAGTGACCCACCCACCAGCACCGCCAGCGCCCAGAGCCAGACAGTCGTCCAGAGCTGGTCCGTTCGGTACTCGACCGAGCACAAGAGAAAGGATGGAAACACCGCCGTGACAACCACCGCCCACAGGGCGCTGCGCGACGAGAACAGCCGCCGGCCGATGCGCCACGTGGCCCACAGCGACAACGCGACGAAGGGGACCATGGCGAATCGCATCCACACGACGATGTCGGAGCGTTCGCCGATGAGTCCCACCAACGGCGCCATCAGCATGCTGAACAGCGGGGAATGGTTGTCGAATGCGTCGCGGTAGATCAGGAGCCCCTGGGTCCACACCCACGCGACATGGAGGTGTTGCGGCTCATCCACGTTCACGTGGTGGTGGAACATGTAGAGCCCACGCAGGATCGCTCCCACAGCGAGCATGCCGAACGCGAGCAGGTGGTCCCGACTGCGGACGTCCTCGCCGGCGCGGTCTGTGACGTGAACGCGACCCGAGGCGTGGGCCGTGACCCGCGCCGCCAGCTCCGCCTGCATTCGCTACCGCTCCGTTGGCCGTGGGGAGACTGCAGTCACACGTGCGGCGCTTCTCCTTGGACGCGCGGGTCACCTTCTGCGGCAGTGATCAGCGATCTACGCGCCCACGGCAATCGATCCCAGAGCCAGCAGGGTAAGGAAGGGATAGATCCAGGACAACGATCCGTCCGCATCCATCGTAAAGTTTGGCAAGTCAATGACGAAGGCGCTCTGCTCAGGCGGGCAGTCGGCCGGTGCGCCGGGACGAGCCGCCCGCCGACCACCCCAGTCGTTCGCCTCGAATCACCTGCGGGAGGTGAAATGCCTTACGATCCTCGGTTGTCGCTTCGAGGCCGCTCCGGTTCACTTACTCTCACAGCGGGGAACAACAATGAAGGCTCTGCTGATAGGCTTGTCGGCCTTGGTCTCATCCGGCATCGCACTCGCGGACTCCGACATGACGCTCCACATCGGAGACACCGCCCCCGATTTCTCGCTGCCCTACGCCACCCGGGACTCCGTGGCCGGCGATGACCTCAAACTTTCATCATTTGCGGGCCGGCGCAACGTCGTGCTCGCCTTCTATCCCGCGGACTGGAGCGGTGGCTGCACGAAGGAGGTCTGCACGTTGCGCGACAACTTCACGTCGTTGGGGGCCCTCAACGCCGAGGTCATCGGGCTCAGCGGCGACTACATCTATTCTCACCACGAGTGGGCGAAGTTCCACAACCTGCCGTTCCGGCTGGCTTCGGATCACGACCACGCCGTCGCCAAACGATATGCCAGCTACAATCCGGCGACCGGGCACGATCGGCGGACCGTGTTCGTCGTCGATCGACAGGGCAAGATCGCCTACATCGACCTGACGTACAGTCCCCGCGACTCGGTGTCGTTCGGCAAGCTCCAACTCGCGCTCAAGGAGCTGAAGTAGCGTACGAGCTGGAATGGCCCTCACGGGCGTCAGAGCGGCCCGATCATCCTCTCCGCCGTGTCGGTCGGGATCACGTTCGTGATCCGGAAGCCGGCGTCGCATGGCTGGCTCAGCGCGGGGAGACCGGCGGCGTCACGGGAGGCACCGCCGCTGGGCTGTTCACCCGCTGGGGGCACAGCGTCTGGTCTCGCCGCGGTGAGGTTAGACCCGGGGCCAGCGCGTCTTCACGCGACGGCCCCGGGGAGACTCACAGGTGATGCTTTTGTTCGGCATTTAAGAGTCTTCAGAGTCACGATTGCACCTGACTCGGACCCATCACCCCGGTGGCCTGAGGCCTAGGCACGAGGGTCATCACAAGCCGATGGCCGGTTCACTGCCCGTCTCGCAGCGAGACCAAGGGCGGCCCCCCAGAACGGCAAGGGCCGCCCCCTCATTATCCGACCGTCTGCGAATCAGAGCCAGTTAGAACTTGAAGCCCACTCCGATCGAGGTCATCCAGAAGTCCGGATCGAACTTCTCGGGGACCAGGCGACTCTCCTGATCGCGCATCATGACGTACCGACCACCGAGGTCCAGGTAGCCCGCGGTGCCGAGCGGTGCTTGAATGCCGCCGCCCAGGTGCACACCGAAGTCCTGACTGGTCTCGTCCGAAGCGGGCACGGTCGAGTCATAGTCGAATGTGGTCTGATACCAGCCAACGCCGCCGCCCGCATAGATCAGCGGTATGGGCTTCAGGTACAGGGACGCGGTCACCGGCCACTGTCTTACCTTCAAGTGCCCGTCGTTTCGCGATTCGCTGCGGTAGGCGACGCCAATTTCGGTCTGAAGCATCGGCATCAGCGAGCCACGGAAAGCGACGCCGCCGAACGTCGTGGCGTCCCGGCCCCCGTTGACTGTTCTCGACAGACCCACCATCGGCAGGATCTCTCCTGCCTGACAGGCGCCCATGCCGATCAGAAGCATGAGCAGGAAGGCGACCCCTCCGACGGTGCAACGGCGGCCCAGCCGGATGAAAGACTCACTCGAGAACATGAAGCCCTCCGTTGTATCGGGTCATCGGGGCCGCCGGGAGCGCCGGATTCATCGACGCCCCCGGTGCCCGAATCAGCCCTCGTGTCAGCGGCCGAAGGTGATTCCACCCACGAGCGCGACCTGCGACGTCTCGCTCGCCTTGTAACGACCCTCGACGAAGTAGGCGTTGTTGGCGTTCGGGAAGCGGAACCCACCAATCACGTTTGCGTTGAGAGCGGTCTTGGAGCGATCCGTGATCTCCGAATTCCTCACATCCACGCCTATTCCACCACCGAGGTAGGGCGACGTCTTACGCTGGGGTTGGAAGTGGTAGTACACGTCGAGGTTCGGATTCACGTCACTCACGCGATCGACCTTCCAGTACATCAGGTTGGGGACCACGTGGAACTGTGAACCACGCTCTTCCAGCTCGACGTGTCCACCCACCATCATCGTTCCGTCCAGATTCTCGGGGTTCGTGTAACCGACTTTGCCACCCGCGCCCGATAACCCCAGGGCACGGCTGGTCGGCGCCCAACACGCCCCCGCGAGAAACAGGACGACGCAAGACGCAGACACGCGTGCGAGGATTCCAGTACGCATGATCGTCTCCTTTCGACGGTCTGTTGGAACGGCCCCATCGAGTGACGCTAGCGAGAGCGGTGCCAGGCCAGTCGAGCGGCCGCCATCTTGGAACCAGGCGCGCAGTTGAACCACTCTCTGACATGCGCATCATGGGGAGCACGCGGAGCAACGTTCAAGCGCAGGAGTAGAAGCTACAATTCGCGAAAGCGAGCGCTGCGGAATCGCGCCGACAGGTGCGAGAAGGGGTGCCCTGGAGTGAGCCTGGTCCTCTCAAGGACTGGGCGTCATCTCTTGCTCGGCACCACCGTCGTTGTGGAAGGCCGGCGTCTGGTTGCGGTAACGCTTGAGGCGATTGTAAAGCGTCTTGAGGGCAATCCCGAGCTGTTCGGCTGTCTTCTTCTTGTCGCCGCCGTTGCGCTCGAGCGTGGCAAGGATCACCTGACGTTCCACCTCCTCGAGCGATGTGCCAGGCCGCGGAGTCGCCACGACCGCCCCCACTGCGGCCCCCACGGAGTCCTTCCTGCCGGGCACCGCCCCATCCCCGCTGATCTCGAGGACCAGTTCCTCATCGGCCAGGATGAAGGCGCGGTGCACCGCGTTCTTCAGCTCCCGCACGTTCCCGGGCCACGGGTGCAATTTCAACCGATCGAGGGCATCGGTCGTGAAACGCTTCGACGCGCCATCCGCCTGGTTCAGCTCCTCGAGGAAGCTATTTGCCAGCAGCTCGATGTCTCCCGCTCGCTCGCGCAACGGCGGTAGAGCGATCGGGAACACGTTCAAGCGATAGAACAGATCTTCGCGCAGCTTGCCTTCGGCGACCGCCTGCTCGGGACGTCGATTCGTCGCCGCGATCACCCGCGTGTCGACCGTGTGCGTCTCGTTGCCACCGACGCGCATCGCGGTGCCGGTCTCGAGCACGCGCAGCAACTTGACCTGCAGCTCGATCGGCATCTCCGTAATCTCGTCGAGCAGCAGCGTGCCGCCCGACGCGCGCTCGAAGTGCCCGCGGCGCTGTTGGGTGGCCCCGGTGAAGCTACCGCGCTCGTGTCCGAAGAGCTCGCTCTCGATCAGCCCGACCGGAAGTGCTCCGCAGTTGAGCGGCAAGAAGGGGCCATGCCGCCGCTTGCTGATCTCGTGGATCGTCTGCGCGACGATTTCCTTACCGGTTCCGCTCTCTCCCGTGAGCAGCACCGGAGCGTCGGTCGGCGCGACCTTGGCGACCAGGTCGTAGACCTTTTGCATCCGCGGCGAGACGCCGATCAGCCGGCCAAAGCGACCCAGCCCACGAAGTTGCCCGCGAAGCTTGCCGATCTCGTCCTTGAGCTCGGTGGTGCGAGCCAGATTCACGAGGACCGACTTGAGACGCGGGATATCCACCGGCTTGGTGAGGTAGTCGAGAACGCCGGCACGCAGCGCCTCGATCACCGACTCCACGGACGCATGGCCGGTGATCACGATGAGCTCGGTGCGGGCTCCCGTCGGCAGGTCCCCCAGCAGCTCGATGCCGCGGCCGTCGGGCAACATCAAGTCCGCGATCACCACGTCGGGCGTGTGCGCCTCGAGCGCGGCGCGAGCCTGCTTGAGGTCGTTCGCGGTCGCGACCTCGAAGCCCTCCCGTCCGACCAGCTCGGCGACCCCCATCAGGAACGACAGATCGTCGTCCACCAGCAGTGCGCGTGGCATGCTCAACTCCCCCGTGACGACGGCGGCAGCTCGATACGGAATGCCGCGCCTCGGCCAGCCTCCGAGCTGACCTGCAGCTCGCCGCCACTGGACTCCACGACCGCCCGAGCCACGTAGAGACCGATGCCGCTTCCGCTCTTCTTGGTCGTGAAATGCATGGCGAAGATCTTGTTCATGAGGTCGGGAGGAATTCCCGGACCGGTGTCTGCAATCGTGATGATGGCCTTCGAATCGACTCCCTCCAGACGCAGCTCGAGCTCGCCTCCGTCGGGCATGGCCTCCAGCGCGTTGATTCCGATATTGGTGAGCGCTTGCTTCATGGCGTCCCGCGCCCCGAGATGGCGAATCGGAGTTTCCGGTATATGAGCGGAGAGCACAACCTTCTGTCGCAGGCACTGGGGACGGAGCAGGCTGTCGAGATCGAGGATGAGATCACCGACATCGAATTCCTCGAGCTCCTCGCGGGGCAGCGCCGCGTGATTCAGGAGGCCGTCGAGCGAGCGACGCAGTCGATGGAGCTCCTGGTCCAGTACGGCCACGTACCCCTTGCGTCGCTCGTCGACCGCGTCCCTGGGCTCGACCCCGTCCTCGAACGTGCCGCTGAGAAGCTCGACGTGCGCCACGATGGCGGCGAGCGGAGCGCGAATGTCGTGGACGACGGAGAGGTAAAGGCGAGCAAGCCCCCTCAATTGGCTGGCCAGTCTCAGATCGGTCTCGAGCGCCTTCATCGTCTCTCGGTCGCGGACCAGGACCAGGCGACCTTCGCCGCCTCCTTGCTCGAGTGGGTAGATTTCGAGGCGCAGGTGGTGCCCGTTGGGCGCCTCCACGTCGATGTGTGCGCCCTCGGTCCCCTCGCGCATCGGACGTTTCAGGCCCCTCTCGAGCTCCGCCTGAATGTTCGTCAGGGCCTGCGCCAGCTCGGCGTCATCCGCGCAGCCGAACAGCTCGCGCGCCCGCCGGCTGCCGAACTCGAGCTGCCCCGCCGGGTTCACGAGCAGCACACCGACGTTCAAGATATGGCCGAGCGTCACGAGTCGTCCGCGTTCCTCGGCGGTGCGGCTGCGGGCCCGGCTCACTTCGAGGCCGGCCCGCCCGGCAGCCTCCATCGCCTGCGCAAATTCGTCGTCCTCGGGCACGTCTCGCGGCGATTCGCCCCGCAACGCCGCCTCGAGCGTGGTCGCGAGCGTGCGCCCGCGGCGAGAGAGCTGTAGGTGCAGGGCAAAACCGAGCCCGGCGATGCACAGCAGCCCGAGCAGGGCGGCGAGCAGCAAGCTGTTCCACATCCGCTGGTTCATCTCGGCGACGCTCCGGCTCTGCAGATCGACCAGCACGTATCCGACGCGCCTACCTTCTTGGACCAGGGGAACCGCCAGCTGGTAGGCACCGCTGGAGAAGGGAAACACCCCGAAGGTGGTGAAGCGCATCTTGCGACTGGCTCCAAAGTAGAGCTCCGGCTTGAGGAGCGAGGAGCCAACCACGCGGTTGTCGCTGGCGACGACGCGGCCGTTGCTGTCCACGACGGAAATCGACGTCACCACCTGAGAATGCTTGGTGAGCTGCTCGATCAGGGTCTTGAGGTTCTTGCGAGTTTCCTGGTCCGCCTGGAGCAGCCGATCGAGGCTCGGCCCCGCCACCGCGCTCGCCACCTCCTGCGCGAACAGCCGGGCGGTCTCCTTCTGGACATTGGCGTCCAGCATCAACAGCTGGAACACGGCCACGCCGGCCAGGATCAGGAGAACCGCGGCATAGCCACCGAGGAGAACGAGAGTGTTTCTGAGAGCTAGGCGCATCCGCTACCCGCGCGTGGCGCGCTCCCTGAGAACGAGCGGAACAGGCTGGCAGCCGCGTGTTTCGTGGGATCGCCTCAGCGGCCTCAGCGCCCTCGATCAGGATGCGCCATAAACGGCCCAAGGGCAATATGTGCACTGCCTTTGGCCCTCGAGCCCCGGAAGAGCACGGAGCGGCCAGACCAATAAGCTAGCTCACGACAATGATTTGGTGTCGCGGGCATCCCCGCGGCCGCCCACGAGGGGCTCCCGCCCCATTCCGCCTCTTGGCCCATGCAGGGGCACAGCCCTCTCGCAACTCGAGCAGTGGTCGTGCCACGCAGCCAGGACGTTCGCGACGAAAGAGTTGCACGACCGATGAATGCCACGTCGCGTGTCGATTTGTAATCGGGGGATCCCTTCCTTGAAATTCCGTCTCCGTTGGCTGCGGCAGCGGCCCGCGACCGAACCAATCCGGGTCACGCAATTCCGCGCCGCTCCTGCACATAGACAGGTGCAGCAAGGGACGTCCACCCTGGGCACACAACCTGCGAATGGCCCGGTGCTTGCCGCGCCGAGGGAGGTGGCCCATGAACGAGAAGCCGATCCGAAATGTCGTGCTCGATGCCAAGGAAAACCTCATCGGGGCGATACGGCGAAGCGGTGACCTGGCACGGGCCGACGAGGACACGGTGACCGACATCGTCGCGAACGCGCTGCGCGACACGAGCGCGGTCGGCGGAGAGCTCGTCGCCCTCGAGGCTGCCACGATTACCGGCGTCGTTCACGGTCTCGCGGAAATGGGCTCCGAAGTTGCCGGTGAGGCGCGACCCGTGATGGTGGGCGTCTTACGCGGAGCGCGGCAAGTCGGCAAGGTCAACCTGGAAATGGTGGGCGCCAGCGCGGCGGCTCTGGTCAGGGCCACCGCGGAAGTCGGCGGGGACATCGCGGGCGCGGCGAGCGGCGCGGTCGAGGGAGCCATGCTGGTCGGCCGCGAGCTCGGGGTAGCCAAAGAGGAAGCTGCCACCGTCGCCTCGCGCGGCGCACTCAAGGCGGCCGGCGAAATCGGGGGAAGTGCGGTGGAACGCGTGGGCCGGGCCCTCGCTTCGACCCTCGCGGCGGCCAAGATCATCTCCGAGATGCCGTGGCGGCCACGAAGGTCCTACGGCGTCTAGCCCGAGCCCGAGATCGAGGGGTGAGCGATCAGAGCCCAGATGATCGCGACGATCGCCGCGCTTTGGCTCGCGGCACTTGGCTGTGCGGGTTCCTACGACCGGGCCCCCGTCCACACGTACCGGAGACCGGACGGTGTCGTCGAAGGAGCGTACTTCTACGATGCCTTGAGTCCCTACGGACGCTGGATCGACTATGCGCCCTACGGCTGGTGCTGGACACCGTACGAGGTCGCGTCCGACTGGCGCCCGTACAGCGACGGGTATTGGGTTTATACCGACTACGGCTGGAGCTGGGCCACCTACGAGCCGTGGGGTTGGGCGACCTATCATTACGGTCGATGGCTGTTTGACTCGACCTACGGGTGGGTTTGGGTACCAGGCTCGGTGTGGGGGCCCGCATGGGTGGCGTGGCGCGCCAGTGATGACTGGGTAGGGTGGGCGCCATTGTCGCCGGCTGCGTCCTGGAGCGTCTCCTTCGGCCTTAAGCTCGCGAACGTCGCCCCCGTCCCGGCGCCCCGTTGGTCCTTCGTTCCCCGCCGCTACCTGGCGGACTCGAACCTGCGGCTGAGGATCACCTCGGTCGCGCGCAACCCCACGCTGCTCACCCGGACCCACGACGTCACGCGGTTCGCCTCGCGCGACGGGCGGCCCGTGAACCAAGGCGTCGACATCGTGACGGTCGAGAGGGCCATAGGTCGAAATGTCCCCCGCCTTCACATCGACGACGCCGACTCACCTTTGCAGGGTCGTGCGCAGGTCAGCTCCCGCGGCACGATCGCGTTCTTCCGACCACGGATCCACGTCACTCGCGGGACGGAGCCACGATCGGTCGTGACGCGCCGGGGGAACGTCGAGACGATCGAGACGCACCAGCAGGAGGAACGACAGAGGCTGGAAGGCTCCCTGGCCCTGGAGCGCGAGCGGCTTCTCCGCGAGCGCGAGCAGGAGCAACGTTCACCGGGTGACGCCGACGCGATGCGTAGGCGCCACCAGGCCGAGGATCAGGCGTTCGAGCACCACGCCAGGGAACAGCGCGAGGTGCTCGAGCGGCGCTTGAAGAAGCGGATCATGAGCTACGGGCAAGCAAGGAATGTCGTCGCCCAGGAGCAACGAGCGAACCACAAACATGGAGGGAACCCAGATGAAGCGGAATGACCCGTACGACACCGGCTCGGGCGCGGAGCCCACGAGCTTCATGCCTCCCGCAGGACGAATCGACCACGGGACGACTCGCGGTGATTCGGGCCTCGAGGGCGCACCCAAGAAAGCGCCCGTTCAGGCGATGCTCGCCACCGCCGTGATCCTATTGGCGGTGGCCTCGGGGGTGCTCTTGTACCAATACCGGCGCACCTCGGCCGCGGAGCGTCTGTCGCGTGACCGCTACGTCGAGGCCTTCAACGCCATCGCGGAGATCCAGGACAGCCTGAATGCCATCACGGTGCAGGAAGGGCTGGTGCGGATGCGCCCCGAAGGTTTCGCGGCGGAGGAGAGGCTGACCGCGCCGAACCGGCGTGAAGTGTTGGAGAGCATCGCCCTGTTGAACGAGAGCATCCAGAGGACCAAGGACAAGATCGGGCAGCTCGAGTCGAGCCTGCAGAGCAGCGGAATCAAGATCGCGAGCCTGCAAGGAATGATCGTCCACCTCAAGCAAGCCGTGAAAGCGAAGCAGCAGCAGGTCGCCCTGCTCTCGGACCAAGTGGAGACGCTCCAAACCAAGGTCACCGGGCTGGAGACCACGGTCGCCGACGACCAGCGAGAGATGGCAACGATCTCTTACGTCATCGGGACCAAGAAGGAGCTCGAGAACTCCGGGGTCATCGTCGCCAAGGGAGGCGTGCTCGGCCTGGGGAAGACCGTGCAGCTGACGGGCAACCTCGACCAAACGCTCGTTTCCGAGCTGAACACGGACGAAGAGACGATCAGCGAAGGTCCTGAGCCCGCAACCCCCGTCGAGCTACCAGCTGACGCTCGTGGGGGGTCAGATGGAATTGCGCATCCTCGACCCGAAAGAGTTCCGGAAGGTCAAGCACCTGATCATCATGACGGCATAGCGAGCATCACCGCGAATTCGAGGGCGGGACGATCGGCGACCTGTGATCATGCCGGTCGTCCCTTCCGAAGCTTCGGCCGACACTGCCCCCTACGGGATCAAGGGCCGCCGCACTCCAATAGAAGAGGAACAGGAGCCAAAGCCACGCCGACAGGATGAGCGGCGAAACCAAGGATCGCGGCGTGATCCTGCCGCTCATGAACGCGTACGAGACGAGCGCGGTCAGCAGCGCCAAGACCAGGGCCAGCGCGAACAACGCCCAGGGACCCGTCAGGGAGACGTTGGCGTTCCCGAGCTTGAGAATGATTGCCGGCTGTCGCGGAGGCGGGCTCGCTTCGTTCATCGTTTTCTCGGTCAGAGGGCGGATGAGAAGGACTTCCCATCCGCCCTCGATGAAGCGATCGATCCGGGCGAGACTACGGACGCACCGCGACGGCTTCGCTGGTCGTGAAGACCAATCGGGTACCGCTCTTGAGCACGACCTGGTAGCCCTTGGACGCTGCCACCGCCCCACCGCTCGCGGCACCACCGAGCAAGCCGCCGATCAGCGCCCCCTTGTTGCTCCCTCCTACTGCTTTGCCCACCAAGGCGCCCGCGGCGGTACCGCCCGCGATCGCACCCAGGTTCCGGGCACGGGTGGAGCCGGCGATGATGGCCTCGGTTCCACCGTGTACGCGGTAGCGGTGGCCGTCCGCGGTGATCGAGGAGAGCGCCAGGTCCAGCATGGCCCGGTCGCCCTTCTTGGCGGGCTTGACCGCCGTCACCGTGCCGGTCGCCGTGCTCCCTGTGGGAATGAGCGTTCGGTCGCGTACCACGACGTCTTGCTCGACCGTTCCACTCCACGTCGAGCCCACGGTAGCCGTCTCCGAGGAGAGCGCGGTGCCCAGGGTCACGTCGACCTCGGTCCCCGAGGGAAGCGTCAGCCCGCGACTCGACGCGCGCGTCGCGGTGCGGGTCGAGGGCGCACGACCTGGAGTCGTCGTCTTGCTCTCGTAGGCTTTTTGAGGAGTGAGGTCACCGGACTGGGCTTCTTGAGGATTCGACGCGAGCAAGCTGTCGGTGCCAGTCATCCCCGCCTGCTGTTGCTTGGCGCATCCACAGACGAGAAGCCCCGCGACCACGATGAGGCTCAAAGACCACTCTTGGTAGCGCACCATTGAGGTCCCTCCCTTCCGTCTCCTGGCCCGGCACGGCCCGCCAGCGGATCATCGCACCTCTTACCGGCTCTTGGGAAATGCCCCTTTGAACCGGGCGATCAGCTCCGGTCGCCGCCGGCTGGTCTCGCGTTGGAGGGGAAGGTGTCGGAGCGCCCGGCGCGTGAGGCGCAGCTGCTCCAGGTAGGTGCGGCACGCGGCGCACTCCTGCATGTGATCCTCGAAGCCCGCACGCACGTGCGCTGCGAGAGAACCCTCGAGGGCGTCCCCGATATGGTCGATCGCCTCGTGACAGTTCATACGACCTCCCCCCTGGCATTGCGCGGTCCATCCGGCAGGGTAGCAACAGTTGCGTCGGCGGCCCGAGCGGCCGGGGCATCACTGTCGAGGACCGCGGTCGTCGCTCTACCGTTTCCGGAGGGAGACGGCGGCCTCGCCCCTTCCCGCACGTACCGATCGAGTGCGCGGCGGATGCGCGCTCTTCCGCGGTGAAGGAGCACTCGCTGGTTGGTCCCGGTAAGGCCGAGAACGTTACAGACATCCTCGGCCGCCAGGTCTTCCACGTCCCGCAACCACACAACCTGCCGTTGAGCTTGCGGCAGACCGGACCCGGCGATGATCTATCAGAGTCACGAGGCGCTCGAGCGCCCACGGCGTGGGCGTTTCCTCCCACAGGCCGGCACGGCCGCGCCCCGGCTCCCACTCGACGATCGAGGCTCGCTCCGCCCCGTCGAGCCGGCTGGCCGAACCGTCACGCCGGGCCTCGCGAGCAGTGATCGTGCGCGCGCGTCGCACCAGGATGCTGAAGATCCAGGTCTTCAGCGAAGAGCGCCCTTCGAACCCCCGAAGCCCGCGGATCACGGCGAGCCACGTCTCTTGCACGATGTCCTCGGCCAACGCCGGCGAAGAAGTGAAGCCGGCGGCGAGCGCAAGGAGTCGGTAGTGGAGATCGTCCACCAGGGTCGCGAACGCCACCTCGTCGCCCGACCGCAAGCCGTCGAGCAACGCCCCTTCGGTTCCCCATCGCTTGGCGCACACCGTAGAGAACTCCTGTCACGAGCTGGGGTGAAACATGGAAGAGGCTAGCAGAGTCGGCGCCGCGCCGAAATGCGGCACATGCCCCGACCTGTAACGCCCGCCCGGTCGCGGGGACTAAAGGGGTTGGGACGTTGGCAGGGCCGCCCACCGTCGAGCCGCGTTTCTTCGGACCAACTCACCCGTGGAGAGACACCATGAAGAAGACGTTCCTCGCACTGCTCATGACCGCCTTGATCGCCAGCGTTGTTCCTGGCGCCGAAACTCACGCCAAAGTGCCTCTCGCCCCTAGCAACGACTCGCACGTGAGCGGCTTCGTCGAGATCACGCAGCTGCCCCAGGGCGGGTCGGACGTGAGCGTGGTCGTGACCAAGGGCCTGACCCCCGGTCAGGTCTACGCCTCCTTCTACTACGAGAGCAGCGACTGCACGGAGCCTGCGGACTTGCTGGGAACCTTCGTAGGCCGGCCGAGCCGGGGCGGTCAAATCCAAGGCAAGATCGACGACGACCTCGACGAGGTGGGCTCGGTATCGGTGCGGATCGGACCTGGATACGGAACCCTCTTGGGGTGTGCGACGGTGCACTGACCTGGGCACTGGTTCCTCGGAGGGCCGCCGGCCACGCCGCGGGGCCCTCCGTTTTCCGGTCAGCGGCCACCGCGTGGGAACAACGGCTCCAGGGAGAAACGCTCGCGAATGTAGGCCGCCTTCCAATTGGGTCGTCGCTCGTCCAGCAGCAGTGCATCCGAGGCCCCTGCGGGGTAGACGGAAATACGCTTGGCCTTCGCAAGCTTCATCGAGGACAGCTCGTCGAGGATCTGGCGGAGCACGTTCTGCGCTTCGACGTCAAACGGAGTGAAATCTTCGAGGCTCCGGTAGCGCGGGCTTGCCGCATACCACGCGGCGGCAGCCCGAGCGACGGCGTATTCCGTGTATCGGGCCACGCCCTCCTTCCAGAGCTGGAACGCCAGGTAACGAGCGTCGTCGCCAAACACCAGGCCCCAGAAGCTCCGGCGCGCCGCATCGTAGGAATCGTACGCCGCCAAGAAATGCGCCGTGCCTCGGGCGAGCAACGCCCGGACTCGCAGGCGACATAGCTCGTCGAAGCTGCGGGCGATCGTGGAGTCGGTGTAGGGAAACGGGAAATCGAGCATCCACATTCCGGTGCTGTCGCCGTGCGCGAGCCGCAGACGGTTGACCGCGGCCTGGTAGCCGGGTCTGCTCTCCTGCCACTGGTGGAAGTGTTCGTGCATCAGGGTCAGGATCCAGCGAGTGGAGTTCTCCTTCGGCCGCGCGTTCTCGGCCTCGCCGATCACGATGGTCGAGATTCCTCCCACCGCGGGAAAGGTCGCCTGGAAGGTGGGCGGGAACACTCGCCTGCGCCAATAGACGCGCGACCCTAAGAGCGAGTCGTACGGGCCGGCGGCAAAATCAGCGCTCGGGGCAGGATGACGCACCAGGAACTCGGTCTCGGGCGTCACGAGGAGCACCGGGAACGGCGAGCTGCTCCATTCGGGCCACACGCGATCCTGCACCGCGTCGGCGAGCCGGAACGCTTCGGCAAGCCGAATTCGATCGCGTTCGGGCAGCTGCCGCGTGGACAGTCCGAGCACCAGCAGCAGCGTCGATCGAGGGACCATGGCGGCTCCTCCCGCGCAAGATTGGACCGGCCCAAGATTGGACCGCGATGGCCGAGGAAAGGTTGCAGGGCGGGCCTGGCGCGGGCGCGCTGCGCAAAGAAAAGGGAAGCCCGAAACTCTGGGCTTCCCTTATTTGTGCGGTGCGGGGTCCAAATGGGACCCCGCACCTACTGCCGCGGCGTCGCGGGGGCCGCACCCGCCATTCAAACCGCGACAGCTCCACATGCACTCTGTCTGGAGCCGGGCGTCCCCAGGGTCCCCACCCTGGGACGCTCTCGCGGAAGCGCCCTTCCGATTCCAGACCTTGCTTGCTCCCACCTGTTCCGCACCGCCCAACCCTGGGAGAATCGAACGGGGCAACCCAGGCGGCGCAACTCCAGCGGTGCTCACCGCGGTATCACTCGTCAGAGAAGGGTCGTGGGCCCTCCTGCTGGAGCTGCGCCTATATCGATTCAGCGACCGTGACCTTTCCCCACGGCAAGCCGCGTGCCGCGACTCGGGTCCCGGGGGTCAACCGTCGATGCGAGACTTAGCGCGAGGGAGGCTTACCCGAGAGCCGTCGGAGGGCCGATTCGGCCTAGACATTTCTACAAAAGGGGCCTGGAAGGCACTCCTCCGGGCCCTGGCGCGTCGGGGTTAATATCTTGTCCAGCCGCCCGGTAGACGCCCAACCGATTGTAGAGGGTCTTCAGCCCGATGCCGAGGATGCGGGCGGTGGCCTTCTTGTCCCCGCTGTTCTCTTTGAGCGTGGCCAGGATGAGCCGGCGCTCGACGTCTTCGAGCGTGGACCCGAGCCTCACCTGAAGCACGGCGCCCGCCGGGTACGGTGCCTCCGGGATCCGCCTGTCGCTGCCCGGCAGAAGCTCGGGGCCGATCACGTCATCGGCGATGATGGCGGCGCGCTCGACCGCATTCTTCAGCTCGCGGACGTTGCCGGGCCAGGAATGAGCCGCGAGTCGAGCCCGTGCCTCGGGAGACCAACGCTTACTCGTCTCGTCGCGTGTGTTGACCGCCTCGAGGAAATGATCGGCCAGTAGCTCGATGTCCGCGCCGCGCTGGCGGAGCGGCGGGAGCTGGATGGGAAACACGTTGAGCCTGTAATAGAGATCCTCGCGCAGCGCGCCCTCGCGGACCGCCTGAGCTGGGTCGCGATTCGTGGCCGCGATCACGCGCACGTCCACGGGCATCGGGTCGGATCCGCCGACGCGCAGAATGGCTCCCGACTCGAGCACGCGCAGCAGCCGGGTCTGGAGCTCGGGCGGCATCTCGGCGACCTCGTCGAGCAACAGGGTGCCGCCGTTCGCCTCCTCGAAGTAGCCGCGAC
>VBOY01000063.1:4555-19884 GCA_005893295.1 Candidatus Eiseniibacteriota bacterium | reverse complement strand
ATGAGGGTCGTGGCCACCGCGCCGCAGTTCACGGCCAGGAAGGGCTTGTCCCGCCGCCGGCTCAACCGGTGGATGGTCTCGGCGGCGAGCTCCTTGCCCGTCCCGCTCTCGCCCGCGAGCAGCACGCTCGCCTGCGTCGGGGCGACGCGCGCAATCAGGTCGTACACGCCCTGCATCTCGGGCGAGCGGCCCACCAGGCGGCCGAAGCGGCCGAGCTCGCGCAGCTCACCACGCAGGCTCTGCACCTCGGCCTTGAATTCGCGCGTGCGAACCACGCTGGCGAGGATGCTCTTGAGGCGGGCCCGGTCGGGCGGTTTGCTCAGGTAGTCGAGCGCTCCTTCGCGCAGCGCCTGGACGGCGGAATCCACCGTGGCGTTCCCGGTGACGACGATGATCTCGCTCTTGGCGGAAATCGTCTCGTCGCGCAGCAGCTCGAGGCCGTCCCCGTCCGGCAGGCTGAGGTCCACGAGCACGACGTCGGGGTGCCCCTTGGCGAGGCCCTTGCGGGCGTCGGCGAGGCTCCCGGCTTCGCGGACTTCGAAGCCCTCGCGCTCGACGAGGATGCCGAGGCTGTTGCGGAATCCAGGATCGTCGTCGACGACCATGGCCGAGAAACGGGCCGTGATCCCGCCCGCCGGCCCCATTCCCCTGGGTTGGGGCTTCACGTGCCTTCCCCGTTCTTGGGGAGCGTGAAGCAGAATCGCGCCCCATTCGATCCGTCGCTCTCGCCCCAAATGCGTCCCCCGTGGCGCCGAACGATCTTGGCGGCGATCGCCAGCCCGAGGCCGGTACCCTCGTATTGAGCGCTGTGGGCAAGCCGGCGGAACGGCTGGAACACCGCCTCGCCGAGCGCGGGATCGAATCCCACCCCGTTGTCGACGACCCAGTACGCGTTCTCGCGATCGCCCACCACCCCGGCGACATGGACGCTGCGCTCGGGACGGCCCCGGGTGAACTTCACGGCGTTGGTGAAGAGATTGCGGAATACGCAGCGCACCAGCGCCGCGCTCCCCCACGCGGGGGGAAGGTCGCGCAGGTCGAAATGGACCTCGCTGGCTTCCTTTCCGGCCGTGAGGATCTCGGCGTGCACGTCGTGTGCGAGCGAGGTCATGTCCAGGAGCATCTTCTCGTCGTGCTCGCGTCCCGCCCAGCCGAGCTGGACCAGCTGGTCGAGCAGACTTGCCGCGGACTCCGCGCTCACCCGGATCCCACGCAGCATGCGAAGCCCCTTTTCGTCGAGCTCGGCACCGAAGTCCTCTTCGATCGCGCTCGAATAATTGAGCACCGCGCCGATCGGGGAACGCAAGTCATGCGAGATCGAATAGTTGAAGGCCTCGAGCTCGGTCATCGCCGCGCGAAGGCCCTCCGAGGCAGCACGCACCGCCGCCTCCCCGCGCGCGCGCTCCGCCACCAAGGCGGCGAACGCCAGGGTCGTGGCCGCGGCCACCCCCATGAAAACCTGGAGCATGACCAGCGACTGGTTGAGCTCCCAGCGTTCGAGCGTCGCCGTCGATCGCAAGCTGCCGGTCACTGCGACCACCGAGAGCACAAGGATCGCCGCGCTCGCGATGCGCGGGGAGAACCGGTACGCCGCCCAAACCAGGAGCGGCATGCACAAGAAAGCCAGCGGGTGACCTTTGCTTCCCAGCGTGGCGGTGAGGCCAAACACCACCTGCCCGACCACCACCAGGCACAGCATGAGCAAGCCCGCCTCCAACGCCTTCGCCCGGTTCCAGCGGATGCGGGGATTCCCGACCCAGAGGAGAAGCAGCGGAGCGACCACGAGGGCCCCACCCAAGTCGCCCAGCCACCAGGTGACCCAAATCGATCCGAATTCGGCCCAGCGGGCGAACCCCTGCGACGCCAGGCTCGCCACCCCCACGGTGGCGCTCGCCATCGTGCTCAGCATTCCGGCCAGGATCGTGTAGCGGATCGTGTCCCGCGCGCGATCGAAGGCGTGGCCGCCGTGGGCGAAGCGATTCACGAGATAGGCGCCAATCAATCCCTCGAGCGTGTTGCCGGTGGCGATGCCGAGCGAGCTCAGCAGGGACCCCGCGGTCGTGACGTTCACGATCAAGGCGCCGAGGAAGATGCCGGGCCAGACCGCGTAGCCCAGACGGAGGAAACAGGCGAGGGCGATCCCGGTGGGGGCCCAAACCGCCGAAGCGCTGGGATGCACGATCGCCACCATGAGGCCGAGCTTGCCGGCGACGGCGTATGCGGCGGCGATTGCCACCAACAGGGCGGGGTGCGGGCGTGCCCGAGACCGCGTGTCCTCGGGACGAACGGAAGCAAACCCGACGGCACTCAGATCTGTAATGGGTGTGATGGTCCGGGGTTGATCCATCGTGGAGGCCCGCCTCGATCGTCGCCCGCCGCACCAGGCTACGCGGAGCGGACGGGGGGGTCAAACGCTCGCCTTGAGAGCCCCCATCGGCCGTCTCCCGCTCACGTGAGCATTGCTACGCGGCAGTGTACACTGCCGCCGCACGCAGTTGGATCGCGCTCTGCACGGAGGTCCCACGATGAGCGTCAAGCACGTCTCCCAGGTTCCCGAAGAGCCGGTCGCTGCCGGTACGGGCACCACGCGCCAGGTCCTGATCGGCCCCGAACAGGGTCCCCACTTCGCGATGCGTCGCTTCGTCATGCAACCCGGTGGTGGCATCCCCGCGCACTCGAACACGGTCGAGCACGAGCAATACGTCCTTCGTGGTAGAGCGCGGGTGGGAATTGGGGATCAAGTCGTGACGGTCAAGCAGGGCGACGTGGTGTACATCTCGGCCGGCACTCCACACTGGTACCAAGTCGAGGGCGACGAACCATTCGAGTTCCTGTGCGTCGTTCCGAATCTGCCCGACCACATGGAAATGGCGCCCACGAAGGCCAGCGAGGGCGCCTCGGCCCCCCGAGACCCTTCCCGGCGTTAGCGCCGGCGTGGCCGAGGCCTCGAAGCGCAGCGGGCGCCCCTCGATCGAGGAGCGCCCGCACGCTTGCTGCGTGAGCGGGTAAGACGCTACGGCTTGACCTTGACTCCCGTCTCGACTCCGACGTTCGCGCCGATCTTCTCCTTGCCTCCCTGAGCGCCGGCCTTGGCTGCCAGTCCGAGACCGACCTTGGCGCCCTCGCCGTGGATCACCGCCACCTTGCCGTCCGCCTTGGCGAGGCCGCTGGCGACGCGGCTTTCCGCGTTGACCGCGCTTACCACCTCACCCAGCTTGAGACCCAGGCCCGCGGCGATCTTGCCCCAACCCATGCCCTGCTGGTGCATGTCGACCAGCTCCTTGGTGGCGATCTCCGTCTTGGAGTTGGCCATCAAGGTGTGGGCGATCATCAGCTGTCCCCAGGACGCGCCCAGGTCGTTCTTCTCCGCCACCAGGGCTTCGCTCGTCATGCCAAACTCGGTCGCGAGGCGGCTGGATACCTTCTGTTCGTCCGGCGTGGCCTCCCCATCGACGTGCTTCGCGGTGGCCTCGAGCTTCGTCTCGGCGCTGGCGCGAACCTTCTCCGAAACCGATGCGCTCTTCTTTTCGATTTGCTCTCGGTGCTGCTGGTAGGTCGCCTGCGCATCCGCGGTCGCCCCGGCATCTGCCGACGCATCCGCAGGGTTGGATTGGACGGTTCCCGACGCCTGCCCCGAAGCCTGTCCCGTGGTCTGTCCGCTGACCTCCGACTGCGCGTGAGCCAGGGATGCCGCGAGTGCCACCGAAACCAGCGAAACCAGAATCCGCTTCACGCTGCTCTCCTTTCGCTATCTCCGCCATCGTGACCTGCGTCCAGCGGCGGCCTCGCCACGCAAGCCAGCGATGTTGGTCGACTATGAATCGGCTTCTATCCGGCACACCCTTTAGTTAGTTAGGGAATCGAAACCCGAAATCCGAGGAGCGCGGTGGGGAAGAATCCGCTGTTCGACGGGGAGCTCGACGTGCCGGAGCCGCCGCCTCCGCCGATCAAGGGGAGCGTCAGACGTCGCGACACGGGGCCCGGGGCGGCGGCGGCGGCACCGCCGTTTTGCGCCACGCCGACGTCCGCCGACAGCTGGAGGTGAGGCACCAGCGCCCAACCCAGCCCCACCGTGCCCTGGAGACCGTGCACCCCCTGGGGCATCGTGGCGTACGATCCGCTGACCCTCGCCGAGAGCTTCTCGACCAATGGGATCTCCGATTCGACGATCACCCCGTCCGAGGTCATTTCCTCGTTGTCCTCGTAGTGCGAGTACCAGAGCCCGATGGTCCGGCCACCCGGCAAGCCGACCTGCGGGCCCACCTTGGCGCGCCAGGCTCGATACGTTTCATCCCCCACGAAGCGCGTGCCCTGGGCACGGAGCGTGGTTAGCAGACCGAGCGGAACGCCCAGGCCGGCGGTGACGCTCGTGCCCTGACCCCAGAGGTCGTCGTCATAGCGCACGCCCGCGAGCGACGCCTGAGCGCCCGCGAAGCCCGCTGCGACCGCGGCGACTACTCCGCGTGTGATCTGCCCTTCGACGCCGTCGTAGTAGTCGTACCCCGCGACCGCCGAGAATGATGCCGCACGAGCGGACGAAGCGGTCACGAGGATGAAAAACGTCGCGTAAGAAAGGGTCGACCAACCGGTCTGCCGCAGCCTTGACCTGATCGCAGCATCGTTCATGCTTTGTCTCGCCTCATCGGCCAGCTGACGCAAAACGCACCTTCGCCTGAGGAGAACCTGGGAGAGAGTTCAAGCGACGTGCCGAACGGCTCCGCCCCGGTTCGGAAGTCCGCTATTCGTTGGGCCCCCAGCGCCTTCGCTCGTTCGAGCCCGAATCGACAACCAAGGGCGGGCACGAGTGCGGTGGTCAGGGTGCAATAGATGCGGTTGCATCTCGCGCTGAACGGGAGAAACGATGGAGAGCAATCGTCGAGAGGATCGCGTGGGGCTTTGCGCCCGATGCGTTCACGCGCGCACGGTCGAAGCCCTCCGCGCCACCTATTGGTTGTGCGGGCTCGCCAAGACCGATCCGCGCTTCGTGAAGTACCCGCGCCTGCCAGTCCTCGTGTGCTCGGGCCACGTGCCACGCGAGGGAGGCAGCGATCCTCCTTAGCAGTCTGCTGAAAAAGCCCGACTGCTGCGTTGCTCGGGGGGCGAGCGGGACCCCATGACCCTGTTTTCCGGGTGCGGCCCCCCGGGCCACCCGGTATCGACCGCGTCAGGGACCCGACGGAGGGCCGGCTGCGGCGGCGTCGTGCATGGGAGCCGGCTTCCTTGCCGGGGTCCGGTCGCGCACGATGGAATACGAGGCTAGATACTCGGGATCGGTACCACGCGCCTGGATCCTCACGCCCGGCTCGCCTTCCGTTCTCGGTGTGATCCACTCGTAGATGTAGAAACCGAGCTTCTTCGCCTGGTCGAGATCCCCGAGGTCGCGATAGCGCAGCGTGCGGCGCTCCGGGCGGGCGAAGGCCTGGACCGCCACCACCCGTTTCCCTTCCACGCCGAGCACGACGTAGCGGAAGTGGGAGCCACGCAGCGTCCACAGCTCCCGCTCGACGCCCGCGCTCTCCGCCTCCTCGTTTTCGATCTCGCGCCGGGTGCCGGACGATCCGAGCCGGCGTTGCGCCTCGACCTCGCTCATCCCAGGACGGACGCCGAGAACGTCGACGACCGACGCACGCCGCTGCGCACTGCCGGCTTTCTCTCCACGCACGTCTGCCAGCGCCGGGCTTGGAGCGCCGTAACCCTTCGGCGCCCCAAGACCCGACGAGGCAAGCAAGACCGCGAGGAATCCTGTCGCTGCGGCCCTGCTCACTGGATCGCCACCACACGCAGATGCCGCTCCTCCTTGCCTGCGGTCATCCGCACCATGTAGATCCCCGGCCCGAGCGACCGCCCACGGAGATTGCTCTCCAATGCGACGGTGTAGGTGCCGGGACCCTGCACGCCTTCCGCGAGCCGTGCAACACGTTGGCCGGTGACGCCGAACACCTCCACTCGCACCGGGAGGCGCCTCGGCAGCGAGTAGGTGAGCAGCGTGCGCCCCTTAAAGGGGTTCGCGCCGGCAAGCGCAAGCGAGAGGCCCGGGCTCTTCCATGGGTCGACGGCGACGGTCCCGCACGTCGCCATGGTGTAAGTGCCGTTCCCCGTGGTGTCGACGGGTGCGAAGGCCGCGGGGCTGCCCGGGCAATTCCCGGCCACCGTGCGCGCATCGGCGTTGACGGCGGTGAGCTGTTGGCCGGGTTGCGGGTTTCCGACCTTCGACTTGGCGACGATGATCTGGATCGTGCCGTCGGGCGAGACGCTGCCACCGTCGGCGAGACCGAGCTCGACGCTGCCGGTCCCGAACGTGCCATAGCTGTAGCGCATGCCGGACGCGGTCGCGCACTTGGTGGCCTGCACGTACCAGGTGAAGCTGTTCCAGATCACGCGCCAAAACGCGTTGGGGGGCAGGTTGTCGGGGTCCAGGCTGCCGACCTTGAAGGTGAAGTACAGCGAGTCGCGCTTCCCGTTCACGAGCGGCTCGGCGATTCGCACTTCTTGGATGTCCTGCTGCGGATTGGGCGGCACTTCGTCGCCCACTCGGTCCGGGATCACGAGTACTCCGGGAAGGGTGCACGGATCCCCGTTGACCGGCGGGGGCGGTGGCGGCGGCGGCACGCAGCTCGCCACCGCGGCGGGGCAAACGCCGGTCCGGTCGGTCACCGTCATCCCGGCGAGCGCCGATTTCCCGGCGAGCTGGCGGCTGATGAAGGTCGCTTGGCCCGCGGCATCGTCGGTGTAGGTGATGAACGAGGTGCCGTCGATCGGGCTCACGTCGATCTCGAAGTCGTCGAGCAGATCGCGTGAGCCGGCCACCGGACAGCCGAGTGTTCCCCCCTCGCACAGGTCACCGGTGTGAACCACGTGGTCGCTCACCAGCGCCTGCTCGAACAGCGGGACGCCGCCGTTCAAGGCGTCGAGCGCGTTGTCGCAGCGGGCATGGAACACGCGCCACTGAGCATCGGTCTCGTGGGGGGTCAAGGTTGGAGAACCGTACCAGGTGAAGACGATCCGGCCCGCCGAGCCCGCGGCGACCGACGGCAAGGCCGCGGTCTTGGTCTCGGGGCCGTCGTTGACGCGAATCGGCTTCGACCAGGTGGGCGAGTCGCTGGTCTGGATGTCCGACGAGACGCAGTAGTAGACGTCGTGGTCGTCGGAGAAGGAGACGTAGACGTTGCCCGCCCGATCCACGGCGCACCAGGTGAAGATGTGGTCGTAGCTCGAGCCAGGAGCCCCCTGGAACACGAGGGCATCGTGCCAGGTGGTGCCGAAGTCCCGGGAGATGCCGAGCCACACGTGATCGCCGTTGATGTTGAACGCGTGGTACACGCTGCCCGCGCCGTTGGCCGCGGCATGGGGCGCGGGGTCGGTAGTGACCGCTCCCGGCCTCTGGTCGCACACCATGGTGCCGGATTGAGAGATCAGTGCCCCGATCGTGCCGGGGTCGGTGTACACCGGCGAGGATGGCCCGAAGACCAGCGGAACCCCTTCGGTGGCCCGCGCGCGCATGCAGAACTGCTGGTTGCCGGTGTTCGCCGACCGATACGAGAGCAGGACGATGTCCTTGCCGTAGGCGGCGTTCCATTGCCGGTCGTTGAGCGGCGTGGCGTCCGACACCGGCGTGGTGAGGAACGAGTTGCCGCCGTCGTACGAGACGCTCGAGTTGAGGTTCACCAAGGCGTCCAGGCTGTGGAGCGACGACGTGTAGATGTTGTAGAACCCGTTCGCGTTCAGCTCCGAGGCAGTCTCGACATCGCCGTCGCCGCCTCCGTTGAGCAGGTCGATGCCGAGGAACTGGTATCGCTGACCGCACAGATCGGTGACGCGCCAGATCCCGAGACCCGCGCCGCTGTTCGACACGACGTAGGCGTTGCCGAGCGGATCAAACTTCACTCCTGGCTCGGCGTCGAAAGCGTGATCGGTACCGTTCTCGTCGACACCCGTGAGGTGGGCGTTGCAGCTGAAGACGTCCGTGCCCACCGCGTAGGCGCCGATTCCGAAACCACCCGGAGGCGGGGGCGCCGATGGAGACGCGAGGGCGATGGTGCCGGTGTACGAATCGAGCGGCACGACCGTGTAGGGCACGATGCGGAGCACGTACGTGGTGGTGCCGAGCGCGAGCGGGAGGGTGGCGATCTCGGGCCGATCGCCACTCGCGGACGCGGTGAGCCGCGTGTTGTCGGCGGAGTTCATCACGTACATGTCGAAGTCGGCGTTCTCGTCGGGCCAGTCGATGCGGAAGATGACGCGATGGTCCGGATGGAGATCGAGATACGCCTGAGTGATGTCGGACACCGTCACCGTGACGCGATCGCACGAGACGGTGTAGTTGCAGGTTGGCAAGCTCTGCACGACGGGGACGGGCGTGGGGTTCGACGCGACAAACGTGGAGCCGGTCCATCCTCCGTTCGAGACCGATGGCGAGACATTGACCGTGAACGAGCCGGCGCTCGCGACGCTCGAGCCGAGCATGGCGAACGCGAGCCCCACGAGGAAGCTCTTCAAACCCGACGTCATCACGCGTCTCCTGGTTCGGGTGGCGAAGTCCGAACGGCCCACGCCCAAGCTTCGGCGCTTGGTCCTGGACCTTCCATGGACGCCGCCATGGTGCGTGAAATGGGTTGAGGAGGACTTGAGTAACTAGGACCAAGCGATTGTCGCGCAGCGGCTTGCCTGAATTGTGGCGCCCGACTCGTAGAGCGGAAACCAGAGCAGGTCGACCGTCACGGTTTGGTAGAATCACGCTATGCCCCGTGTTGCCGCACGAGTCCGCACGAGGGTGGGGGCCGGAGCACCGCATGCATCACGCGCTGGCCGCCGCACCCGTAGCGAAATGGCCGATGGGCCCCGATCGCCCGTCGTCCGGTCGAAGCTGACCCCTCCCAACCTGCCCCCGCGCTTGCTCCCCCGCCCGGGGCTCGTTCACGCGCTGATCGATCATCTCGACCGGCCGCTCGTCTCGATCGTCGCCGACGCCGGCTACGGCAAGACCACGCTGCTCGCCGAGGCGCTGCGCTCGCTGCGCCGCCCGGTGGTCTGGTACTCGCTCATGGGCTCCGATGCCGACCCGATGGTGTTCGTCCGGCATCTGATCGAGGCGTTCCGCAGCCAGCGCGCGCGCTTCGGTCGCGATCTCGAGCGGACGCTGCAGGACGTGCGTCCCGGCGACAGCGCCGCCGAGATCCTGGGCGGCGTGCTCTCGAACGAGCTGGGGGCGCTGCGCGGGCCCGAGCATGTCCTGGTGCTCGACGACTTCCACGAGGTCGCCCACGAGCCGGGCATCGTGCGAATGCTCGACGCCGTTCTCCACCACCCGCCCGACCGGCTGCGCGTGTGGATCGCGTCGCGCAGCACGCCCCCCTTGGCACTCGAGCGGCTGCGTGCCCGCGGCGCGGTGTTCGAGCTCGACTCGGGCCAACTCGCGTTCGGCCGCGACGAGCTGGCGCGGCTATTCCGCGACGTGTTCGAGAAACCGCTCGACGACGCTGGCATCGACGGGCTGCTCGCGAACACCCACGGCTGGCCAACCGCCATCCTGCTCGTCCACCATGCGATGGAACGCCGGCCCGGGATCCCGCTCGCGGAAGTGCTCGCCGAGGTGGGGGATGCTCCCCGTGAGGTCCAGGCCTATCTCTCGGCCGAGGTGGTCGCGCGACTCTCCCCCGAGGCGCGCCATCTGCTCGAGCGCACGGTCGCGCTCGACCGCTTCGACCCGGACCTGGCGCGCGAGCTGTCGGGGGTCAAGGATGTGTGCGATCGACTGGCGGAGCTCACGCAGCGCGGGCTGCTTCGCAGCATTGGCACCGCGGCTCACCAGAGCTACGTGTGGCACGAGCTGGTGCGCAGCGCGGTCCGCTCGTCGGTGGTGGCGCGCGAGGGCGAGGCGGCGTGGCAGGCGATCGAGGCCGACGCCGCGCAGGCGCTCACGGCGCGCGGCGAGCTCGAGCTGGCTCTCGCTCACGCCGTGCGAGCCCGCCGCCCCGACGTGATGCTCCCGTTGGTGCGCGAGCTGGCGCCGGCGCTGCTGGCCCAGAGCCGTCCGGCGGCGTTGCTCGACGTGATGGAGGCGCTCCCCCCCGATACGTTCGAAACCGACGCGCCGCTTCGGGTGCGGCGCGCCGACGCGCACCAAGCGCTCGGCGGCTGGGACGATGCCGCGGCCGACTACCAGCATGTGATCGATCGCGCGCTCGCCGGCGTCGACCGGCCGACGCTGGGTCATGCGTTGGTGGGGCTGGCGCGCGTGCTCAACCGACGCGGCGCCCACGAGCAAGCCCTCGGGATGGTGGAGCGTGGACTCGCCATGGTGAAGGACCTGCCGGTCGAGCTGCGGGTGCGACTGCTGCAGACCAAGGCGGGTGCCCATTTCTATCTCGGCCAGTCGGCGATGGCGGTCTCGCTGCTCGGCGAGGTGCGCCTGCTGCTCGAGGACCAGCCCCATCACGAGCTGCTGGTGCCGACCGCACACAACCTGGCGCTGGCCCTGGTCGCGCAGGGTCGCCACGCGGAGGCGGCGCGCGAGCTGCGTGCGGTGCTCGCCGCGGTGCGCGGCACGAGCTCGCCGCGCTCCGGGCTCTACTTCGCCAACCTGGCCACCGTGCTCACCGAGACCGGAGAATACGGTGAGGCGCGGGCGGCCGCCGAGAGCGCCCTCGAGGTGGCCCGGCGCTTCTCGAACCGGATGCACGAAACGATGGCGCAGCAGGCGCTCGCGCAGGTGCTGGCATTCTCGGGCGACGCGGAGGCGGCGCTTCCGGCCCTCAAGCGGGCCGAGGAGCTGAACGCCGGGTTGCGCATGGAGCTGATCGCGGCCGACATGCTGGCGCTGCGGGGCCGCATCTTCAGCGCGCGCGGCCAGTATCGCCGCGCGGTCGAGTTCTTCAGACGCGCGGTCGAGGTGACGGCGAAACGGCCCGATGCGCCGCGTCTCACCTCGTTCCGCTCTCAGCTCGCCTGGTGCGAGCTGCGCTCCGGGCGACCGCACGCGGCGCGTGAGCTGCTCCAGGCGGCCCTTCCGGCGGCGGATGCGAGCGAGGACGACGACCAGCGCATGCGGGTGCATTACTGGCTCGCGGAGACGTGGCTGACGATCGGCGAGCCCGCCGAGTCGATGCCGCACTTGAAGATCGCGCTCGCGCTGGTGCGGCAGCGGGGCTACGAGCACTTCCTGCGCGGGCAGGCGCGCGAGAACCCGGCGCCGCTGGTCCATGCGCTCGCCTGCGGCTGCGAGATCGAGACCAGCGCGGGGGCGCTGGCCGACGCCGGCGCGGCGATCGAGGGGCCGCTCCTGGCGTTGCTCGATCGTGCGGCCCCGGCGGTCGCCGAAGCCACCGCGGCGGTGCTCGGCGAGGTCGGCGGTCGGAACGCCCTCGCCCGCCTCACCGCCGTTTCTCCCCGCCGGCGCACCCTGGTCGCCGCGGCCGCGATCGCGCGGCGGCAGATCGAGCAGCGGCTCCAGCGCGGCCGGGTCGCCGCCGCGCAGGAGGACGCGCGCGGGCAGGCACGACTCATCCTGTTCGGGCCACCGGCGCTCGAGATCGACGGTCGGCGCGTTCCGGGCAGCGCGTGGAGGTCGCGTCGATCGTTCCACGTGCTCGTTCACCTCGCCCTCCATCCGCGCGGGGCGTCGCGCGACGAGCTGCTCGACTCCTTCTGGCCGGGCCGCCAGACCGCTTCGGGACGGCGCAACTTCCACCCCACGCTGTCGTACCTGCGCACCGTCCTGCCGCGTCACGCCGTGGCGCCGCTGGCGCGCGACGGGGACGTGTACCGACTCGATCCCAACTACCCACTCGCGTGCGACGTCTGGGAGTTCGACGCCAGGATCGACGACGCGCACCGGGCGCGCGTGGAGGAGCGGCGCGGTCTGCTCTCTCAAGCGCTGGCGCTCGCCGAGCGACCGCTGCTGGAGGGTGTATACGAGGAGTGGGCCGACGAGGGTCAATCGAAGATGAGGGATCGCGTCGAGAGCGCGTGGCTCGAGCTGGGCGCACTCGAAATGCGGGCCGGTAACCACGAGGTGGCGTTGCGCGCCTATCGGCGCGCCGCCGAGCTGGACGCCTATCGCGAGACCACGCACGTGGCGATGGTCCAGTGCATGGTGCGGCTCGGCAATCGCGCAGCCGCCCTTGCCGAAGCCGCACGGATGCGCGAGCAGCTCCGGCGCGAGCTGGGAGTGGATCCGTTGCCCGAGACCGAGCATGCGCTGCGCGAGGCCTTGGGCAACGGAGCCCCCGGTCGCAGCAGCATCGCGCCGCCCGCGGCGACCGGGCTCGCCGCGGGGGAGACGGCCGCAATCTGATGGGGCGTAATGAGAAGCGAGGTTTGGTCAAGTCTCAGTCAAGAGCCGGGTGTTAAAGTCATCGTTAATGTCCTGTCGCAGCCGGCCCCTGGCCGGGCCGTTCGGTCCTTGCATGGTCGCGCTTCGGCGCGCCTCTCCTCGCGCGCGGGTGATTCTCGGCGTGCTGGCTGCGCTCGCCTGCGCCCCGCACGAAGCGCGCGCCCGCGGACCGGTGGTGTGGGACGAGGACGGTGATGGGATCGACGATCGCATCGGCACCGTCCAGGCGCTCGGGTTCCGCTACTCGTTCGAGAACGGCGACTCCTTGGCTCGCCAGCGCTTCGAGGTCGCGCGGGTCGGCGCCAATCTCGTCTACGGAATCTACGTCATCTACGACCACGCACCGACGGCCGCCGACCTGGACGCGCTGACGAGTAAGGGAGTCGTGGTCCAGCACCGGCTGACCGCGTTGCCCGCCGTGCCGATCCGTGCGCTGCCGGGCGTGACGAGAATCGAGGTGGTTCTGTATCTCTATTCCTCAACCCGTGACGCCTGCGCGGCGATCGGACTGCGCGATGCGACCGGACGCATCGTGCCGACGGCCGCGAACAGTTGGCCCCAGGCGGACGGGCGCGGCGTGGTCGTGGCGATCCTGGATACCGGCATCAACGACCAGCCGAACGGGGTCTATCCCGGGCACGAGTCCCTCATCGGTCGCTGCGTGGGCGGCGCCGAGTTCACCGCGAACGACTCGACGATCGACACCGCCTACGATGGCTCGGTCAATCCCGCGGACTTTGGCGCCGGGACCTTGGGAGGTCATGGCACGCACGTCGCGAGCGTCATCCTGGGCGACGGCGGCCCCACCGGCTTCACCCAGGGCGTCGCGCCCGCGGCTCGTTTCGTCGACGTAAAGGTGCTCTCGGAGCTGGGCTCGGGCACCGGCCTGCCGGAGGCGATCGACTGGTGCATCGCGAACCGGACCCGCGACTGGGGCCTCTCCGATCCGGCGCTCTCGCTCTCGAGCATCGATCTGAGCGACGGCCAGGACCTTGCCTCGCAGCTGTGCAACGTCGCGGCCCAAGCCGGCATCGTGGTGGTGGCGTCGATGGGCAACGACGGCTTGAGCAACCACGTGCCCTCCCCCGCCGCCGGCGACGCGGTGATCGCCGTGGGCGCCTTCGACGACCAGCGCAGCGGCCGCCCGTACGACGACCTCGCGGTCTCGGAGCAGAACACCGGCCCGCGCGCCGACGATAGGGACGCGGACCCGCTCGACGAGCTCAGGCCCACATTGCTCGCGCCCGGGGTCGCCGTACTCGCCGCCAACGGCAACTTGGACACCGACGGCACACGCTACGTTCGGCGGTCGGGGACCAGCATGTCAGCCGCCTTCGTGAGCGGAGCCGCGGCCGCCCTGCGCTCGTTCGATCCGTCGCTCGGGCCCGGCGACATCACCGCGACCCTGATCGCGACCGCGCGTCGCAACGGCCCCGGCCTGCCCGCCGGCGCCCCAAGCTTCGACCCACGCTGGTCTGCGACGCGCGGGTTCGGGGTGCTCGATCTCTACGCCGCGTTCCTCGAGCGCGTCGAGACGACGCACACCCAGGTGCGACGCTTGATGGTCTCTTCCAACGCGGCCTCGATCACCGCCGAGGCCTGGACGATGCGCGAGCGCGGAGCGCCCGAGATCGTATTCGAACGGGCACCGGATGCGAGTGGTGCACCGGGGGTCTTCGTGCCCGTCGACTCCCTGCCGACCACCGGGGACCCGAGCCTGCTCGACGGAAACGACACACACGTCTACACGCGCACCTGGACCGTGCCCCCCGCCGAGTACGGCACGTTCTATTGGTATCGCGTGGCGACGAACGACGGCTCGGAGCGACGCTGGAGTGCCCCGGCCCGGATGGATGCCGCCACCGGGCCCAGCGATGCCACGATCGTCGCCACCATCGTTCACGACGCATACGACACGGACGTCGGCGCCACGGTGATCGCCGGCGGCGGCGCCTATTCACTCGAGCTGCCGGGCTCGTCGGCCGCGATCGCCACCGACTACATCGACGGAATCTCGGCGCTCGGCACGATCGCCCAGACCTTCCGTGTCGAAGTTCCGCAGGGGGCCGCGTCGGCGTGGCTGCCGCCGTCGCAGCTCTCGCATTGGGACTTGGCGTTGAGCGAGGGGGGCTTCCTCAACCGCAGCGGTCGCCTCACGGAATACCAGATCACCTGGCACGGTCCGGGAGGTGACGTCACCTACGCGGGCGGCCCTCTTCCGCTCCAGACGATCGAGGGAGCAACCGTCACGTCGACCATCCCGGCCTTACCGGTCGGCGTCGGCCCTTCGAGCGACCTGCAAGCCGCCGTGCGACCGAATCCGGTCGCCGCCGGCGGCCTCGTGGCGTTCGCGCACCCGGCGGGATTCCATGGCTCGCTCGAGGTGTTCGACCTGGCGGGCCGGCGCGTCGCGGCCATCGATCCGGGCGGCGCAGGCTCGTCCCTACGCTGGCACGCCACCGATGGTTCCGGGCATCCGTTGTCCCCGGGCGTCTATCTCGCGCGCTTCGGATCCCATCCCGCGGTGCGCTTCGTGGTGGTGAGGCGCTAGGCCGGGGCGGCGTCTAGCGGCCCTTGGACCCCCCGGCTCCTCCCACGCCAGTCTCGGGCAGCAACGTCACCACCGTGTAGTGATCGAGCGGGAAGTACTTGCGAAAGCTCTCCCGCAGGTTCTGGGTGGTGAGCAGCTCGATGCGCTCGCGACGTTTGGCGATACGTCTCGGATCCCATCCCAGCGAATGCACGGTCTGCATGCTGCCGGTCCAGTAGGGGTTGCGGCGCAGGTTCGTTTCCAGCTCGCGGCGCTCGATCTCCTGGTCCTTCTGCACGTCGTCGGCCGAAGGTCCTTGGTCGCGCAGCTTCTTCACCTCTGCGAGCGTGGCCGAGACCATCTTCTCCACGTTCTCGGGTGCGCAGCCGAAGGCGACCGACATCGTCGCATAGCCGGTCAGCGGCGTCCTGTTCGTGAACGAAACCGACGCGGAGTAGGTGGCGCCCA
>VBOY01000063.1:0-4535 GCA_005893295.1 Candidatus Eiseniibacteriota bacterium | reverse complement strand
CGGCCCTCGCCCGGTGAAAGTCCAGCTCCTCCGGATCGACGTGGGTCAGGAAGGTCATCTGGGTGCTGCTCTTCGGCTCGACTCCTTTGCGCACCCGCACCGTACGCACGTCGGTCGGGAAGCGAGGCCCGATCGGCGCCCACCGGGCGTCGCGCACGCCGCGCGAAGGCAGCGATCCAATGTAGCGCTCGATCGACGGCACCACCGAGTCCACCGCGAAGTTGCCCGAGAAGAAAAAGGTGAAGTCGGCGGCGTTGGCGAAGCGCTGGCGATAGAAATCGAGGATCGGCCCGAGTTTCGCGGCGTCCACCTCGGCCACGGTGGGAACGCGGTCCATGTAAAGGCCGCCGGTGTTCACCGCGGTCACCGTGTCCTGGAACACGTGCTCCGGACTGTTCGCGCGGTCGATGAGGAAGGAGTGGAAGCGCTTCCGCAACGCGGCAAAGGCGTCGGGATCCTCGGTCGGCTTGGTGAAGGTGAGATGGACGAGCTGAAGCGCCGTCTCGAGGTCGGCCGGGCGCGTCGACCCCGAAACGCCGTGGAGGTAGTCGTCCATGTAGGGGCTCACCTCGACCAGGTGTCCGGACAAGAGCTTCTGGAGATCCGCGGACTTGAACCCTCCCACGCCCGCGTCGTTCACGACCTGTGCCGCCAGCCAGGCGCTCGTGAATGCCGCCGAGTCGGCCACCGACAGCCCACCGCGCGCGTAGCAGGTGAACATGACCTCGTCGGCCTTGAAGTCGGTGGGCTTGAGCCACACCTCGGCGCCGTTCGAGAGCGTGAGCACCGTGGCGCCGATCTCCTCGACCGTCCGGCGCGACTGGACACGGCCCGGCTTGGGCAGCTCGCTCATGAGAGACTTGCCCGCCGTGCTGTCCTGCCAGGCGGCGGTCGGCTGCGCGCCCACGCGCGCCAGCACCGCACGCAGCGCGCCTTCGGTGGGCGCCGCGGCGCCCGCTTTCTGCGGCACCGAGACGAGCACGACGCGATCCTGCTCGCGGATCATCTGGCCCACCAGCGCGTTCACCTCATCGACTCCGATCCCGGGTAGCAGCGCCTTCGTGAGCGCGTGCGACGCCTCGATGCCGGGAGGAACATCCCCGGCGGTGAAGTACGCGGCGAGCTCGCTGGCGAAGTCGTCGCTCTCGGTCTTGTCCCGCTCGGCGTAGGCACGTTCGTTTTCCGCCTGCAGCCCCTCCTTGGCGCGCGCCAGCTCGCTGGCCAGGAATCCGTGCTGCCGCACCCGGGCGATCTCTTGGAGCAGCGCCGTGAATCCTTTGTCGATCCTGCCATCGGTCACGCCCGCCACCAGCAGGTAGGTCGTGACGGGCCGCACGAACGCAACGGAAAACCCCCGCGCCCAC
This sequence comes from Candidatus Eiseniibacteriota bacterium, assembly GCA_005893295.1. Taxonomy (GTDB): domain Bacteria; phylum Eisenbacteria; class RBG-16-71-46; order RBG-16-71-46; family RBG-16-71-46; genus WS-8. Next base: position 3,171 of record VBOY01000063.1, on the reverse strand, counting down.
AGGAACGGCGCGTCCCCGCGGTGGCCGATCTCGTCCAGCCGCGCGTTGAGCATGCTGCTGAACAGGCTTTCGACCAGCGAACGACGGTAATCCCGGACGGTGGTCTGGGTGCGACGCGGACGCATGTGGGCGATCGAGGCCGAGTTGTAGGGAAGCTCCTTGTCGGTGGCGATGGAGATCAGCGTTTCGCGGTGCGGCGGCACGCCGTACTGCGGCGTGGGGCGCGGCGCGGCGGGCTTCCGCAGATCCGCAAAATGGACCCGGATCAGGCTGTCCATTCGTGTCGGGTCGAAATCCCCCACGGCGATCACTGCCATGCGGTCGGGCGTGTACCAGGTGCGATAGAAATCCCGCAAACGTGAGGCGGGAGCGTGCTCGATGATCTCGGGCTTGCCGATGGGCAACCGCTCGGCGTAGCGCGAGCCGCGCAGCAGCACGGGCAGCTGCTTGCGCTGGATGCGCTCCTGGGCGCCGCGCCCGAGCCGCCATTCCTCGAGCACCACGCCGCGCTCCTTGTCGATCTCGGCTTGGCTCAGCGACGCGCGGCCCGCGAAGTCCGAGAGCGCGGTGAGGCCGCGGTCGAGCAGCGAGTCGCGATCGGTGGGCACCTGGAGCATGTAGACGGTCTCGTCGAACGATGTGTAGGCGTTGGCGTCGGCGCCGAAGCGAAGCCCGATCGATTGCAGATAGGCGACCAGCTCGTCGGGCTTGAAGTGCTGGGAGCCGTTGAAATTCATGTGCTCGGCGAGATGGGCGAGCCCCCGTTGGTCGTCGGCTTCGAGGTTGGACCCCGCCTTGACCGCGAGCTGCAACGATGCGCGAGCCTTGGGCCGCAGGTTCCGCTGGATGAAGTAGCGCAGCCCGTTCGGGAGCACCCCGCGATGCACCGCGGGATCGAGGCGCAGTGAGTCCGCCAGCGACGAGGCTTCGGACCCGGCCGACGCGCTCGGCGCGCCGACTTGAGCACGCGCTGTGCCGGGCGCCGTCGACGCGGCGGCGACGAAAGCAAGGCTCCAGCGGAGCGAGTGGGAGAGGCGGTGGGACGGGCCCATGACTGTCTCCTAAGGTGCGAGACGACCATGGACCATAGCACGGTCAGCCGACCTCGAGTCGCCGGGTGAAACGCTTAGGCCGCGGAGCCAATCCTTCGGCCCCGCGGCCCCCCACGCCACGGACGCGCAAGGGCGTCGCGTGGCTGCGTGCGAAGCTTACGGGTAGTAGTCCCGGTCCGGGCTCTCCATGATAAGGAACGGGATGCGCCAGCGGTTCGAATCGTAACGCTCGACATCGTCGAACAGCGTACCGTGGGACATCGCGTCGACTCCGAGATGCCGCCACGCGAGATCGCCTCCGGCCACCCAGGACACCGAGTACGTGTTGTCCCCGTTGTCATGGAAGTGGAAGCGGCGATCCGCCAAATGGAGAATCACGATGTCGTCGCTGCGTCCGGTGGTGACCGTGAGGTGAACGGTGTCGTCGGGCACGAAGCGCAAAGCGCTCCGAAGCCGAATCAGCGCCAGAGGATCGGTGATCGTGGTGTCGCGGCTGGAGGTGCGCACCCTGAGGCTCACGATGTGCGTGGTGCCTTCGGCGGTGGCGATGTCCACTCCCGACACTGCGGCGACCCGCCACAGCCCTCGACTTACGTCGTCCGAGGGAACGCGACGCAGCAGGACTTTGCGCGTCCACCAGTCATCGAGCGGCTTGCGAATCAGCCTCTCGGCTTGCGCGGGGTCGTCCTGCGAGCCGGTCACGATGTTGAACGTGCCGCGCAGGTGCCGGTGGATCGTGACCAGGGCCAGCGTCGGGCGCCCAGCGGTATCCGTGTCGGCGAAGGCGAAGTCGAAGGTGCGGCGTTCTCTTTCGATGGTACGCCAGAAGGTGAGCGGATGGATCGCCGTGGCCACCTCGGCGCCGCGGGATGCGCTGGCTGCCGCCGGAGTACCTTGCTCGGTGCCCGAGAGGTCGTCGTAAACCAACGCCAGCGCGCCATCGATCGCCCGGGTCACCTGCGCAGGTTCTCCATCTTGCGATATGACAGGGCCCGCCACGTTGCTGCCGCATCCTGCCAGCACGAACGCAAGCGCCACCACCGCCGCGCTCGCCGTGCCCATGCGCAACCTCATTGCGATGCCTCCGGTTCCAGGTTTCCGCCGCGATCGTCCGCGCGGCCCACGCCCATTACTCATGCAACATGAGCACCGATCATGCCAGGAGTACGATTCGCGGCTTGCCGGCAGTAGTCCTAGGCATGCCCTGGCTCGGCTCGCTCGGCCGCGGCCCGGCGCTTGCGTTCGAAGAACTCCTTGAGCAGCGCGCCACATTCCTCGCCCAGGAGCCCGTGCTCGACCTCGGCGCGGTGGTTCAAGCGCCGCTCGTGGATCACGTCGAGCACCGAGCCGCACGCACCCGCCTTGGGATCCGTCGCGCCATAGACCAGGCGCGGCAGGCGCGCCAACACGATCGCGCCGGCGCACATGGCGCACGGCTCGAGCGTCACGTAGATCGTGCAGTCGGTGAGCCGCCAGGATCGCAGCGTGTCCGACGCCGCGCCGATCGCCAGGATCTCGGCGTGGGCCGTGGGATCGTTGAGCGCTTCGACCTGGTTGCGCCCGCGTCCGATCACCATGCCGTCGTGGACGATGACGCAGCCCACCGGCACCTCGCCCGCGGCCGCCGCGGCCCGCGCCTCGCGCAACGCGGCGCGCATGCCTTGCTCGTCGTCGCGGATCAACATCGGGGTGGCGATGCGCTGGCGTCGTTCATCGGAAAGGATGCTCGCGGTCGGCTGCGTCCGGCGGCCTAGCGCGCGCTGTCGGGGGCCGAGGCCGCGCCGGTCGCATTCGTGGCGCGTGCCGGGAAGTCCTTCATCCAGCGGGTGAAGAGCCGCGTCACCACCTCGTTGAAAGACGGGGCGCCGCCCTCGCCGGTGATCGGCGTGGTCTCACCATCGGACATCTTGACCCCCACGGTCGGGGCGCCTGCCTCGTGATAGGGCCCTTCGCCGGTCTCGCTGCCGGAGGCGCTCCAGACGAGCCGCCCGGTCGAATCGACGAGGCCGGCCTTGACCTGCACCGTGGTGGAGGGCTTGCCCGACTGATTCCACGCCAGCTCGTTGCGCTCGAACAGGTCGACGCGCACGCTCATCACCGCCTGGGCGCGCAATGTGCG
>VBOY01000062.1 GCA_005893295.1 Candidatus Eiseniibacteriota bacterium | reverse complement strand
CGTGGGTTCGGTGGTCGCCTTCGTGGTCGAGCTGCTGGCCTCGATCCCGAGCATCGTCTACGGACTCTGGGGGCTGTTCGTGCTGGCGCCGTTCCTGCGCTCGTGGATCGAGCCCTGGCTCTCCACCCACCTCGGATTTCTGCCGCTGTTCCGCGGCTTCCCGTTCGGCATCGGCATGCTCAATGCCGGCCTGGTGCTCGCGGTCATGGTGGTGCCGACGATCGTCTCGCTGTCGCGTGAAATTCTCCTGTCGATGCCTCGCACGCTGCGCGAGGCGGCATTGGCGCTCGGGGCGACGCGGGCCGAGGCGATCGCCGTCACCCTCGACGCCGCGCGCCCCGGGATCCTGGGGGCCGTGATCCTGGCGCTCGGGCGCGCCCTGGGGGAGACCATGGCGGTCACCATGGTGATCGGGAACACGAACCGGATCTCCGCCTCGCTGCTGGCACCGGGGGCCACCATGGCGAGCGTGATCGCCAATGAGTTCACCGAGGCCACCGGCAAGCTCCACCTCGCCGCCTTGATCGAGATCGCGCTGGTGCTGCTCGCGGTCACGGTGGTGGTCAACGCGGCCGCGCGGCTGCTCGTGGTCTGGAGCACCGGAGGACGGCGTGACGTCGCCGGCGCGGCCTAAGACGTTCGCGCCGCTCGCGGCGCGCGGTCCCGCCGCGGCGCGGCGAGTGGTCGACGTCGGCGCCACGGTCGCCTGCCACGTCGCGGCCGCGGCCGTGATCCTGCCGCTCGCGCTCATCGTCTGGCACCTGGTTCGGATGGGTCTGGCGGGGCTCACCCCCGCGTTCTTCCTGCACCTCCCCAAGCCGGTGGGCGAGACCGGAGGGGGCATGGCCAACGCGATCGCCGGTACGGCTCTCCTGGTGACGATCGGGGCGGCGCTGGCGGTGCCGATCGGCGTCGGCGCTGGACTGTTCCTGGCCGAGCACGGCGACGGCCGACTCGGGGGCCTGGTGCGCACGACCGCGGACGTGCTGGGCGGAGTGCCTTCGATCGTGGTGGGGGTGGCCGCGTACAGTCTGGTGGTGGTCCCGATGGGGCGCTTCTCCGCCCTCGCCGGAGGGGTGGCGCTCGGCTTCATCATGCTGCCGACGATCGTGCGTTCGACCGAGGAGATGGTGCGACTGGTCCCGCGCTCCTACCGCGAGGCCGCACTGGCGCTCGGCGCTCCGCGCTGGCGCATGATCCACGACGTGGTGCTCCCGGCGGCAGCGCCGGGGATCGTCACCGCGATCCTGCTCGGAACTGCGCGGGCCGCCGGCGAGACGGCGCCCCTGTTGTTCACCGCGCTCGGCAGCCGCTTCTGGTCGCTCGCACTCGACCGGCCGATCGCCTCGCTTCCCGTGTATATTTTCGACTACGCGCGCGCGCCCTACGACGACTGGAACCGGCAAGCGTGGTCCGCGGCGCTCGTGTTGCTGCTCTTGGTGACGTTCGTGTCGGCACTGGTGCGGCTCACCGCCCGTCGCGTGCCGCGTCGCGCATTCTAGGACAGGAGAACCTCGTGACCGTCGAGCTGCCCGCCGAACGTCCCGCCGGCCCCGCGCCGCGCGTTGGCCCCGCGGCCACCGTCCCCGCGCCCGCGGTCGAGCGGGCGGCGACGATGCGGGGCGACCACATCGCCGCGCCGGTTCGACTGGCCACGGTCGGCTTCGACCTGTTCTACGGCACGCTCCATGCGGTCCGAGATGTGACGCTCGAGATCGCCTCGAACAGCGTGACCGCGATCATCGGACCCTCGGGCTGCGGCAAGAGCACGCTTCTGCGGGCGTTCAATCGCATGAACGACCTGATCGCGGGCGTGCGGACACGCGGAGAGGTGCGGGTGTCGGGACGCAACATCCTCGAGCCGACCACCGACGTGGTCGAGCTCCGCCGCCGCGTCGGCATGGTGTTCCAGCGCCCCAATCCGTTTCCCAAATCGATCTTCGACAACGTGGTCTTCGGGCTCAGGCTGCTCGGCATCCGCAACCGCGGCGAGCTGGAAGCCCGATGCGAGGACAGTTTGAGGCGCGCCGCACTCTGGGACGAAGTACGGGACCGCCTCGACCGCTCGGCGCTGCAACTCTCGGGCGGCCAACAGCAGCGCTTGTGCATCGCCCGCTGCCTGGCGGTGGAGCCGGAGGTGATCCTGATGGACGAGCCCGCTTCGGCGCTCGATCCCACCGCCACCGCGCGCGTCGAGGAACTGGTCCTGGAGCTCAAGCAGCGTTACACCATCGTGGTCGTGACCCACAACATGCAACAGGCGGCCCGCATCTCCGACCGCACGGCGTTCCTGCTGTCGGGCAGTTTGGTCGAGTACGGCGAGACCGCTGGGATCTTCACCAGCCCTCGGGAGAAACTGACCGAGGACTACATCACCGGCCGGTTCGGCTAGGCGGGGCAGGCGCCGGCCGCGCCGCGCCGATCGACGGGAGGAGGGTTGGAACGACACTTCGATCAGGAGCTCCAGGCGCTCAAAGACGATCTGCTCGGGATGGGCGGGCGGGTCGAGGCGATCATCGTGAAGTCGGTCGAGGGGCTGAAGCGCCGCGACCTTCGGCTCGCCGAGGAAGTAATTGCGGACGACATGGCGATCGACCGGCTCGAGATCGAGATCGACGAGCGCTGCGTGAGCCTGCTTGCGCGGCGCCAGCCGATGGCGGTGGACCTGCGTTTCATCACCTCCGCGCTCAAGATCGTCAACGACTTGGAGCGGGTGGGCGATCATGCGGTGAACATCGCGGGATCGACGAAGCGTCTGGTGGAATGGCCGCCGCTCAAGCCTTTGGTGGACATCCCGCGGATGGCCGAGCTGGCCGCGGGAATGTTGCGCGAGTCGCTCGACGCGTTCGTGCGCGGCGATGCGGCGACCGCGCGCCGGCTGGTGAGGCGCGACGACGAAGTCGACAACCTCAATCGGCAGGTGTTCCGCGAGCTGGTGTCCTACATGATCGAGGACACCACCACGATCACCCGCGCGATGGAGCTGATCCTGGTCGCCCGCAACCTGGAGCGCGTCGCGGACCTCGCCACCAACGTGGCCGAGGAAGTGGTGTTCATCGCCGAGGCTCGCATCATCAAGCATCATGCCGAGGAGCGGATCGGGGGCGACTTCGGCCGCTCGTAGGGCGAGCGCGCGGGCGGCCATGCCGGCGACCGTGCGCGACGAAATGTGATCGCACTGACGTTTCACATCGCACCGCGTGTGAGTTGCCGAATCGAGGCCGGACCGCTAGCCTATGCGGGCCATGACGGATCGCGAGCTCCTGCGCCACACCGTGGCCACTCTCGCCTACCGCGCCGCCAAGACGATGCGCGGCGCGCCCACGTCCTTCGCCACGTTCAAGCCCGGCCCCACGTCCAACACGCCGGTCGAGATCGTCACTCACATGGGCGATCTTCTCGACTGGGCGCTGGCGATGGCGACCGGTGAGCCACGCTGGAACAACTCGACGCCGCTCCCTTGGGACGACGAGTGCGCGCGCTTCTTCGCCGCCGTGAAGACGTTCGACGACCGACTCGCGTCGTCCGAGCCGCTCCACTACGAGCTGACGCGCCTGTTCCAGGGGCCGGTGGCCGACGCGCTCACGCACACCGGCCAGCTCGCGATGCTGCGGCGGCTATATGGAGCGCCGATGAAAGGCGAGAGCTACAACCGCGCCGACATCGTCACCGGGCGCGTCGGACCGGAGCAGACGCCGGCGGATCCGAAGTACGAATTCGACTGAGGCTGCCTCGGAGCGCCTCACTCCCGCTCGGCGGCCCGCCGCGACAGCTTTTTCTCCGCCGCGCGGCGTTTCTCGGCTAGCCGCCGCTCCGCCGCCGCCGCCGAGGGCCGTGTCGCCACCCGCGGCTTTGGCTTCCGAGCCCGCCGCTCGAGCTCACGCCACACGCGCTCCAGGGCCCGCTCGCGGTTGCGCAGCTGCGAGCGGCTCTCGGTGGCGATGCGCGTGATCCCGGTCGGGCGGTGCCTGACGCGCACACTCGATTGGGTCTTGTTCTTCTTCTGGCCCCCCGGCCCCGAGGACTTGAACGGGGTGATGTCGCAGGCGCGAGCGAGGTGTTCCAGGTGGGGCGGGAGAGGCATGGCGCTCAGTATCGCCGCCGCCTCTCGCCCTGCGCCAGGAGCTTCGCCCGCCGATGTTGCGCGTCGAGAACCACGAGCAGCTGGCCCGCGTGCTGGCCGCCCGCGCCGCGTGACCGAAGCGGGTTTGTCCTCGTTGCGCTGAGGCAACGGGAGCTGCGGAGATCGCGCCTAGCGCTTCTTCAGCCCCGCGGGCCAGTCGAGCTCGAGTGTGATGCTGGCGGGGGCCGCCTGTCCGGCGGGGACGGTCACCAGGAAGCGCTGGGCGTCCGCAGCCATGGTGAACCCCGCCAGGTCAGGCCGCAGCCTGAACAGGAGCCGCGGCGTCCCCGCCCTGAACGTCGGGGTGGTCTGCACGTCCACGGAGAGAATCGTGCCGTCGATGCCAACCAGGATCATCTCGTTGCCGTTCTTCGCCCACAGGGCTGCGAAAGCTCCGCCGGTCGAGACCTGGTACTTGTTCCCGGGCGTCGGAAACGACTGGACGTAGACTTCGTTCCTTCCCGACTCGTCGGACGAATAGGACATCCAATGTCCGTCGGGCGAGATGATGCCCGAGTTCTCGTTGAATCGGGAATGCAGATAGGGAATCGGTTTGTGCTCCCCCTCCATGGGCAACAGCCACAGGTCCCAGCCGGTGACGGGATCGGGTTGCTCGAACACCAGATTCCGCCCGTCCGGGGACCACTGATCGAGGTTCTTGAACTGAGCGCTCGATTGATAGACCACTTCCTCATCACCGGAACCATCCGCGGGCTTCCGGTAGATGTCCGCGGGGCCGGCGTGGTTCGAGTTGAAGGCGAGCCGACTCCCGTCGGGCGACCAGACCATCTGGCCGAAGCGCGAGGAGGGCGTGAAGGTGAAGCGCGTGGACAGCCCGCGCGCCAGATCCACCATCCACAGGTCGAGCGAGGTCGCCGAGCCCCGGCGTTCCACGACCACCCGCTGAGCGTCGGGCGACAGGGAGAGGGACTCGTATCGTCCGGGGGGAAGGGGCACGGTGGCCCGCGGTTTCCCCGAGCGGTCCATCCATACCATCTGCGTGTTGGGAAATCCGGCGGCCGGATGGGCGAGAACGCCGTTGGCCGAGGCGGACGCGACACGCGCACCGACGCCGCTCGAACCGGGCGGCGCTTCGCCAAGAATTGCCGGTTGACCCACCACCTTGAGTGCGCCGAGGTCGAAGGGCTGGGCGGTCAGCCGCCCGTTGCGGACGAAGATGAGATCGCCGGGCCCCGCGTAGACCGGGGCCGCGCCCGAGGTCATGACGCGCTTCCGGTCCCGGGAGTCCACCGAGCCGACGGAGACGTCGAACACCCCCTGATGCGCGGGGAGGCTGACGAAGAGAAAGTGCTTCCCGTCGGGGAGAAACTCCGGCCAGCGCAGCGCGGTTTCGTGACGCGTCGAGTCGGGCTTCAGGATCTCCGTCGGCTCGCCGCCCTCGGCCGAAACCTTCATCAGCGGTCCTGTGGCCACCGGGGCGAAGACGATGAGGCCGCTCTTGCTCCAGGCCCCGCCGCGTGGATCGGGCGCGTCGCATAGGACTTCCGGTGCTCCCCCGCCGATTGCGACCTTCTTGAGCTTGCCGTCGGCGAAGAAGCCGATCGATCGGCTGTCGGGGGACCAGAACGGGGCGCCCGCGTTTTCCGTGCCCGCCAGCAGCTGCGGGGCGAGAGATTCCAGTGGCCGCACCCAGATCCGGGATGTTCCGCTGGAATCGGTGGCGACGAATGCGAGTTGATTCCCATCGGGTGATATCACGGAGTTGAGCGGATCCGCGGAAAACGTCGCGTTCTCGGGCGCCATGACCGAGAAGCGCATCACGCGCCGCTCGGCTCGCGGCTGCATCACCCGCGGCACCGTCGCTGAGGCCAGGCCGATCACCGCCACCGCCGCAGCGACCCACGCCAGGCGCTCGCGGCTCTTGCGGCGAGCGACGAGCGGCGCCGGCACTCCCGCCTTCGACCCCGCGTCTGCGATCCATTTGAGCTCGTGGGCCAGGTCGCGCGCCGTTTGCCAGCGGTCGTCCGGATCCTTGGCCAGGCAGCGCTGCACGATCCGGTCGAGGCCCGGCGGCGTGAGAGGCTGGATCTCGGAAATCGGGCGCGGCTGCTCCTTCAAGACCGAGGCGATCAGCGAGGCCTGGCTGTTCCCCTCGAACGCCTTGCGGCCGGTCGCCATCTCGTAGACCGTCGCTCCGAAGGCCCAGATGTCGCTGCGGGCGTCGGCCTCTTTGCCCTCGAGCTGCTCCGGCGCCATGTACTGGAACGTGCCTACGATCATCCCCGCGCCGGTGAGCGGCGTGGCGAGGGTGGGCGTCTGGCTCAGCAGCACCGATGGACCGGGGGAGCTCCCTGCTGCCGCCGCGTTCGGCCCCATGACGCGGGCGAGCCCGAAGTCGAGCAGCTTGGCGCCCGACTTGGTGAGCATGACGTTTGAGGGCTTGAGGTCGCGGTGCACCATCCCTTGTCGGTGGGCCTTGTCGAGCGCGTCGGCGATCTCGGCGGCGTAGCGCAGCACCTCGGGGATCGGGAGCGTCCCCTTCTCCAGGCGCGCCGCCAGCGTCTCGCCCTCGATGTGCTCCATCACCAGGAAGTCGACGCCATCCTGGTGCCCGACGTCGTAGAGGGTGCAGATGTGCGGGTGGTTGAGCGACGAGACCGCGCGCGCCTCGCGCTCGAAGCGCGCGCGCAGGTCGGGCGTGGCGGAGAGGTGCTGGGGAAGAACCTTGATCGCCACGGTGCGGTCGAGGCGGGTGTCGCGCGCCTTGTAGACTTCGCCCATACCGCCCGCGCCGAGCGGTTCGAGCAATTCGTATGGGCCCAGGCGGGTGCCGGGCGTCAGTGGCATAGGCCGTGGAATCTACCGCACCGGCGACCGGGCGGAAAACGCGACCGGCGGCGATCGCTTGAAAGAAGCCTCGCACGCGATCGAGGCGGCGCTCTCGACTTTGCGATAAACTCCGCGTCGGCGCGCCGTGGGACCACTTTGGCCCGCGCCTCACCTTCGGTCTGGCGGCGGCACTCCCGCGGCTCGCGGCGGCCCTGTTCGCCATGCCGCTCTGGAGCGTGCGAGATCGAGGAGCGTCACCGTGCCGACCCTGCGTGATGTGGGCGAGTTCGAGGCGTTGCGGCGCCTGACTCGCCGCAATCCTCGAGGACAGGGAGTGGTGATCGGCCCCGGCGACGATGCGGCGGTGCTCGAGCCGCGTGCGGGTCGCGATCTGGTCGCGACCACCGACGCACTCGTCGAGGGACGGCACTTCCTGCCCGCGTGGCTCGAGAACGGCGAGCGGGGCGCGCGGCTCGCGGCTGCGAACCTGAGCGATCTCGCCGCGATGGCCGCGACTCCTAGGTGGGCCCTGCTGTCGGCGGGAGTGCGCGCCGAGCACGACATCGACTCGCTGCTCGCGCTGCAAGACGGCCTCGCGCGCGCTCTCGGAGCCCACGGTGCAGTCATCGCGGGAGGGAACCTGACCGCTGCGGAAGGCCCCGAATGGTTCGCGCTCACGCTGCTCGGCGAGGTCGAACGCGGCCGGATGTGGACGCGTCGTGGCGCGCGGTTGGGCGACCTGCTGGTGGTCACCGGGTTTCCCGGACGCGCGGGAGCCGGATGCCAGCTGGCGCGCACCCTCGAGGACCAGGCGCGGCGGGGCGAGTGGCAACCGCTGATGGATGCGTGGCTGCGGCCGAGCCCCCGGGTGACGTTCGCGGTCGCCCTCGCCATGGCCGGAACGGTGACGGCCGCAATCGATGTCTCGGACGGCGTGGCATCCGATCTCGCGCACCTGTGCGAGGCGAGCGGCGTGGGCGCCGAGATCGACGAGGAGTCGGTCGACGGCGATCCCTGGCTCGAGCGCGCCGCCCGAGCTCTCGGAGTCCCTTCGCTCGATCTCTGCCTAGGCGCGAGCGACGATTACGAGCTGATGCTGGCGATCCGGCCCGATGGGCGTTCCGCCTGTGAACAGGTGGCCGCGGCGCACGATCTGTCGATTCGTTTCGTGGGAAGGATCACGGACGCTCCGGGGTCGATGATGATGCGAGCGCGCGACGGAGCACGACGGACGATCCAGGCCCAGGGCTTCGATCACTTCCGCCGCTAGTCTTCCTTCGAGACTCGATCGCGCTCAGCGCTCGCGCGACTTGTCCCCGCCCGCGAACAGCTCGAGTGGCGCCGACGTGCGTTCGCGCTGCCTGGCCTCGTGGACCAGCAGCCAGCGCTTGCGCGGCATGCCCCCGCCGTAGCCGGTGAGGCTCCCGTCCGCGCCGATCACTCGATGGCAAGGAATGACGATGGCCAGCGGGTTGTCGTGGTTCGCGAGCCCGACCGCGCGCGAGGCCTTGGGGTGCCCGATCGAGGCTGCGATCTGGCCGTACGCGCGCGTCGTGCCGTAGGGGATCGCGCGCAGCGCCTTCCACACGTTGAGCTGGAACTCGGAGCCTTGAGGATCCAGCGGCAGGTCGAAGTCCTGCAGCATGCCGTTGAAGTAGAGCTCGAGCTGGTCGACCGCGGTCTTGAGCTCGAGCAGCGAGGGCTCCCAGGTCGCGTCCGGCAGCTCTTCGGCGTGCGAGGCGATCATGCGCTTGAGACTCTTGCGGTCCATGAACTCGAGGAACCGCAACCCACGCCCGGAACGGGCGAGGAACAGCAGCCCCAGCGGCGAGGACGTCATGTGGTAGGCGAGTCGCACGAGGCCAAGATAGCCCACGCCCGCCTCCGTCCTCAAGCGTCAGGGAGAGAGAAGGTCCGTCACCGCTCCTCGAACACCAGTTGGCGCGCCTCCCAGTCGATCGTCACCCGGCGCCGGCCGAAGAAACCGCCGGCCAGGATCGCGTCGCGGCGCACGCCATGCCGCCAGAGCTCGGCCGCGTCGAGGGCGCCCGACCAGCCCGGCACGCGGTTCGCGATCACCGTGCCGATGCTCACGGTGGGGGTGGTGACGCGGGTCCAAGGCCGGCCCATGAGGAAGCTTCCGGCGCGCGACGCGGCGCGCGCGCTCAGCCCGGACTTGATCCCGAACTCCTCGAACAGCTCGGGTGGGCCAGCGATGCCGCACTCGGGCAGCCCCGATTGGACGACCAGCGCCAGGCGCCGCCCGCCGCCGATCGAGCCGTAGACCGTGAGTTCGCTCTCGCCCCAGATCTCGAACGGCACGTGCTGGGCACCCGGCGCGGTGAGCGTGGCCCCGTGCGGCCTGAGCTCGAGCACGTGCGCCGCGTAGTCCAAGGTGGGAGTGAAGCGACGCAGGAACCCGAGCCCGATCACGCCCGCCACCGGTTCCGCCTGGGGATTGACCTGGATGCTCCAGCGGCGAAGCCGCGTCACGCTCGCCGGAAGGTTCTCGACCCGCACGCCCCCCAGCTCGAGGCGCGACACCAATGCCGGCTGCGCGGCGACACGCGTGCCGCACCAGAAGATCTGGATCTGGCCCGGGAACGTCTGCACCCGGGCGCGGCGCGCCGCCCACGGGTCGAGCACCAGGTCGCGCGCGCCGGTGTCGAGCGCCATGAGCACGCTCTCGCCGTTCAGCTTCACCCGCACCAGCGGCACCGGATAGGCGCGGCTCCATGGCACGCGCGCCAGCTCGGGCGCGGAGACGATGCGCAGCGCTTCGCGTCGGCCCAGAGCTTGGAGCAGCGGAAGGCGGCCGGCGTCCTCGGCGTCCGTGGCCAGCGCGGCCGCCAAGGCCCAGTCACGCCTTCTCAGGCGCGTCGCGTAGAGATCGGCCGTCGCTCCGCTCGAGCGCTCGGTCGCGAGCGAGCCGGTGAGCAGGCTCTCGGCCGCGCCGAGCTGGTCGGCGAACAGCGCCAGCTTGCCGAGGCCCGCGAGCGCCGTCGGGTCGCGGGGCGAAAGCCCCCGCGCGCGCTCCAGCACGGTCTTGGCCTCCGGAAGGCGCGCGAGTCGCAGCAACGCCACCCCCAGGGTGTCGAGACGCGCCGGATCGTCCGCGTGGCCCACCGTGTCGCGCACCGCGGCGCTCAGCTCGAGTTCGGCCTCGCGGGTGCGAGCATCGGGCGTGAGCCAATCGGCGAGCGCCGCGGCGGCGACCAGCGAGCAGGAGAAGGCGAGGACGATCGCGCGGGTCGCGCGGCTCACGAGGCCAAGAAGCGGCGCACGGTCCCGAGCAGGACCTCCGCGCCGATCGAAAGGCATCGTTCGTCGACGTCGAAGCGAGGATGGTGGTGGCCGTGCACCAGGCCGGTCGAGACGTTGCGCGATCCCACGGCGATGAAGCATCCAGGCACGCGTGCCAGGAAGGCCGAGAAGTCCTCGCCCCCCATGGTGCGCAGATCCGAGACGACGTTGGCCTCGCCCACCACCTCGGCGGCGGCGGCGTGGGCGATCGCGGTCATCGCCGGGTCGTTGGTGGTGGGGCGGTTGTGCCGCTCGTAGCGGATCTCGGCGGTGCAGCCGAGCGCATGGGCGACGCCCTGCACGATGCGCTCGAAGCGCCCCGGCAGCGACTCCCACAGCGTCCGCTCGAACACGCGCACCGTGCCGTTCATCGATGCGTTCGGGGGAAGGATGTTGAACGCCGTGCCCGCCGAGATCTGGGTCACGCTCACAACCACCTGCTGGAAGGGATCCGTGCTACGGCTGGCGATGGTCTGGAGCGCGGTTACCATCTGGGCCAGGCAGACGATGGGATCGGTCCCTAGGTGCGGCATGGCGGCATGCGAGCCCTTGCCCGTCACGGCGACCGTGAACTCGTCCACCGCCGCCATGAACGGCCCCGGAGTGACGCCGACCTTGCCGAGATCGAGGTCCTGCCACACGTGGAGCCCGAAGGCGGCGTCGGGCGTGGGATCCTCGAGCACGCCGTCGCGGATCATCGCGTCGGCTCCGGCCCCGACCTCCTCGGCGGGCTGGAAGCAGAGCCTGGCCGTTCCCTTCCAGGACGTGTCACGGCCGAGCTTTTGGGACACGGCGAGCAGGATCGAGGTGTGGCAGTCGTGCCCGCACGCGTGCATCTTGCCGTCGTGCCGCGAACGATACGGCACGTCGTTCTCCTCCTGGATCGGCAGGGCGTCCATGTCGGCGCGCAACAGCACCGTCTTGCCCGGGCTGCCGCCACGCAGGGTGGCCACGACGCCGGTGCCGCCCACACCGGTCTTGACGCTGAGCCCCAGGGCCCGCAGGCGCTCCGCCACCAAGGCCGACGTTCGCACTTCTTCGAAGGCGGTCTCCGGATGCGCATGCAGGTCGCGCCGTACCTGGACCATTTCCTCCAGGTCGGCGGCGCTCAAGGTGCCGGCGGTCGTGGTCACGATGGGTCTCCGAGGCCAACGCGAGACTACCGCAAAGCGGGGCCGCGTGCAGGGGTGGCTTAACGCCGCCCGACCACCACCCAGGCCAGCCCGGGAACCCGCAGCACCGCACCGTTTCGATAGCGGCCGACCCCACGGGCGAGCCGCCGCCGGAGCTCGAGGCGACCGCGTCGCGACAGCGAGCGCTCGAGGTCCTGGAGCGGGCCCGGCACGCCGAGGTTGAAGCCGACGTAGTCGTCCGCGTCGCGGTAGACGAAGGGCGCTCGCACGCCCCGGACCACCACGCTCCGGAATCCCGCCTCTCGCATCAGGCGGGGCAGCAAGCCAGGGCGCGCGAGCCTTAAGGGATGCGGCACCCGTTCCGGGTCGGGTGGGGGCTCCTTCAGGAACGGGCGCACCGCCTCGGCGCGAACCTGGAACAACGGATTCCTGGCGAGCGGGCCCCACACCGCCAGCGCCAGCCTGCCCCCGGGCATGAGGCAGCGCCTTACCCTGGTGAGGGCGAGCGGCACGTCCTCCACGAACATGAGCCCGTACCTCGACACCGCGCGGTCGAACCGTCCGGCGAGGCCGCGCGCGATGTCGCCGCGACGGAACCGCACGTTGCGGATGCCACGCAGCCTCGCCCGTCGCCTGGCGATCGCCAGCATTGGCTGCGCGATGTCGATGCCGAGCACCGAGCCGCGCGGGAGCACGAGCTCGGCGATCGCGAGCGCCGGTTCGCCGCTCCCGCATCCGAAATCGAGCACGCGCTGACCCGGACGCAGCGCCAGGGCGCGCAACAGCGCCGGATCGACCGCGGCCAGGGAATGGAGCACCTGGGTCTCCCAGCGCTCCCATGCGGTGGCGGCGCGGTTCCAATCGCGGCGCACCTGACGGACCCAGCGGGCGCCCCCGAGCGGTGGTTTCACCGTTGCCTCCTCGGCACGAAGGCGCGGGCTCGATTGCGCGGCCCGCGCCTTTCGAACCGCCTTTCCACTCGGTTCTCGCTATTGGCTGGTGTCGGGCGGAGCGGGCGTGGTCTTCAACGTGTCCGAGGGCGCCGGCATCCGGAGCGTGTCCGAGGGCGCCGGGCGCGGCGCCGGCGCTTCCTTCTTCAGCAGCTGCCGCCGCTCCACCTCGTGCTTCAGCACCGACGGGTTCTTCACCACGAACTCCACCCGCCGGTTCTTCGCCATGTTGAGCGCGCTG
>VBOY01000151.1 GCA_005893295.1 Candidatus Eiseniibacteriota bacterium | reverse complement strand
CCCGGGGCGAGTCGGTGTCGCAGGCGATAGGCGCTCGCGAGCAGCGCCCCGCCGAGGGCGAATATGGCTCCCGAGGCGCCGACGCTGATGCTGAGCCCCCCGTCGTGCCCGGCGCGCCACGCCAGGCTCGCGAGCGACGCGCCGCTGCCGCCTGCGGCATAGATCACCCAAAAGCCCCAGCGGCCGAAGATTCGCTCCACCGCCGGACCGAAGATGAGCATGGTCGTCGCGTTGAACAAGACGTGGGCCGCCCCGGCGTGCACGAAGGTCGAGGCCAGCAAGCGCCACGCGGTTTCGGTCATGCCCAACCCAGGGGCGCTCGCCCCCCAGGCGAAGAGCGCCGACGGATCCCCGATCTCCCGCCGGAACGCGATCGCCGCGAAGACTGCGGCCCATGAGAGAAGGAGTAGCACGGTGCCCCACGGCAGGATGTCGCCGACCGCCGACCACAGCTCCACCGGAGGTGGCTCGTCGAGATCGGGCGGCAGGTAGCCGGGCTCCAGGCCTAGCTCCTGCGGGTCGGTGTCATGCGACATGGTGGTCAGCGCGCCGTGCTCCGGTGATCCCACCGAGAGTCGTGTGGCCCGCGGTGTGACTGCTGCGCGACGGAGATACGGCTGGTTGGCGAGTCAACGCTCCAGGAGGGAACGCCCTGCTGCCACCAGCGAGGATACTCACCGCGATCTCCCTCGCGGCCTTGTTCGCGCCACCCACAGTCGCTGGCACGCTGCCGCTTCCGGCCGACAGGGCCGCTGTGCGCGTCTCCAGCTCTCCGTCGCCTCAGATACTGTCGTCCAGCTCTCCTGACTTTCCAAGGGGCCAGATGTGCTGTCGGATCCGATCTGCGAGCAGGGGATCCCCGCGCAACTGCGCCGTGCGTGTTTGCGGGAGAGACCGTGATTTACATCGGCGAGGAGGAGGCCTTCGACGATGGCCGTGGGCAGGTCGTGCAGCGGGACGTGCCGCTCACGGTCTGTTGTAAGACGGCGGGCGCTCTTAGGCGGCTCGGGCGTGTGGACCTCATCGTGACGGACCCACGTGGCATTACGCCGGCGGTGGTCGCTGCTGATGAACCTCTTGCCGTTCTGTCGTCACGCGCGCTAGGCTTCGGCCGTAATTGAACTCGCCGAGTTAGCCGACCACAACGAGTAGAGGAGGACTTATGAAGCGCAACACGCTGCTGGCAATTAGCTGTCTGGCAATACTCCTCATCGGTGCCGGTGCGCTTGCCCAGGGCACCACCGCAAAGAAGGCCGGACATGCCGCGGCGGCGAAGCCGGCGCTCGCCATGTTTCTGATCGAGTCGCCGCACACGCCGGAGGAATGCCTCAACGTCATGGATGAGGTGAACAAGTCGAAGGATCTCGGAGCGTGGGATTGGGGCTGCGCGGCCGGCAACCACACCGGCTATCGCATCGTCCGCGCGGCAGACGAGAATGCGGCGCTCGCCATGGTGCCAGAGGATGTGCGCGCGCAAGCACACGCGTACAAGATCTCGAAGATGACCGCGGCGCAGCTGGCGGCAGCTCACAAACACATGTGAGTCGCTGGCTCCAACACGAAACGGCCCGACAACTACCGTCGGGCCGTTTGTATTTCCGCCGAGGGCGCTCGAATGGGTCAACCGGTTGCAGCAGGGGGGACAACCAGCGGTAGCGGTCGGCGAGCTGGTACAACCGAACCACCGGTCGGAGTGCTCGAAGACTCCTTGTAGCAGGGCCGCTGGCCCCTGTAGCCTTCCTCCCAACGGGCTGAGCTTCAGGGGCTCCGCACCGCCCTCACCGACGACTCGCTTGACTTCTCCAGGAGGGCTCCAATATGCGGCCGGCCACTGTTGTCCTCGTGACATCCGCGCTCATCCTCGCCGGCTGCGCCAAGGGAACACCGCTCCAACCTAGCGCCCGTCTTGCTGGGGCCACACGCCCCGAGATGTCGAATGACCTTCGCTCAGCGACGGAAGCACGGCTTGGGAGTTCCGAAGCTGCCCCGGTCCGGAACTCGCAAGTCGTCCACGTTCCATTCTTCATTCTGGATGCGGCAGGCGGGACACCCACGGGCGGCTCCACGCTTCTCTTCGAATCGCGCGCGCACAACCCGATCCTCGCCCCTGACGGTCACCAGGTGACGTTGGCCGAATTCAACGCCGTCCAAGACCAGGCTTCGTTCAAGTGCGTCCACAAAGGTACTCACGTCGTGCAGGAACTAACCGGACTCATCCCGAACGGCGTCTATTCGATCAAGCTGCTGACGTTCAAGGCTCCGGGCTTCGACGGAACCTTTAGCAATCTGATCGGGCTGGGGGCTCTGGGTTCGAGCGATGGGAGCCATAGCTCGTTCCTAGCGCGGGCGGATCGTACCGGGTCGATATCGGCCATCACGCCGAGTGGACCGCTCTCCGTCTTCGGTAACATTGCTGGCTGCGCGCTGACTGGAGAGTTCGAGTTTCACGTGGTGGGTGTCTACCATATCGACGGCAAGACTTACGGCGGAGCCGAGGCTCCGGCGGGTACGGCCGTTGAGCAATTTGCGTTCATCTTCCACTCCTAGTCGAAGCCTGAGGACAATGGCCGTCCCGGCCGGCCGAACGGGACGGCCACCACTGGATTACGGCTGCCGACCTACCGACCCCCGATTGGCGAGCTCTTCGCGAAGCTTTTGAACCTCCGCCCGAAGGCTCCGGACGTCGTCCCGCAGCTCGATGAGGAGCCGATCTCGCCACCCTTCGCCACCGAGTTCCACTGACCCCCCGGGCTCGCCGGGTCGCTCAGGCGCGGGGTGTCCCTCCAACTCGGCCACCACTTCCTGTGCGGTCCCGCGTCGCAGCGTCTTGATCGAGACCGGGGTGCGCGCGGCCGCTAGGTCCCGTTCCAGGCGACCAACGTCTTCCACCGCCTGGTCACCGACCTGGGAGATGACGTCCCCGGGCCGGATCCCGGCCCGATCTGCGGGGCTCCCACCCTTGACCTCGAGGACCAGGACCCCACGGCCTTCTGGGGCGCCCAGTGCCGCAGCCAGGTCCGGGTTAAGAGTCTCGCAGCGCACCCCGAGCTCGGTCGTAGCGCCGCGCTCGGCCTTGGCGGGCTTCGGCTGCGGCTTGGCCACCGGTTCGAGGGCCGCGGCACCGGGTTCCTGGCCGATCGCAGCCGGTGCCGGCACGACTTCATCGGCTCGGCTCTCCGTGCCCTCGCCCGCCGTCTCCCCAAGCCGGTCGGGCTCCACGTTGAAGATCTTGATCATGCGGCCCCCGTCCCGGGCTATCACCACCCCCACCGCGCGGCCTGGCTCCATGCCGCGCTCCGCCTCGGTCAAGTCGCCGGGATCCCGCAGCGAACGATCGTCGATGCTCACCAATACGTCACCCGGTCCGATGCCAGCCTGGTCGGCGGAGCTCCCGGGTGCAACCTGGACCACCATCACCCCAACGGACCAGTACCCGTTACGTTCCCGCCAGTCGTCGCTCAGGCGCCGCGTGGTGACGCCCAGCCATGCCCCTCGCCCCGCTGCTTCGGCCTCGTCACTGCGGGAGATCGGGCACAGGGCAGTAAGCGCGAGCAGCGCGACCCCGATTCCCCTACCGAGACCGTTTCCGAACTTTCCCATGGATGCTGACCCTCC
>VBOY01000061.1 GCA_005893295.1 Candidatus Eiseniibacteriota bacterium | reverse complement strand
CACCGACGCGGCGGCGCGGCCCAGCTCGCGAACGCGCCCCGCGAGTGGCTCGGGCAGGTCGGCGGGGCAGGAGTACTCGCTGTGGCCCACCGTGTACTTGGATTCGTAGTCGTAGAGCCCGCTCCTCGGACGGATCTCGACGATCGGCAGAGGCCGATCCCCGAGCAGAGCCACCGTCAGCTCGCGCCCCTCGATGTAGCGCTCGACCAGGGTTTCGGACCCGAACTCGGCCGCGAGTCGCAGCGCGCCTGGCAGCTCGCCCTCGCCCCGAACCACGGTGAGCCCGACGCTCGAACCTTCCTCGTTGGGCTTCACCACCAGCGGGTAGCCGCTCAGCGCACTCGCGTCCACCGCGGTTGCGGGAGCGTCGGCCGAGACGAGCTGCCATGCCGGCGTGGGGATTCCAGCCTGCTCGAAGATCCGTTTGGAGACCGCCTTGTTCATCGCCAGAGCGCTCGCCAGCATCCCCGAGCCCGAGTAGGGCTTGCCCGCCAGATCCAGCAGTGCCTGCAGCGTGCCGTTCTCCCCCGACGAGCCGTGAAGCGCGATCAGCACCACCTCGGCGTCCCTCAGGGTCTCGGGGCGGGCCAGCGCCACTTCGTCGGAAGGGTCGAGAACCGCCGCGAGCGCCTGGCGCTCTTCGTCGCCGGGCGGCAGCCGCCGCCCGTCCGCCGCGTCGATCGCCACCACCTCGTGACCCAGGTTCCGCAGCGCCTCGGCGATCCCACGCCCGGTACGGAGCGAGATCTCGCGCTCCGACGAACGGCCTCCCATCAGCACTGCCACTCTCACCCCGGGGACCTCCTCGACGCGTTACGGAGCCGTGCCACACAGCGGTCGCGGCCGACCAACTCGGCCACCAGCGGAAGCTCGGGGCCATGCACGCGGCCGGTGAGAGCGGCGCGCACCGGCTGGAAGAGTGCGCTGCCCTTGAGCGCGAGCCGCCGGCCGACGGACTGAATCGCGGATTTAACCGCGTCCCCGCTCCACTGCGCAAGGCCTTCCAGCTCCACGGCGAGCGTTCCGCACAGCGTGCGTGCCGTCTCCGGCTCGAGTGCGGCCCTCGCGTCGGGATCCAGGGTCACCGTTTCCTCGACGAAGGGCCCGAGCTCGCTCGGCAGATCCGCGAGCGTGGCGAGGTTGCCGCGCACGCCCTGGAGCAGCGCCGCCCGGCGTGCGGGCTCCACGGAGGCCAGGGCCCGAGGCAGGAAGGCGGCGCCCCAGGCCTCGAGCTGCTCGCCGCTCGCGTGGTGCAGATAGTGCGCGTTCACCCAGCCGAGCTTGGCGGGGTCGAACACCGAGCCGCTCCGGCCGACGCGCTCGAGCGTGAAGGACTCGAGCATCTCGGCGCGCGAGAGAATCTCCCGATCGTCGCCGGGATGAAAGCCCAGCAGCGCCAGGTAGCTGAGCAACGCGTCGGGCACGTAGCCCGCGCGGCGCCAATCGCCGACCGCCACCGCCACCTCTCCCGACCGCTTGCTCATCTTGGAGCGGTCCGAGTTCAGGATCAGCGGCACGTGGGCGAAGCGCGGCGGCGCCACCGCCACCGCCCGGTACAGCATGAGCTGCCGCGCCGTGTTGGGCAGGTGCTCCTCGGCGCGGATCACGTGCGAGATGCGCATCCCGGCGTCGTCCACGACGCATGCGAAGTTGTAGGTCGGCAACCCCGAGGAGCGAAGCAGCACGAAGTCGCCCACCATCCCCGCCGGGAACCGCACCGTGCCACGCACCGCGTCCTCCAGCGTCCAGTCCTCGGGCTCGACCCGGAAGCGGATGCTCGCCGGCCGCCCCGCGCGCGCCAGTCCCGCGCGCTCGTCGAGGGAGAGACCGCGGCACGTGCCGTCGTAGTGCGGGGGACGCCCGGCGGCGCGCGCCGCGGCGCGCCGCAGCTCGAGCTCGGCATCGGTGCAGAAGCAGGGATAGGCCAGGCCCTGCGCCACCAGCCAGTCGGCGCGCTCGCGGTACAGGTCCAGACGCTCACTCTGGCGATACGGCCCGAGCGGGCCACCGCGGTCGGGGCCCTCGTCATGGTCGAGGCCGAGCCACGCGAGATCGTCGAGCACCCCCTTCTCACTCTCGTCGGTCGAGCGGGCGACGTCGGTATCCTCGATCCGCACGACGAAGCGGCCACCGTGCTGGCGCGCGAACAGCCAATTGAAATAGGCGGTGCGGGCCCCGCCGACGTGGAGCCAGCCGGTCGGGCTCGGGGCAAAACGCACGCGAACGTCGGAATCGGGGCGAGAGGACATGGGCCGTGCGAGGCTAGCAGATCGCGCGGAGCACGTGGATCAAGCCTGGGCCCTCGAGCGCCGGCAGGTGGAGGGATCAGCGGGTCTCGATCAGCGCCACCGCCCAGGCGGCGATCCCCTCGCCGCGGCCCAAGGCTCCCAGCCGCTCGTGGGTCGTCGCCTTGATCGATACCAGAGAGCGATCGATTCTAAGAGCGTGCGCGACGTTGGCGCACATCTCTCGAGCCTGGGCGGAAAGCTGAGGTTCCTCGGCCACCACCGTGGCATCCACGTTGACGACCGAGGCCCCCGCCCCGTCGACCATCGCCCGGATGAGCGAGAGCAGCTGAAGGCTCGAGGCGTCCTTCCAGCGCGGATCGCCCGGCGGGAAATGGCGCCCCAGATCGCCGAGCGAGGCCGCCCCGAGCAGGGCGTCCCCGATCGCGTGGCTCAGCACGTCGGCGTCGCTGTGGCCCTCGAGCCCCCACGGGACGTCGAAGCTCACCCCGCCGAGGATCAGTCGGCGGTGCGCGGCCTTGCGGTGAACGTCGTAACCGATCCCGACGCGTAGCGGCATGTCAGCGCCTCACGGAGCCACGGGTCAGCCACGCCTCGGCCAGCTCCAGGTCCTCGAGCGTGGTGATCTTGCAATTGAACGTCTCGCCCGGCGTGAGCCGCACGCGGTGCCCGAGCGATTCGACCAGCGCGGCGTCGTCGGTCGCCTCGCGGCGCGCCTGCCGATGGGCCGCCACGAGCCAGTCGCGACGGAACACTTGCGGTGTCTGGGCCGACCACAGCTCGGCGCGCGGCACCGTGTCCTCGACGAACTCGAGGCGGCCCCGCTTGAGCGTGTCGGTCACCGGCACCGCCGCGATCGCCGCCCCGTAGGCGAGAGCGTCCGCGACCACGCGGGCCACCAGGGCACGGCTCGCGAGGGCCCGCGCGCAGTCATGGACCACCACCACCGTGCATTCCTCGGGCAGCGCCTCGAGGCCGCGCGCGACCGAGTCCTGACGCCGCGGTCCGCCTTCCGGCCAACCGACGACCCGCTGGCTCGAGAGCCCACAGCGCGCGAGCTCGGCCTGGAGCGCCTCTCTCGGCCCGACCACCACGATCCCGTCGACCACGCTGCACGTCTGCAGGGTATCGAGGCTCCAGGCGAAGAGCGGGCGCCCCGCCAGCGGAGCCAGGGCCTTGCCGGCCGCGAGCCCCAGCCGCTGGCCCCGTCCTCCGCAGAGCAGGATCGCGAACACGCTCACGAGCGCGCGCCCTCGCGGCCACCGAACGCCACGCTCATGGCCCGATCCGCTCGGCGGTCCTGCCGCTCTTGGCACCGAGCAGCTGCTCGGCGGCGTCGCGCAGCGTGCCGAGGGGAATCACCTCGAGCCCCGCCTCCTTGACCTCGCGCGCCTGCGCGGCCGGCACACCGGCCCGCGCGAAGCCGAGGCGCCGCGCCTCGCGCAGGCGTTCCTCGAGCCGCGCCACGCGGCGCAGCTCGCCCGACAGGCTCACCTCGCCCACCGCCAGCGTGCCGTGCGCCACCGGCCGGCTGCGGAACGACGAGGCCACCGCCAAGGCCACGCCGAGGTCGGTCCCGGGTTCCTCGAGCGACAGGCCAGCGGTGACCGAAACGAACACGACGTGGCGCCCGAGCTTCAAGCCCACGCGCCGCTCGAGCACCGCGATGAGCACGGCCAACCGGCGCGGATCGAAGCCGCTGGTCACGCGCTGCGGCGTGCCATAGAAGGAGGTCGAGACCAGGGCCTGCACCTCGACCAGCAACGGGCGGGAGCCCTCGAGGCTCGCCACCACCGCCGCCCCCGGCTCCGCGCGCCTGAGATCGCCGGCCGGCCGGGCGAGGAACGCTTCGCTGGGATTGGGAACCTCCTCGAGACCGTGCTCGGTCATCTCGAACACCCCCAACTCGTGGGTCGAGCCGAAGCGATTCTTGGCGGCTCGCAAGATCCGGTAGTGCTGGTAACGCTCTCCCTCGAGGTAGAGCACCGCGTCGACCATGTGCTCGAGCACGCGGGGGCCCGCCACCGCCCCTTCCTTGGTGACGTGCCCGACCAGCAGCACGGTGGTGCGGCGGCCCTTCGCCAAGTGGAGCAGCGCGAGCCCGCATTCGCGAATCTGGGTGACGCTGCCCGGGCCACCCTCGAGGTCCGGGCGGGCCAAGGTCTGGATCGAGTCCGCCACGACCACCTCGGGGGCGAGATCGGCGGCGGCGGCGAGCACTCGCTCGAGGTCGGTCTCGCAGAACACCACGAGCGAGGGTGCAACCTCGCCGAGCCGGTCGGCCAGATCGCCGGCCGGTGGTGGCGAGCGCCATCGCCATCTGCAGAACCAGCGTGCTCTTGCCGATGCCGGGATCGCCCCCGACGAGCAGCAACGAGCCCGGCACCAGACCGCCGCCCAACACCCGGTCGAGCTCGCCGAGCCCGGTCGCGGTGCGTCCCACGAGACCCGACTCGACTTCGGCGAGCGCCTGCGGCCGCCGCTCGGCGGCGCGGGTCCAGCGCGCGGTCGTGGCCCCCGAGCGGGCGGATGCGCGCGCCGCGGGCGGAGCCTCGGTGGCGCTGTTCCAGGCGCCACACGAGGCACAGCGCCCGAACCAGCGCGGCTCCTCGTTGCCGCAGGCCGAACAGAAGAAATGGGACCGGCTGGATCTCGCCATTGCCGACTCCGGTGGTCCGTCGACTAGAAGAGTCCGATCTTCAGGTACTTCTTGGGATGCGCTTTGATGTCCTCGATCAGGACCTTGAGCGACTTCACCGTGGTGTTGATCTCCGCGTAGAGCTTGTCGTCGTTCACCAGGCGGCCGAGCGTGCCCTCGCCGCGCTCCACCTTGGAGGTCACGGTCTGCAACGAGGTGCGCAGCGAGTCCAGCCGCGTCGAGAGCCGATTCATGTTCTCGGCCGCCTGTGAAAACTGGTCGAGCGCGTGCCGCAGCTCCGCCTCGCGGTCCGTCGTCAGTCCTTTGGCGGTGCGAGCCGCGGCCGAGAAGTTTGCGATCGTGACCCGCAGCGAGGCGCGATTCTCGTGCACCGCGTCGCGCAGCTCCTCGCTGGTCAGCCTGAAGTTCTTGAGCGAAGCCGCGAAGTCGCCGTTGCGGGCCAGCACGTCGGCCACCGACTGGAGCCGGTCGGTGATGGTGGCGATCGCCCCCAGTGATCCGCCCAGCTCGGCCATCACCTCGGGCACGCCCTTCTCGTAGACGCCCTGGATCGTGTCGGCGGTCGCGTAGTCACCCCCGGTGGTCTTGAGATCGACCGCGATCACCTTCTCGCCCATGAGGCCCACGTTGCGGATCGCCACCCGCGAGTCACGCGTCAAGGCCACGTCCGAGGCCAGGGCGAGATCGACGACCACCTCGTCGCCGACCAGACGCATCCCCTGCACCGATCCCTTGCGGATGCCGTTGACCTGCACCTCGTCGCTCGCTCCCAGCCCACCGGTCTGGGCGAACATCACGTGCCACACCTTGATCCGCCGGTTGATCGAGAACTCCTTGAGCCAGGTCACCCCCCACAGCAGGATGCCGAGGGCGACCAGCACCGTGATGCCGACCTGGATCTCCGTCCGACGACTCAACGTCACGCTCCCTTCGTTGTCGCGTTCGAGTCGCGATCGCCCGGCCGCTTCCGTGGCCGGCTCATACCGCGATCGGACCCTGGCTCGAGCCCTGGACGAACTGACGGACCAGGGGATCCTGGGTGTGGCGCGTTTCGTCCACGGTCCCGGTGAACACCACCTTGCCGTCGTGCAGCATGGCGATCCGGTCGGCCAGCTTGTATGCGCTGACCAGGTCGTGGGTCACGACCACGGTGGTCACGCCGAGCCGGCGCTGCAAGCCGCGGATCAGCTGGTCGATCACGTCCGCCATGATCGGGTCCAGGCCGGTCGTCGGCTCATCGTAGAGGATGACCTGGGGGTCCATCGCGATCGCCCGGGCCAGGCCGACCCGCTTGCGCATTCCCCCCGACAGCGAGGCCGGCTTCATGTCTTCCACCCCGCTCAGCCCCACCCACTCCAGCCGCTCGGCCACCCGACGGCGCACCTCGCGCTCATCGAGGCGCTGGTGCTCGCGCAGCGCCAGCCCGACGTTCTCGCCGACGGTGAGCGAATCGAACAGCGCCGCGCCCTGGAACAGCATGCCGAAGCGCTTGCGCACCTCGTCGAGGTCGTGCTCCTTCAGGCCCACGATCTCTTGGCCGTCGATCTCGATCGAGCCCTGGTCGGGCGTCATCAGGCCAATCACGTGCTTGAGAAGCACGCTCTTGCCGGTGCCGCTGCGCCCCATCACCACGACGCTCTCTCCCTTGCCGATGTCGAGATCGACGCCATCGAGCACCTGCTTGGTGCCGAGACGCTTGGTGAGCCCACGGATCCGGATCATGAGGCGAAGATGAAGCGAAACAGCATGTGCGCGAGCACGTAGTCGCTGATCAGGATCAGCACGCAGGAAGCCACCACCGCCCGGGTGGTGGCGAGGCCCACGCCCTCGGCGCCGCCCTCGGTGGCGAACCCGTAGTGGCAGCCCATGGTGCCGATGATGCCGCCGAAGAAAAACGCCTTGAGCAGCCCCGAGTAGAGGTCCTTGAGGTAGAAGAACTGCTTGAGGCCGATCACGTAGGTGTGGGCGCTCACCCCGATGCTGGTCACGGCGACCACGAAGCCGCCGAAGATGGCGATCGCGTTGGCGAACACCACCATGATCGGCAACATCACGATCGAGGCCACGACGCGCGGCACCACCAGGTAGCGAACCGGATGGATCGCCATGGCCCGCAGCGCGTCGATTTGCTCGGTCACCTTCATGGTCCCCAGCTCGGCGGCGATCGATGCTCCGACACGTCCACCCACCACGAGCCCGGTGAGCACGGGCCCGAGCTCGATGATCACCGAGCGCAGGATCACCGCGCCGAGGAACTTGAGCGGCACCACGGTCGAGAACTGGTAGGCCGCCTGCACCGCGGCGACCGCGCCGGTGAACAGGCTCACGACCACCACCAACCACAGCGAGCCGACGCCAATCGAACCCATCTGCTGGATGACCAGCCCGAACGAGCGCAGCCCCGGGGCGAGGAAGCGGAACAGTTCGCCGATCAGCAGCGTCACGCGTCCCACCTCGGCGATCCAGTCGAAGGCGCGGCGCCGCAAGTAGCGAGCGCCGCGTAGTGCCAGATCCTCCTGCATGACTCAGCGGACTCGGGACACTAGAAGTCGGGCTCCGCTTCGCCGGGCATCAAGGGGCTGTAGGGCACGAACTTGGTGAACTCGCGCAGGAACGTGAGCCCGACGTCCGCGGTCGGCCCGTTGCGCTGCTTGGCCAGGATGATGGTCGCCTTGCCGCGCAGGGCCGGGTCGTCCGGCTTGTAGTACTCCTCGCGGTACACGAACATCACCACGTCGGAGTCCTGCTCGACCGACCCCGAGTCCCGCAGGTCGGAGAGCTGGGGCCGCTTGTCCGCGCCGCGCTGCTCGACCGCCCGGGAGAGCTGCGACAGCGCGATGATCGGCACGTTGAGCTCCTTGGCGAGCGCCTTCAAGCTGCGGGTGATCTGCGAGATCTCTTGCACCCGGTTCTCGACCCGGCCGGCGGTGCGGATCAGCTGCAGGTAGTCGATCACGACCAGCCCCAGCTTCCCCTCGGCCTTGAGCCGGCGGCACTTGGCGCGCAGCTCGAGCACGGTGGGCGACGGCGAGTCGTCGATCATGATCGGCGCCTGGGTGAGCAGCCCCGCGCCGGTCGTGAGACGCGGCCAGTCTTCGTGGCTCAAGAACCCGTTGCGCACCTTGTGGAGCGCCACCTCGCTCTGCGAGCACAGCAAGCGCAGCACCAGCTGCTCCTTGCTCATCTCGAGCGAGAAGATCGCCGCCGGCACGGGTGGGCGCCCGGGCTCGCGTGGAATGGCGGCGTTCTCGACCATGTTCACGGCCAGGCTCGACTTCCCCATCGATGGCCGGCCGGCGACGATGATCAAGTCTCCGGGCTGGAACCCGGCGGTGAGCCGGTCGAGGTCCTCGTATCCCGAGGTCACGCCGGTGACGAGAGCCTTGCGCTCGTAGAGCCGCTGGATGTGCTCGAAGGCCGACTTGAGCAGCTCCTTCAAGGGCAGGAAGCCCTGGCGCACCCGAGCGTCGGTGATGGCGAAGATCCGCTGCTCGGCGCGGTCGAGGATCTCGCCGACCTCGTCGCTGGCGGCGTACGACTCCTGCTGGATCTCGGTGGACGCCTTGATCAGGCCCCGCAGCACCGACTTGGCATGGACGATCCGAACGTGTTCCTCGAGGTTCGCGGCGGTGGTGGCGGACTCGAGGATGTGGGCGATCGCGGCGCGTCCCCCGACCGCTTCGAGATCGTTGCGCTTGCGCAGCTCTTCGGCGACCGTGATGAGGTCGGTCTTTTCGTTGCGGTTGTAGATCCCCACCAGGGCGTCGAAGATCTTCTGATGGGCAACGCGGTAGAATACCGACGCGTCGATCATCTCCAGGGCCCGTCCCACCGCCTCGTTGCCGAGCATCATCGCGGCCAGCACTGAGCGCTCGGCATCGACGTCTTGCGGTGGCAGCCGCGCCTCGCTCGCGATCTCCGCGCTGGCGCTCCGCCAGGTGTCCGTCATGGCTCTGTCCTCACTGCGGCCCTTGGTCGAGGTATTCGCGGGCAAGGAGTTGCATATCCTCCCACACCGGCCGCTTGTAGGCTGGGTTCCGCAGGCAGGCGGCGGGATGGTACGTCACGATCAGCTTCGCGCCCCGATAACGGTAGACCTTCCCGCGCATCCCGCCGATCGTGCCTTTCGCCCCCACCAGCAGCTCGGCGGCGAACTTGCCGAGGCAGCAGATGATCCGTGGGCGCAGCGCCTCGAGCTGGCGCGTGAGGTACGGGGAGCAGGTCTCGATCTCGTGCGGCAGCGGATTCCGGTTCTCGGGCGGCCGGCACTTGAGCACGTTGCAGATGTACACGGTCTCGCGCGACAGGGCCACCCCGGGGATGAGCCGCGCGTCGTCCATCGCCTGGATGATGCGCGTGAGCAGTTGCCCGGCACGCCCGACGAAGGGTTCGCCGCGCGCGTCTTCTTCCGCCCCCGGGGCTTCGCCCACGAACACGATGCCGCTCTCGGCCGACCCGACGCCGGGAACCGCCTTGATGCGCGTCTCGCACAGGCCGCATTTGGTACAGCCGCGCACCTCGGCGCCCACCACCTCGAGCACCCCGCTCGCTTCGCGGGCGATCCCGGCGCGGGCCACCCCCCCGGGATGGGACGGCACGATCGTGGGCAGCGACGGAAGATCGGGAACGGGCTCGGGGTCGGCCGCACGACGGGTCGGGACGCCGAACAGGTCGACGTCCGGCGCCGCGGCAGGGACGGGAAGGGCGTTAGGATCGAGGGGCACGTGCGTGCCCGTGGCCGCCGGCCTGCTCCGGGCGGGGCCGGACGGAGCGGCGGGCCGTTCCGCGGCAACGCGGGCGCTCGCCCAGAGCAGCTCCCCATGGGAGGCCGCGGCCGCGCGCTCGAGAACCCTTCTCAAAGAGCGGACGATGCTCGCCGCCTCCGTGCGCGAGTCCCGCTCGCTCATGCCCGGTTGCCGGTTGCGGCCCGCGCCTTGGGCCCGGCGCCCGAGCGGCGCGGGAGCAGCTCGCCCACCCGATCGAGGATCCGCTCGGCGACCTCCCGCTTGGCGAGCGTGGGTAGCTTTTTGCTCTGCCGCCGCTCGACCAGCGTGACCCGATTCGTGTCGCCGGCAAGACCGTCACGCGGCGAGTTGAGCACCACCAGGTCGAGGCGCTTCTCGACCAGCTTGCGGCGCGCACGGGCCGGACCCGGTTGGGTCTCGAGGGCGAAGCCGACCAGCACCTGACCGGCGCGGCGGCGCCGACCAATCGAGGCCAGAATGTCGCGGTTCGGCATCAGCTCGAGCGTCATCGGACCTTCGCCGCGTTCGATCTTTCCGCGCTGGGGTCGGGCCGGCCGGTAGTCGGCGACTGCGGCCGCCATGAGCACCACGTCCGCGCGGCGCGCCTCGCGCAGCATTGCCCGTTCCATCTCGCTCGCGGTCGCGGCCGACAGCAGGCGCACGCGATCGGGCGGCTCGACGCTCGCGGCCCCCGCGACCAGGGTCACCGAAGCCCCGCGGTCGCGCGCCGCCGCCGCGAGCGCAAAGCCCATGCGCCCGCTCGAGCGGTTGGTGAGGACGCGCACGGGATCGAGCGGCTCCTCGGTCCTGCCGGCGCCCACCAGCACCTTGACCCCGGCGAGGCTGGTGCGCCGCCGCGTCGCCAGGGAGACCGCTTCGGCGATCGCCTCGAGCCCGGCCAGTCGCCCGGGCCCGACCAGGCCCGACGCCAACGGACCTGTCTCGGGCGGAACCACGCTCGCGCCGCGCGAGCGCAACGCGGCGACGTTGGCCTGCGTCGCCGGTTGGCGCCACATCTCGAGGTCCATCGCCGGGCAGACGACGAGCGGGGCCGGCGAGGCCAGCACCATCGCCGTCACGGCGTCCGGAGCCTCGCCATGCACGAGCCGCGCCATCAGGTCGGCGGTCGCCGGAGCGATCACGATGCAGTCGGCGGCTTCGGCCACGTCCACGTGCTCGACCGCTCCGCCCACCTTGCGGGCCGCCTTGGGCGGAAGATCGAACCGTGGGCGCTGGTCCCCCCACAGGTCCCGCACCACCGGGTTGCCGGACAGAGCCTGGAACGTGAGCGGCGTGACGAACTCGACCGCCGCCGGCGTCATGACGACGATCACCGCCGCTCCTTCCTGCTTGAGCCAGCGCACCAGCTCGCACGCCTTGTAGGCGGCGATCCCACCCGAAACCCCCACCACAACGACCCGTCCGCGCAGCACCCTGCCTAGTCCTCGTACGAGTAGGCCACCTCGCCGTGCAGGGTGCGCTCCAAGGCCAATACGGTCACCTTGCCGGGGATCGTCTCCCCGGTACGCTTCGACCACTCGTTCAAACGACGTGCCTCGCGGGCTGCCACGATGGCCAGCTCGTATTTGCTCATTCCGGGGGGCGTGATCAACGATGCCAGCTTGGTCATGCGGTTCGCACTCCTCCTTGGGGGTCCTGGGCCCTAAGATCCGCCGCGACAAGGCGCCGCACGCGGGCGCGTTCGGTGTCCACGATCGCCACCAGTCGGGCCGTCGCCTGGTCGCGATCGTCGTTGAGGATCAAGTAATCGTATTCCTGGTACTGGGCGAGCTCGCGCGGCGCGTCCTCGAGCCTCCGCTCGACCACATCGGGCGGGTCGGTGTGGCGCGCCAAGAGTCGGTGCCGAAGCGCTTCGAGCGAGGGTGGACACAGGAACACCGACACTGCCTGCGGCTGCGCGCGCCGCACGCTCGCACCTCCCTGGACATCCACCTCGAGCACCACCACCCGGCCCGCGCGGATCTCGTGCTCGACGAACCCCGCGGGCGTGCCGTAGAGATGGCCGTGCACCTCCGCCCACTCGAGAAACCACCCGGCCGCCCGGCGTCGCTCGAACTCCTCGCGACTCAAGAACCCGTACTGCACGCCGTCGGTTTCACCGGGACGGCGCGGCCGCGTGGTGTCGGAGATCGAGAGCACGCACTCGCGGCGCGCGGCCAGCAGCCGATCCACGAGGGTGCCCTTGCCCACTCCCGAGGGCCCGGAGACCACGAGCAAGAACCCGGCCGGCACGAGCCCGAACGGAGTCGTGGACTCGCCCGATGCCGGATTCCCATCCCTCATTCCACGTTCTGCACCTGCTCGCGCAGGCGCTCCAGCTCTTCCTTGATCACGATCACCGCGTGCGCGGTCTCGACGTCGCTCGACTTGGAGCCGATCGTGTTCGCCTCACGGTTCATCTCCTGGAGCAAGAAGTTGAGCTTGCGCCCGGCCATCTCGGGGCCTTCGATGAGCGAGCGGAACTGGTCGATGTGGGCGGCGAGCCGCACGCACTCCTCGGTGCAGTCGAGGCGGTCGGCGAGGAGCGCCACCTCCTGGGCGACTCGGATCGGATCGAGCTCGACCTCCCCCAACAGCGGCTTGATGCGGGCCAGCATCCGTTCCTTCGCCTCCTGCGGCCTGAGCGGGGCTCGCTCGGCCACGCGATCGAGCTGCCCCTTCAGGATCGCGAGCCGCGCGCGGAGATCGCGCGCCAGCGCGTCGCCCTCGCGCACCTTCATGCCGTCGAGGCTCGCGCACGCCTTCTCGATCAACGTCTTGAGCAACCCCCAGGTCTCCTCGTCCGAGAGCGAAGTGTGCTCCCACGAGAACACGTCGGGGAGCGAGGCCAGCGTGGACAGATCGAGCCCACGGTCGAGCTGGTAGCGGACTCGAAGCTGATCGAGCAGCTTGACGTAACGGTCCGCCACGACGTCGTTCACCTTGAGGACTTCGCCCGAGTCGCCGGCTCCGCCCCACGAGATCGAGAGGTTGA
Source organism: Candidatus Eiseniibacteriota bacterium (assembly GCA_005893295.1). Classification (GTDB taxonomy): domain Bacteria; phylum Eisenbacteria; class RBG-16-71-46; order RBG-16-71-46; family RBG-16-71-46; genus WS-8. The sequence goes on along the minus strand of VBOY01000061.1, from coordinate 4,748 downwards.
ACTTGCCGCGCGCAAAGCGATCCTGAATCAGCTGGCGCATCTGGTCCTCGAACAGGCTCACCAGCTTGGGGGCCCGGATCGCAACCTCGCAGAACCGGTGGTTGACCGAGCGGATCTCGGCGGAAAGCCGCTGGCCGTCCCGCTCGAGCTCGGCGAAACCATACCCGGTCATGCTGCGGATCATCCCCGACCCTCCTCGCGTAAGACGGCTGAAGGTAGGTCACCGGCGTTTCCGGGTCAAAGAACTCGGCCACGAAGTGACGTTCTCCGGCGCTGCGCGCCGAGTCTCGAAGACCCCTTCGCGACCGCCGTCGCCCACCGCTCGTGCACACGTCGGTGTGGAAAACCGACCCAGGCCGCTCGCCCGAGCGGGATTATTCCTCGGGCTCAAGCGGGGGCTTGCGAAACAGGGATTCCAGCTTGGCGCGGGCTTCGCCGGCGCTCCGTGGCGCGGCGCCCGGCGCCGTCGGGCCGAACAGCCCCTCGAGCTTGGCTCGGGCCGTGGCCTGACGCTCGTTCGTCCCGGCATGGAAGGCCCCAGGGCTGAACGAGAAATACTCGCAAAAGTTGCGCCGGTCCTTGTCTTCCACGGGATCCGCCATGGTCTCGCGGCACGAGTTGTTGTAGCGCGTATCGAAGTGACGGCACTGCCAGCAGGCATGCAGGTCACTGCCGCACGATGCGCAGGTCGCCTCCCGCCCGATCGGCTCGCCGAGCGTGACCGCGGCCCCACAATGACGGCAGGAAAGCGACATGCCGCGAGCCTCTCGCCGGCACGAGCGGACGTCAAGCGCGCCCCCTGTCCGCGCATTGCCGTTTCGCGCCTCGCCGTCTAGCGTGGTGCCATGGCCGAACCTCCTGCCACACCCGAGCGCCGTATCGAGATCGCCCGCGCGCTTGCGCGCTACCACGCGCGGCTCGCGCGCAAGGTCCTGGCGCTGCGCGGCGATTTGACCGAGGCGCGACGGGCCGGGGAGCTGCGCGCGCAAGGGGAGGCCTTGCTGGCCTACCTGCGCCAAGTGCCGGCGCGAGCCGAGCGGGTGGTCCTTCCCGATCCCGCGGATCCGGCTCGCAGCTTGACGATCGAGCTGGACCCGCGCTTGTCGCCTCAGGGGAACGCGGCACGCTTGTTCAAGCGCGCCGCCAAGGCCACCCGCGGGCTCAAGGAGATACCGCCGCGCCTGTCGGCGACCGAGGCCCAGGCACACGCCCTCTCGGTGCTGCTCGCTCGGGTCGCGGCGCTCGAGGAAGGAGCGAGCGACAGTGCGCGCGCCGACGACCCGAAGCTCGACCCTGACCTCGAGACGACGCTCGCCAAACTGCCGCCCGCCCTGCGGACCGTGCTGCGTGCACCGGGCTCTCCTGGGCGGGCGCGGCCCGCGGCCATTGGCCGCGCCACGGATCATGGGCTGCCGGCGCGTCTCACCCCGCGGCGGTTGAAGACACGCGAAGGCTGGGACGTGTGGATCGGGCGCAGCAACGAGGGCAACGACCACTTGACGCACCGCCTCGCGCGGCCCGAGGACTACTGGCTCCACGTGCACGGCGCGGCCGGATCGCACGTGGTGTTGCGGCGCGGCAAGGGGAAGAGCGAGCCATCGAAGCGCACGCTGGAAGAGGTCGCGGCGTGGGCGGCCTTTTACTCGCAGGCCCGCACGGCGGGCAAGGTGCCGGTGATCGTGACCCGCAAGAAGTACGTGCGCAAGCCACGCAAGGGCCCACCGGGGCTCGCCCTGTGCACCCACGAAAAAACGCTCATCGTGCGCCCCGCCGAGCCCCCGCGCGAGGCGCTGGCGACAGATTCGGGCACGTAGCGGCCGCGTTCCGAGGAATCGATGCCGGATCGCTGCATCGCTCCGTCTCTCGATCGCCGGCCACGGCCTTTCACCGGCGGGTGGCGACTGGCTCGTCGATCGGGTTCAAGAATGCGAAGATTCTTGTTGACGCGCGCGCGAGGCAAAAGAGTGCGCGCCTCGCCGTCGCTCATGCGGCGTGTTCGCAACATGCGCAGGTCGCGCGCCGGCGCCCCGAACTCTCTTTCCCCGCATCAAAGTGTTGGTGGCCCCCGATCGTGCCTGCTGCGAGCGCAACGAGCGTCGAATTCGCGTGTGCTACAAGAAGACTTTGAGTCTCGCCGCTGCCCTCGGCGTCCCGCCCCCGACGAGGAATTCTTCGTGAGCAATTACTTGCTGTCACATCTCAGCGATCACACTCTGATACGCGATCTTTCAATGCTCGTCGCTCGGGAGCGCACGGTTACCGCCCAGCTGCTCGCCCATATTGCCGAGGCCGATGCACGGCGGCTCTATCTGCCGGGCGGATTCCCGTCGATGTACGCCTATTGCGTCGAGGAGCTGCGGCTGTGCGAGCAGGCGGCCTACAAGCGCATCCTGGTCGCCCGTACGGCACGGAAGTCCCGGCGATCTTCCCGGCGTTGGCCGAGGGGCGGCTTCACTTGAGCGCGGTAGTGCTGCTGGCGCCCTATCTCACCGAGGAAAATGCCGAAGGGCTCTTGGCGGCCGCCACCCACAAGACCAAGGCCGAAATCGAAGTCCTGCTGGCGCAGCGCTTCCCTCGGCCGGACATGTTCACCGGGATTCGTGCGATCGAACCTCCCGTGCTGGCCGGACAACTATCCCCGGGGATAGTTGAGGCAGCGGCTGCCGGATCGCCCGAGGCAGCACCCGCCGAGCCCCCGGCCCAGCGACCCCGGGTGGCGCCACTGGCTCCCCGGCGATTTTCTCTGCAGCTCACCATCTGCCAGCAGCTGCACGACAAGCTGCGCTATGCGCAAGAGCTGCTGAGCCACCAGATTCCGCCGGGAGACATTCCAGCTGTGTTCGAGCGCGCGCTCGACTCCCTGATTCGCCAGCTCGAGAAGCGCAAGATCGCGGCGACTCAGAAGCCCCGGGCGAGCCACGGCCACAAGCGAGCCGCCGGACGTTACGTCCCCGCCGAGATCAAGCGTGCCGTCTGGCGGCGCGATCAGGGCCGGTGCACGTTCGTGAGCGAAGACGGCCGCCGGTGTCAGGCACGTAAGTTCCTAGAATTCGATCATATCGACGAAGTTGCTCGGGGCGGCACGGCGAGCGTCGAGCGCATGCGGCTCAGATGCCGGGCTCACAATCAGTACGGCGCCGAGCGCACGTTCGGGGCCGGATTCATGCAGCAGAAGCGGGAGCAGTCGCGGCGTGCGGCGGCCTGTACCCGAGGAACAAGCCAACGAAGTCATCCCATGGCTCAGGAGCCTCGGATTCCGTGCCGACGAGGCGCGTAAAGCCGCTTCACTCTGCGAGACCAACTCTGGCGCCACGCTCGAGGGGCGCGTGCGGATGGCCCTATCCTACTTTGCTCCCCGAGCCTCGTCGGTCAGCCGGCCCACCCCCGCATGAGCCGGGGCGCGAAGGGTGAATCCATACCGTCGAAGCGCCCCAAACCATCGAGCTCCACCGTCAGTGGCGTTGACTTCGCGCTCGACGGGGCCACTGACCCGGTATTTCTGGCTGCCTCAAATTCACGACGACACGACTACGGGTTGGACGCTCCTAGCCTTCCCCCTGCCTTGCGCTCGTCGCCTAAGCGCACCGTCCAGCCCACGCGGTCGGAATGCTCGAGCAGGGGCACCGCGTACTTGCGGCTCACTCGAGCCAGGTCCTTGAACTCGGCCACGGTGAGCGTTCCCTTGCGGCCGAAGTGCGTCGCGAGCTTGGCACGCAGCGCCTCGAGCTGTCGCGTGGTGAACGTGAGCTCCTGGCTCACGCGCGCGAGGCGGCCGAGGAAAAGGCCCAGGGAAAGCGCCTCGGGGCCCTCCGCGCCCAGCCGCGCCAGCCAACCCGCGGTCTCGGGCACGGCCAGCCCCGCCGACTCGAGCTCGGCCTCGATCCGCTCGAGTGCGGCGACGGTCTGCGCCGGCGGCTCCCATGGGCGCGACGCCGGCCGCACCCGCTCGGCACGCAGCTCGATCGAGCCCTGCGCCAGCAGCGCATCGAACGCGGCGTCGAATATGGCGCCATCGATCTCGGCTTTGACCGCGCTCTTCAAATCGCCCTTCGCCATCCCGAAGCGCGCGGGATAGGTGTTCGCGTAGGCCTCGATCTCGCCGCTGACGCGGGAGACCGCGCGCTCCCAGGCCGCGCGCGACAGCCACCGTCCGGCCGCAGGGGCCACCGCCTGGCCTTGGTCGCGCAGCGCCTCGAGGGATCGCGCCGCGGTGGCTTCGCTCTCCCCCACCGCTTGCGCCAGCACCGCGGTCGCGCGCGGCTTCGCATCGTCGCCGAGCCGTTGCAGCAGGCGCGCCTCGATCGATCCGCTCTCGTGGAGCGCCAGCTCGTCGAGCCGCGCCTTGCGGCCGCGCTTGACCGCCACCGGCTCGATCACGATCCCACCGCCCACGGTGCGCGGCGGCGAGTAGGAGCGCACGACGAATCGATCGCCGCGCGCGGCCACCGCCGGCGCCTCCAGCCGCACCTGGGCGAGCGCGCTCCCGCCTGCTTCCAGCGCCGGCCGCTCGAGCAGCAGCAGCCGGCCGATCCGCTCGGCCGCGCCAAGATGGAAGCGCACCCGCGTGTCGGCCTTCCATGCCCGCGGGGCGTCGCTCAGCAGCTCGAACCGCACGTCCAGGATCGCCGACGGCCGCAGCGACCCCGGGGCCACCAGCCAGTCGCCGCGCGCGAGCTCTCCCTTGTCGACGCCGTGCAGGGCCACGGCGGTACGCTCGCCGGCGTCGGCGGCGTCGACCGTCGCTCCGT
>VBOY01000060.1 GCA_005893295.1 Candidatus Eiseniibacteriota bacterium | reverse complement strand
AGCTGCCACAGGTGCTCGAAGTGCCCTTCGCCGTCGCGGATCAGAGTGTCGGCGACCGCGGCGGTGGGCGGCACGGCGTTCAGCTCTCCCCCCTTCGCCCCGAGCAGCGTGGCGACGACGACTGCGAGTCCGAGCGTGCCGAGGGCGCGGGCGGCTCTCACGGCCGGCGCCCCAGGGTGGCGATCCGGTCGGTTTCCGCGCCCTCCCGCTTCACCGTGATGCGCACCTGCTGGCCCGGCTTTCGCGAGCGGAGCGCGAAGGTGTAGTCGTAGATGTTGTCGATGCGCACCCCGTCGAACTTCACGATCACGTCGCCTCCCTTGATGCCGGCCGCCTCCGCCGGACCTCCTTGGCGCACACCCGACAGCAGCACCCCGCCCTCGGTCTGCATGTAGTCGGGGATCGTGCCGAGGTAGGCGCCGTAGCCGCCCCCGCCGGCGATGCGGCCGGTCAGGCTGTCCGCCTTGGCTCGCTCGTACGTGACCCTGGGGCGGGCGTCCAGCGACTCGGTGAGCGCGGTGGCGAACCGTGTCACGCGCCACAGGTCGGGCTGATTCAGCTTGTCCGCGGTGTCGCTCGGCTTGTGGTAGTCGGCGTGGGCGCCGGTGAACAGCATGAGCACCGGAACATTGCGCTTGTAGAAGGACGAGTGGTCGCTCGGCCCGTAGCCGTCGCTCGAGGTCTTGATCGTGAAGCGCGCCCCCGCGCGGTTCACGTTCTCGATCAGGGCCGTGAACTCGGCGGCCGTCCCGACCCCCATCACCATGAGCTTGTTGTCCCGCATGCGCCCCACCATGTCCATGTTGAGCATCGTCTCCACCGTCTCGAGCGGTCGCACCGGGTCCTCGACGAAGTGCGACGAGCCGAGCAGACCGGTCTCCTCGCCGGTGAAGGCGCAGAACACCAGGTTGTGCTGCGGGCGCCACGAGGGGCGATGCGGAGGCGTGAGCGACAGACCGACCCCCAGCATCGCCGCCACCCCTGAAGCATTGTCGTCGGCTCCGGTGTGCGGCACGCGCGCGTCCGGAGCCAACGAGCCCTCGCCGCCGTAGCCCAGGTGGTCGTAGTGGGCGCCGATCACCAGGGTGCGCGAGGTGTCGCGCCCGGGGATCCAGCCCACCACGTTCTTGATCGTGGCGCGGGCGCGCTTGAGGGTCACGGTGAGCGTCACCGAGTCGGGCAGGGCCAGGCTGTGCGGGTGCGCCGGGCCATCGATCGCGCGCTGCGCCGTCTCGAGCGTGAGCTTGGCCGGGCGCAGCAGCGCGTCGGCGATGCGCTCGGAGACGCGCGCCGCGAGCAACCCGCTCGTCATGTAACCGCCGCCGTCGGCGCGCGGCCCGCGCAGCGGCTCGCCCGCGTGATGGAGCGGCCCTTCGACCACCAGCAGACCGAGCGCCCCGTGCTCGCGCGCGTTGATCGCCTTGGTTCGCAGCTCGGAGTGAGGCGTGTTCACGTTGCCGTCAAACCTGCTCGTCGAGTCCATTTCGCCGGGCTCGTTGGTGAACACGAGCACGATCTTGTCGCGCGCGTCGAGGCCGGCGTAGTCGTCGTAGTCGTACCCGGGCGCCGTGATGCCATAGCCCGCGAACACCACCGGGGCGCGCAACGTGCCGTTCGAGGAAAAGCCGAGCGGCTGGAACTCCGCGCCGACCCCGGCTCTTAGGCCCGCCGCGTGGATCCCGCATGGGGTCCCGACCACCACGCCGGTCGTCACCTCGAAGGGTTGGAAGTAGCTGCCTTTCTCCCCCCCGGGCGTGAGGCCCATGTCCTTCATGAGCCCGGCGATGTAGGCGGCCGCCGAGTCGATCCCCGCGGTTCCCACGCCGCGCCCTTCCCGCTTGGGGTCGGCTAAGTAGCGCGTGATCTCGGGGATCGCCCCATCCACCGGAAGGTCGATGGTGCGGGGGACCGTCTCGTGGGCTGGAAGCTCGTGGACCTGGGCGAGAGCGACCGGGGGCCTGGCCGCCATCACCATCGCGACGAGCCACCAGAGCGGCGCCGGACGCCGGGCGTTCCCGCTCACGTGTTCTCCTCCCACAGCAGCGCCATTCCCTTCAAGGTGAGCACTTCGTCGACCACGTTGATGGTTTCGCATTCCGAGGCGACCAGTCCGGCAAGTCCTCCGGTTGCAATCACGTGGGGTGTTCCCTTCATCTCAAGGGCGAGCCTGCGCACGAGCGCGTCCACTTGCCCGGCGGCTCCCCACAGCACGCCGGCCCTGAGCGACTCCTCGGTGGTGCGGCCGAGCGCGCGCACCGGCCTGCGCAGCTCCACCCGCGGGAGCCGCGCGGCGCGCTGGAACAGCACCTCCGCCGAGGCGGCGACCCCGGGGGCGATGGCGCCGCCTAGGTAGGCGCCTTGGCGCGAGACGCAATCGAAGGTGGTCGCGGTGCCGAGGTCGACCACGATCGCCGGCGTGCCGTAGAGGCTGCGAGCCGCGACCGCGTTCGCGATGCGGTCGGCTCCCACCGCCGTGCGATCGTGATAGCGGATCGGCAGGCTCGACGCGGTGGCCGCGCTCACCTCGACCGGCGGGCGGCCGACGGCGCGCTCGAGGGCGGTCGCCCATGCCAGGGTGAGCGAGGGCGCCACCGAGCAAAGGACGGCGCCCGTGCTGCCGCGCTCGCCCCGACGCTCGAGCAGAACGTCGAGCGTGAGCCCGGCCTCGTCCGCGGTCAGCCGTCCGCTGGTGAGACGCCAGAACGCCTTGACCGACCGGCCCTCGAGCAGACCCACCACGGTCTCGCTGTTGCCGATGTCCACCGCCAGCACGCGCGCCGGCCGCGCCGGCCGCCGCGACATCTTGCCCGGCGTGGGATCCTTCCCGGATCGCTCGCGCTTCCGCGTCCCTTCAGGCACCCTCGACCTCCTTCATCGATTCGGCGCGCCGTCGACGCGCCACCAGCCACGATAGGGCGACGCTCAAGAAGTACAACGCCACCATGGGGAATCCCATCACGATCTGCGCGGTCACCACGTCTCCGGGCGTCATGATCGCCGTCACCAGGAACACCCCCACGATCGCGAATCGCCACTGGCGGAGCAGGAACTCTGGCGTGGTGATGCCGAGGGCGGTGAGCGTCATGGTGACGAGCGGAAGCTGGAACACCAGTCCGCACGCGACCGCCAGGTTGTAGAAGAAGCCGAGCAGATCGCTGACGCGGATCTGAGCGGTCATGCTGGGAGTGAGGAAGGCCGAGAGCGTGTGGACGACGAGCGGCACGACGTAGCCGTATGCCGCCCACACCCCCGCGAGAAACAGCACCGCCGAGGCCAAAGCCATCGGTAGGATCATGGCCCGCTCGCGATGGAGAAGCCCCGGCACCACGAAGTTCCATAGCCGGTAGAAGACGTACGGAAGCACCAGCACCAGGCCGATCAAGAGCGCCAACTTGAAGCGTTCGTTGAAGGCCTCGAGCGGGGTCAGGACCACGGCGTGGCCGACCGTGCGTCGGATCAGCCCCTCCAGCACCCGAGGCGCCAGCACCCAACCTCCGATCGCCCCCACCACGCAAGCGATCACGGTGTGCCAGAGCACGGAGCGCAGCTCTTCGAGATGCGCCAGGAACGGCATCTCGCCGGTCTGGCGCGGATCGATTCGCTCTCCCATCTACCCGCTCGCCGCGCCCACGTCCAGGTCGCCGGCCAGCACCACGACCGTGCGCCCGCCCTGGTCGAGCATCAGCCCCCCCCCGTCATCGAGCCCGGTGGCGATGCCGCTTTGAGCCCGTCCCAGGCTGCGAACGGTGACCGGCTGGCCCCAAAACGTGGCCCGCGCCCGCCACGCCTCGAGCACCGGCTCGGCGCCGCGCGTGGCCATCACGTCCCACAGAGGCTCGAGCGCGTTCAAGAGCTCCGCCGCCACGTGCTCGCCGCTCGCGCGCTTGCTCACCCACCTCCCTCGGAAACTCCTCGCGTTGCTGCGACACGTTCACGCCCACTCCCACCACCACCGCCCATGCGCCCCGCGGGGTGCGCCGGCTCTCGCACAGGATTCCCGCCAGCTTGGACGATCCCACCAGCAGATCGTTGGGCCACTTGAGACGCGTCTTGAGCCCGAGTCGCTCGATCCCCCGCGCCAGCGCTAGGCCAGCCGCGAGCGGAACCACGCCCACCGCACGCGGGGGGCGCTCCAGCGTAAGCAGCAGGGAGAGGGCGAGCCCCTTGCCCGGCGTGGTGTGCCAGGCGCGGCCCTCGCGGCCGCGGCCGGCGCGCTGACGATCGGCCACGAATGCCGCACCGTCCTCGGCACCACTCGCCAGCGCCCGCCAGGCCCAGTCATTCGTCGAGTCGACCTCGGCGCGCGTGTACAGCGAGCGCCCGATGCGGAGCGTGCCGAGCGAGCCCGCGAACGCGTGTCGATCGAACGTGGACTCAGCCAACGTCTTCGACCTCCAGGCTCACGTCGAGGGCGGGGGCCGAATGGGTGAGCGAGCCGACCGAGATGTAGTCGGCGCCGGTCTCCGCGTAGGCGCGCACGTTTTCGAGCGTGATACCGCCCGAGACCTCGACTTCGGGCCAACGCGTCGCCCGGGGGCGCGCCGCGCGGGCGTCGGGTGGATGGTCGCGGCACCAGCGATCCACGGCCTCCACCGCGCGTCGCACCTCTTCGACCGAGCGGTTGTCGATCAGGATCCGGTCCACGCCGGGCCGCAGCGCCTCGGCGAGCTGGACGAGCGATTCGACCTCGACCTCGAGCGGGACGTCTTGCCGCGTGCGCTGGATGCGATCGAGCGCCGCCTTCACGCCGCCGGCGGCGCGGATGTGGTTGTCCTTGACCAGGTACATGTCCCACAGGGCGAAGCGGTGATTGTCGCCGCCGCCCATCTTGACCGCGTACTTCTCGAGATAGCGCAGGCCGGGCGTGGTCTTGCGGGTGTCGAGAATGGTGGCGGAAGTGCCCTCGACCCGTTCGACGAAGCGCCGCGTCAAGGTGGCGACGCCCGACATGCGCTGCAGGAAATTGAGCGCCGTGCGCTCGGCAGTGAAGATGCTGCCGGCCGAGCCGAACACGCGCGCCGCCGCCACCCCCGCCTCGATCCAGGTCCCATCGGCCACCATGGGCTCGAAGCGCAGCGAGGCGTCGAGCTCGCGGAAGGTGAGGCGCGCCACTTCGAGGCCGGCCACCACCCCGGGCTGCTTGACCATGATGACGGCGCGGGCCCCGACCCCCGGTCGCAGCGTGTTCAGTGTGGTGATGTCGCCGGTGCCGACGTCTTCGGAGAGCGCCCACTTGACGAGCGGGAGGGCGACGGATTCGAGCATCGGCTAGCGGCCCTTCCGGTAACGGCGTGCCGGGTCCATGTCCGGCGAATGCTACCCGAGGGGTGCGGCGGGGTCGAGGAGACCGAGGCGCGTCGCGCACATCACGCGCACGCTCAGCGGCCCTTCCCGAACCGACGCTTGGTTCGGCGTGGCACGCTCGCGACGCCGCGCACCCCCACCTTCTCGGCGGCCGCGAGCGTGGCGCGCACCTCGTCGATGCGATCCCGCAGGCTCGCGGCGCGCTCGAATTCGAGCCGGCGCGCCGCCTCGAGCATCTCACCCTCGAGCCGGACGATCAGCGCATCCGCGCCGTCCTCCACCGCCACGAGCAGACCTCGCACCTCGTCGCGCTCGCTCGCCGCGATCGCGTCGGCGACGGAGGTCGCCTGGAGGATCTCCTCCACGCTCTTGACGATCGTGCGCGGCGTGACACCGTGCGCCTCGTTGTACGCGAGCTGCTTGGCACGCCGCCGGTTCGTCTCGTCGATGGCGCGGCGCATCGAGTCCGTCTGGGTGTCGGCGTAGAGCACGACGCGCCCGCCCAGGTTGCGCGCGGCGCGGCCCGCCGTCTGGATGAGCGAGCGCTCGGAGCGCAGGAAGCCTTCCTTGTCGGCGTCGAGGATCGCGACCAGCGACACCTCGGGCAGATCCAGCCCCTCGCGCAGCAGGTTGATGCCCACGAGCACGTCGAACTCGCCGAGACGCAACCCGCGCAGGATCTCGACCCGCTCGAGCGCGTCCACGTCGCTGTGCAGGTAGCGCACCCGGATCGACGCGTCGGCGAGGTAGTCGGTGAGGTCTTCCGCCATGCGCTTGGTGAGCGTGGTGACGAGCGTGCGCTCGTGGCGCGCCACGCGTACCCGGATTTCCTCGAGCAGGTCGTCGACCTGGTTCTGCACCGGCTTGACCACGATCTCGGGATCCACCAGACCGGTGGGTCGGATGATCTGCTCGACGATCACGCCGCGGCTGCGACTCAGCTCGTGCTCGGCGGGGGTGGCCGAGACGAAGATCGTCTGTCCCGTCAGAGCCTCGAACTCGTCGAAGCGCAGCGGGCGGTTGTCGAGCGCCGAGGGGAGCCGGAAACCGAAGTCCACCAGCACCTGCTTGCGCGACCGGTCACCCTGGTACATGCCGCCGATCTGGGGCACGGTCACGTGCGACTCGTCGATCACGAGCAGGAAGTCCGCGGTTCCGTCCGCGCGTCGCGGGAAGTAGTCGATCAGGCATCCGGGGCGCTCGCCCGGACCGCGCCCCGAGAGGTGGCGCGAGTAGTTCTCGACCCCGGGGCAGGTCCCGATCGCCGACAGCATCTCGAGATCGTATTCGGTGCGCTGCTTGAGTCGCTGGGCCTCGAGCAGCTTGCCCTCGCTCCGCAGTTGCTCCAGGCGCTCCCTCAACTCCTGGCGGATCGCCTCCAACGCGGTGATCAACCGGGGCTCGGGGGTGACGAAATGCTTCGCCGGATAGAGAGCCAGCCGGTCCATGCCGCGGATCACCTTGCCGGTGATGGCGTCCACCGCCGACAGCCGAGCCACGACGTCATCGTCGAGCTCGATCCGCACCAGGTGGTCGTCGTATGCGGGATGGACCTCGATCACGTCGCCGCGGACGCGGAACGTGCCGCGCTCGGGCGTCACGTCGTTGCGGGTGTACTGGATCGCCACCATCTTCTCGAGCAGCTGCTCGCGGCGCATGCGCTCGCCCGCGGCGGCGTCCACGCGCATGCCGCGCCAGTCCTCGGGGGTGCCCAGGCCGTAGATGCACGAGACGCTCGCCACCACGATCACATCGTCGCGCTCGAGCAACATCGAGGTCGCCTGGAGCCGCAGGCGATCGATGTCGTCGTTGATGCTGGCGTCCTTGGCGATGTACGTGTTCGTCGCGGGGACGTAGGCCTCGGGCTGATAGTAGTCGTAGTAGGAGATGAAGTAGCCGACCGCGTTGTCGGGGAAGAATTGGCGCAGCTCGCCGTAGAGCTGTGCAGCCAGGGTCTTGTTGTGGGAGATCACCAGCACCGGCTTCCCCCAGTCCGCGATCACGTTGGCAATCGAAAACGTCTTGCCCGAGCCCGTGACTCCGAGCAGCGTCTGATAGCGCTGGCCGTCGCGCAGGCCGTCGAGTAGCTGGGCGATCGCTTCGGGCTGGTCGCCCCGCGGCTGGTAGGGGCGATGGAGACGATAGGCCATGGTGCCGACGATGCTACCCGAGCGGGCGATGTGGGGTCGAGTAGGGGGCGGAGCATCCGCTCGAACGCGTCGTCCTTCCCTGTCCGAGGGACTTTCACCTCCACGTCAGCGCCCACGCGGGGCGTACCAAAAGCGGGAGCGGGGCGCACGCCCCGCTCCCGCCGATCTGCGACCGAAACGCTAACGGGACAGCTGTCCCCGGATGGCTCCGGCCGGGTAGTCCGCGTTGTGCACGTTGACGTAGTACTCTTCGGGATGCTGCAGGATGTCCTTCGCCAGGTCCTTGTCAATCGTCACGCAATCTTGCGAAGAGCCGCTCGATGGCGCGGTAAGCGCCACCACGATCGGCCCATTGACTCCCACCGGGGCGTGGTGAATGTGAGCCGCGGTCGCGGGCTCGATCCCGGTGACGGTCAGGTCGTAGCAGATCTCGCCGCTACCGGGAGAGATGTTGATCACGACCTGACCCGAGCCATCCGGGTCTCCCCCCGCGAGCTCCGCGATTCCGTCGAGGGTCGCGGACACCATGGGATTGGCGTAGGCCAAACGAAGCCCGACCAAGGCGAGCACGACGAGCGACGCCAGGAGGAGTGTGGCTTTCTTCATGATCTGCTCCTTCGGATGAGGGACCTTGCGAGAAGCATGGAGCGTCCTACGGAGGAGCCCGGCCCGTCATCGGCGCAGCCACTCGACGCGAGCCAGCCCCCGCCGCGCCGCATTCTTGCACGCCGAAAACCCAGGAGCAACGCGGCATTCGAGATCACTCGTCTCCGACGACGTTGGTTGCCTGCGCTCGAAGGTGGTTCCTACCGCGTCCGTCGTCCCGGCCGTCAGTAGCGTACCCGCACCACGTAGTCGAGCACCGCTTCCTTGCCGGCTGCGACCGGGATCTCGAAGCGCAGCGTGTTCGCGTCCTTGTGCGTGTACTCGTGGGACTTCTTCACGATTTCGTGGTCGCCTGCGACCGGCTCCTCGACCACGATCGTGACGTTGGTCTTCTTGCGGTTGCGCAACTTGACCTCGATTTCCATCTCGCGCTCGCGATCCGAGATGCGGCGGTTGAAGACCTCGCGGCGCTCCATCGCGAGATCGAACACCGTGCCCACGTCGAGCGTGAGCTTCTCGTCCTCCGCGGTATGGGCGATGCGGCTCTCGCCGGTCCAATGGAGCTCGCCCACGGCGTCGCGCTCATAGAAGCGCACGCGCCCCGACGGGAGTGGAACCCCCAGTCCGGCCGCGGACCGGTTTTCGATTTCGAGCTGGGCGGCGACACCAGAGACCCCGCCACGCACCAGATAGCGGGGCGTGACGTGGATCGCGCGCGGCGCGAGCATCGTCAGGCTCTGGCGCTCGCGATCGCGCAGGGTGGCCGGGCGATCGAGCGTGTAGAGGTGATACTCGGAGAAAGCCTGCTCCGTGAGATCGACCTTCTCCTCGGCCGCGCTCATCTGGAGCCCTCGAGCCATCGGTACCGGAGGCGGCACCCCTTCGCGGCGCGGCTCGCCCGCCACCAGCCGAACGCGTGCGTCGCGGTACTCGCGACCGCTGGTGTTCTCGATCACCACGGTCGTCGACCAGGTCGCCTCGGTCTCGCCGCTCCGCACCACCGTGTGCTCGGCGCTCCAGGAGAACCCGCCGGTGAGGTAATCGAGCTCCGCCTCGAGCGACCCGGGCTTGCCGCCCTCGATCACCGCCTCGAGCGTCGGGCCGAGCCTCAGCTCTCCGCTCGGCCCGGCGATCCTCACGTCCTCGACGGCCGCGCGCGACGCGGTCGTCACCGAGCCGTCGTCGGAGCGCACCGTGAGCCAAGCATCATCGGCGGCCACCAGGGTTCCTTCCAGCGCCCGATCCCCGCGCAGCGTGACCCGCACGCGGGCGCCGCGCGCCCGATCGATCAGCTCGTTACCACTCGCCGCGTCGAGACGGTACGCAAGTCGCGTCGCCCGGGCCGAGCCCGAAGGGATCAGGCGAGCCGAGGCGAAATCGATACGGTCGGGAACGCCCGCCAGCTGGAGCGTGTCGCTGCCCCCCTTGAGCGCCAGGGTGCGCGCCTCGCGGACGAACGCGAGGTCGCGGGAATAGACGGTCAGCGCCGGGCTGGCCGCGTGGGCGGCCGACCAAGCCAGGAGCAACACGACGCATGCCGGGGCGGCTCGGAGCATGGGCACCTCCTTGGTTGGGGCGGCCTACGGACGAGGTACGCCGGCCGGGTTCGCGTCTTCCCCCGCCACCGCTGCCCCCGAGGGCAGTGGCCGGCCGCTCAGGGCACCGCGCGCAGGGACTCCTGAGCGCGGCGCAGCTTGCCGAGCGTCTCCTCGAGCGCCACGAGTCGCTGTCGCTCGCGCTCCACCACGTCCGACCGCGCCTTGCGCAGGAAGTCCTGGTTGCGGAGCTTGCGTTTGGTGCTCTCGAGATCGGTCAGCAGCTTGTCGGCCTCACGTGCCAGGCGCGCGCGTTCCTCGTCCAGATCCACCAGGCCTTCGAGCGGCAAGAACACCTCGGCCCCGTGGACCACGGCCGAAGCCGCGACGGTGGGGCGCGATCCGTCACGGGCGAGGTGAAGCTGCTCGATCCGAGCGAGCGGGCGAACCTGCTCGGATAGCAGCTCGACCAGGTCGAGCTGCTGCGGCGTCCCGCGCATCACCACCGGGACCTTGCGGCCCGGCGGCAGCCCGTTCTCCACGCGCAGATTGCGCACCGCGACCACCACGTCCTTGAGGAATCCCACCTGACGCTCCGCCTCGGCGTCGAACCACGCTCGGCGCGCGCGCGGCCAGCTCGCGGTTGCGAGCAGCTCGCCCTCCGAGGGCAGGGCCTGCCAGATCTCTTCGGTGACGAACGGCATGAACGGATGCAGCAGCCGCAGGATGCCGTCGAGGATCTTCCAGGCCACCCACCGCGCGGTGCGGCGATCGACCGGGTCGGCTTCGTCGGCCCAGCGGGGCTTGGCCATCTCGAGGTACCAGTCGCAGTACTCGTTCCAGGTGAAATGGTAGATCGCGTGCGCGGCCTCCTGGAAGCGATAGGTCTTGAGGTTCCGGGTCGTGTCCTTCACCGCATGGGAGAAGCGCGACAGGATCCACCGGTCTGCCAGCGTGAGACGCAGGGACGATTCGCGGATCGTGCGCGGGTCTTCCTCGCCCAGGCGCAGCGACACCAGGCGGGCCGCATTCCACAGCTTGTTGGCGAAGAACCTGCCGGTCTCGACGCGTTTTTCGTCGAACAGCAAATCCTGCCCCCCTGGCGTCAGGTAGATCATCGCGAACCGCAGGGCGTCGGCCCCGTATCGGTCCATGAGCTCGAGCGGGTCGGGTGAGTTGCCGAGCGACTTCGACATCTTGCGCCCCTCGGCGTCGCGCACGATGCTCGTGAAGTAGACGTGCGGAAACGGCAGCTGCCCGCGGAACTCGAGGCCGGCCATGATCATGCGCGCGACCCAGAAGAAGATGATGTCGCTGCCGGTGATCATCAAGCTGTTCGGGTAGTAACGGGCCAGGTCCTCGGTCTCCTCGGGCCAGCCGAGGGTGGCGAACGGCCACAGCCAGGACGAGAACCAGGTATCGAGCACGTCCTCGTCCTGCACCCATCCCTCACCGTTTGGCGGCTCGAGCGCCACCACGCATTCTTCGCCCCGATACCACACCGGGATGCGATGGCCCCACCACAGTTGGCGCGAGACACACCAGTCGCGAATGTTCTCGAGCCAGTGCAAGTACACCTTCTTCCACCGCGCCGGGTAGAACTTCACCTGGCCTCGCCGCGCGGCCTCGATCGCGGGTGCAGCTAGCGGGGCCATCTTCACGAACCACTGCAGCGACAAGTACGGCTCGATCACGGTGTCGCAGCGCTGGCAGTGTCCCACGACGTGGCGGTGTGGCTCGGTCCTGTCCAGGTAGCCGGCGTCCCGCAGGGCTTCGATGATGCGCTGGCGAGCGTCGAAACGATCGAGCCCGCGGAAATCCCCGGCGTTCTCGTTCATGACGCCTCGTTCATCCATCACGATCACGTGCGGAAGCCCGTGGCGTTGCCCGATCACGAAGTCGTTCGGGTCGTGCGCCGGCGTGACCTTGACCGCGCCGCTGCCGAACTTGGGATCCACGGCCTCGTCGCCGATCACCGGAATCTCGCGCCGCACCAGCGGCAACACCGCCCGCTTGCCCACCAGCGCGCGGTTGCGACGGTCTTTCGGGTGCACGGCGACCGCGGTGTCCCCCAGCATCGTCTCCGGCCGGGTGGTCGCCACCACCACGGAGCGCTCGGAGCTCTTCACGGGGTACTTCACGTACCACAAGTGCCCCTCGGTCTCGACGTGCTCGACCTCCTCGTCGGAGAGCGCGGTCTGGCAGCGTGGGCACCAATTGACGATCCGGTGGCCGCGGTAGATCAGGCCCTTCTCGTGAAGCCTCTGGAACGCGAGCATCACGGCTCGCGAATAGCCTGAGTCGAGGGTGAAGCGCTCCCGCGACCAGTCGGCCGAGATGCCGAGGCGCCGCAGCTGCTTGAGGATCAGGCCCCCGTACCGCTCCTTCCAGGACCAGGTCTCGGCCAGGAACGCCTCGCGACCGATCTCCTGGCGCGGGCGCCCTTGCTCGAGTAGCAGCTTCTCGACCACGTTCTGGGTCGCGATGCCGGCATGGTCGGTGCCGGGGACCCACAGCGTCTCGCGCCCCTCCATGCGCTGCCAGCGCACCACCAGGTCGCGCAGCGATTCGCCCAACATGTGCCCTATGGTGAGCGAGCCCGTTACGTTGGGAGGCGGGATCAGGATGACGAACGGGCGGGCGGACGAGCCCTCGACGCGGCGTGGCTGGAACACGCCGCGCTCCTCCCATACCGCGTACCAGTGCGACTCGATGCGAGCCGAATCGTAGGGCTGCTCGAGCGCCGCGGATTGCCGGGACATGAAGGCCTCCTCGACCCAAGCACGAAGGGCCGCGGTGCGCGGGCCCAGGACAGCACCCCCGGATGAGGGCCGGCGAGGCTAACACAGGCTCGGAACGTGGCACAACGCGCCGAGGCTCGGGGATGAAGCTCGCGCCCCGCGATTGGCGCGGCTTGCATCCGGCTTGGGCCGCCGGCCCGCGCCTGCTAGCATGCCGCCGGATGCCCCAATACCTAGGGCCCGCTTCGAGACGGCGTCTTCCACTCTGTGTGGTAGGCGCCGCGTTCATTCTGTGCGCGACGCGCGCCCACGCCACGCCACTCGACTTCTTGCCGGTGGGCGACCCGCTCGAAAGTGAGCTGCGCGCGCTCGACGTGCTCGGCCAGCAGTATCGCTTGCCCCACCTCGGTACGCGACCGATCGAGTTCCTCGAGCTCGCGGGACTCGCCACCGTCGGGGTCGGCGGCAGCGCGCAGCGGATCTCGGTGGCCCGCCTGTCGCGCGCGTTGATCCGCGAAGGGCTGAGCGGCCTGCAGCTCGATCCCATCCTCGGGACCACGCCGCGCCTGCTCCAGCTCAACTACGCCGACGAGCAGCGGCTGGACGTCTCGGCCGGGATCGAGGGACAGGGGAACGTCGACCGCGACCGTTCGTGGTTCACGTCCGGTAGCGGCTTCCACGTGCGCGCGGCGGCCGGGTTTCACAGCCTCGTGGTCTTCTCGCACGTCATGGCCGCCCACGTCGACCAAGGACGCAGCTTCGCGGATCCGATCTTCTCCAGCGACCCGAACCTGATCATCCACTCCGAAGAGAGCTACCTCGCGTACCGCGGGGTCGGTGGGCGGTGGGGGTTTCAGTTCGGTCGCTCCCGGTGGCAATTGGGGCCCGGCGAGGAGGCATCGCTCCTGCTGTCCGGGACCGCGGCCCCGCTCACCGGTTTGGCCCTGCGGGCGCGCATCGATCCTCTGCGCGCGGACGGGATCGCGCTCTCGGTCACCCTGGATCCGGCCAGCGGGGAGCAGCTCGCCATGCATCGCCTCGAATGGCAGCCATCGGACGGACTGCGCCTCGGCATCGGCGAGGGCGCGCGCTACCGCTCGGACGCGTGGCGACCGCTGTACCTCATGGGCATGATCCCGTACGTGCTGGTGCAGCGGCTCGAGGTGCAGGATCGACCCGATTCGGCGGCGGCTCTGCGCAACAACGTCCTGGTGGCCTTCGACGGCGCGTGGCGAGTCGTCCCCGGGCTTCGCGCGTACGGCGAGGGTCTGGTGGACGATATCCACAGCGCCAACGGCAGCACGCGCAAGTACGGCTACCAGCTTGGCGCGGAGGGCGTGACCGCACTCGGGGACGGGCGCCTAGTGTGGGGAACCGAGTACACGCGGCTCACGCGTTATGTCTACACCTCGTTTTTCGGCCGCAGCTTCGCCGCCCAGGGCCGGCCGCTGGGATTCCCCACCGGGCCCGACGCACGGCGGATTCGCGTGCGCGCGGCGTGGGACCCGTCCCCGAACTGGCAGGTCCTCGCGGTGGTGGGGCGAGTGGACAAGGGGGAGAACGACCTCGACGAGCCGTTCGTGCCCGGAGTGTCCTCGCCTCGCTCGGAGTCCTTCGAGGGCGTGGTCGAGCACCAGACCGACGTCGAGGCGTCCCTGCGCTTCTGGCCCGAGAGCGGCATCGAGCTTTCGGTGTCCGGCGGCTACGCCTGGGCCCGGAACCTGGGCCACGTCCCGGGGGCCAGCAACCAGGGCGCGACCGCGGCGCTCGGGCTGCGCTGGACCCGCTGAAGCCCGCCCTAGCGGGCTGCTGAAAAACCCGATCACTGCGTTGGCTCGGTCTCTCCCTCGCCGCCTTTTCCTCAGCTTTTTCAGCAGCCTGCTAGCCCCGCCGGCTCCGGAACCACTCCACCGTGCGGCGGAGCCCTTCGGGGAACGGCACGCGCGGCTCCCACCCCAGCACTTCGCGTGCGCGCGTCGCGTCGAGATAGATGCGCTGGATCTCGCCCGGGCGCGCGGCTTCCATGATCGGCTCGCCGCGGAAGGCGAGCAGCTTCTTCAGCTCCCGGAAGATGTCGTTCACCGACACCCCGACGCCGGTGCCCAGGTTGACGATCGCGCCGCTGCCCCGCTCGAGCGCCAGGCGATTCCCTTCCACCACGTCGTCGACATACAGGTAGTCGCGCACCGCTTCGCCGTTGCCGAAGATGCGCGGGCGCCGGCCCTCGAGCATCAGGCCGATGAAGATCGCGTTGACGCCCGCCTCGCCGTGCGGGTTCTGGCGCGGCCCGTACACGTTCGGATACCGCAACACCGTGTAATCGAGCCCGTGGAGCAGCTTCCAGATGTAGAGGTAGTGCTCGACCGTGTGCTTGCTTCCGTAGATCGCCCCGCCGGTGGATGCGTAGACGAGCTTGCGGGCGCCATGACGAGCACAGCTCTCGAGCAGGGCGAGCGAACCCAGGATGTTCACCGTCGCGTCGCGCCGCGGATCCGAAACCGAATGGCGGACGTCGATCTGGGCGGCGTGGTGACACACGATCTCGGGGCGGAATTCCGCGACGCATGCTTCGACGGCAACCGGATCGGCGAGATCGGCGTGATAGAAGCGCGCCTCGGCCGGCACGTACTGGCGATTCCCGGTCGACAGGTCGTCGAACACCGCCACCTGGTGGCCCAGGGCCACCATGCGGTCGGCCACGTGCGATCCGATGAAGCCGGCTCCGCCGGTCACGAGGATACGCACAGATTCCTCCTTCCTTGTGGCCGCGCGGCCCCGGTCGGCTCGGCGCAACCTATCGGGCGAGACCCTCGTGGGTCAACCGGCGCGAGGTCACCTTGTCTCACGTTTCGGCGCTCGAGATGGCCTGCGATGCGCCGGAGATCACGGGGGCCGGTGGCAGGGTGAAGTAGAACGTGCTGCCCTCGCCCAGCGTGCTCTCGACGCTGATCTGCCCGCCGTGCTGCTCGACGATGCCCTTGCAAATCACCAGCCCGAGGCCCGTCCCCCCCGCCTTACGCGTCGACGTGGAGTCGATCTGGCTGAACTTCTGGAACAACCGCGGCAGGTGCTTGGCGGCAATTCCTTCACCGTGGTCGCGCACTCCGACCCGCACCACGCCGTGCCGGTTCTCGGCGGTCACCTCGATGTTTCCCTCGACAGCCGAGAACTTGATCGCGTTCGAAAGCAGATTCGTGATCACCTGGGCGATGCGGCTCGCGTCGATCATGACGTCGGGTAGGTCGGCCGCCAGCACGGCCTCGAGACGGATGCGTCGCTGCTCGAGCAGTGTGCGCAGGTTGTGGGTCGCCTGCTGAATCACCGGCTCGAGCCGACCGCGTTCGATGTTCATCGGCAGCGAAGCCGACTCGAGCTTCGAGAAGTCGAGGATGTCGTTGATCAAGACCAGCAGCCGCTCGGCGTTCGCGTGGGCGATCGTCAGGAGCTTCACCTGCTGCTCGCCGTTCTGGAAATAGCGGTCGTCGGTCAGCAGCTCGATCGCGCCCTTGATCGAGGTGAGCGGGGTGCGAATCTCGTGCGACACCACCGCCACGAACTCCGACTTCAGCCGGTCCAGGCTCTTCGCGTGCTCGTACAGCTGTGAGTTGCGCACCGCGATGGCGGCCTGGGCGCCGAACAGGGCCAGCAGCCCCTCGTCGTCGGCGCCGAATCCCCCCGGTTTGTCGATCGCGACCAGCACCCCGATCGCTTGTTGCTCGGCGACCAGGGGTGCCGCCAGGATGGATCGGGCTCTCGGCCGATCCAGGCCGGGAAGGTCCATCGCGGCCGAGCCTTCGGCCTGGCGACGTACCGGCGCCTGCGTGGTCACGCTCGTCCCGAGGGCTCCCTCGCCCGCCACGAAGTCCGGAGCCTGGCTCGGGTTCGGCACCACGGCCGCACCGTGGACCGCGGCGACGCGAAACTCCTCGGTCGCCTCGTGCCGCAGGTAGAGCGCGGAGGCTCGGGCCCCGGTCATCTCGACGGTCTTGGCGCAGATCACCGCCAGACGCGGCCCCAGCTCCAGGTTGGCGCCGATCTCCTGCCCCGCCTCGTAGAGATTCGTCATCTGGCGCGTCGCCACGGAGACGCGCTCGCGCAGCTCCTGCTCGTGGTGGCTCAGGATCTCGTTCTTGCCTCGCAGCTCCTCGATCAGCTCGCGATTCAGGACCTTGAGACGGCGATGCGCGAGACCGCCGTTTACGATCTTGAGCACCGCCTCGACGTCGAAGGGCTTGGTGACGTAGTCATGGGCGCCCTGGCGCAACGCGTCGATGGCGGTCGAGGTCGAGGCGTGGCCGGTGAGGACGATGACGCATACGTCGGCGTCCAGGCCCTTCGCGCACCGCATCACGTCGAGCCCCGAAGCCCCGGGCAGGTTGATGTCGGTGAGGATCACGTCGGGTCGCAGGCTGGAGAGCAGCCCCAGGGCCTCCTCGCCGCTCCGGGCCACGTCGAGCCGATACCCCTCGGCGGTGAGGAGCTCGCGACACAGCTCGACCACGCTCGGCTCGTCGTCGACCACCAGGATGCGCGGCGGGGCGCCACTGCCGGCCGGGTCGAACTGCTCCGCGGGGGTCGGATCGCGGCGCGGCGAGTCGCTCATGGCGCTCAATGCGCGCGTCCAGCCGCCGCGCTGACCACCCGCCGGCGCCCGCTCTTCTTCGCCACCGACAGGGCTCGGTCGGCGTTGTCGAGCAGCTCGAGCGGCTCGAGCCCACAGCTCGGGCTCGAGGCAACTCCGAACGAAGCGCTGATCCGCCCGACGCGCCCGAACCGGTGCTCCTCGATCGCGCGTCGTAGTCGCTCGCCGCAGCGACGGGCCGGCCCCAAGTCGGCCTCCGGCAGGAGCACGCCGAAACGATCCGTGCCCAGGCGGGCGAGCACGTCCGATTCGCGCAACGCGAGCCGCAGCACCAGCGCGGTCTCGGCCAGCACCGCGTCCCCGGTGGAGCGGCCGTAGCGCGCGTTGAGCGCGGCGAATCGGTCCAGGTCCACGATCACCAGCCCGAGCGGCGGCCCATGCCGGCGCGTTCGACCCAGCTCTTCGTCCAGGCGCGCTCGCAGCGCCCGAGCATCGGGTAACCCGGTGATCACGTCGCGGCCCGGCAGACACCGCAAGCGTTGCAGCTCGACGCGTGCGCCGAGGGCGGCGCCCAGTGCGCCGGCGGCGGTGCGGATCAGGCCGAGCTGAGTCGGGCTCCATCGTTGGCCGGCGCGCGCTTGGAGGTCTAAGACTCCCACGCGCTCCCCGGCGCGCTCGAGCGGCATGCTGAGGCAGGCGCGCAGATCGCCGGGTTCGCTCTGCCACGCCCCGCGCGCGCACCAGGGTTCGAGATCACCGCTCGAGCCCACCGAGTGCAGAGCCACTCCGTCGCAATCGAACGCTCGCGACAGCGCGTCGAGGGCTTCTCCGAGGGCTCGTGGGTCGTCGGCCGAGAGCAAGGCTTCGCACGCGGCCCACAGTGAGCGCGATGCCCGCCGCCGCTGGCTCGCGCTTCCCGCCACGTCGGAAATGCGTGTGCGGAGCGGCGCCGGCGACTCGGCGCTGGCGTGCTTGCCGGGGGAGGTGTCGCGCTTCATGCCGCGCGCGATCCCACGTGGTGGAGTCGCAGGCGCAGGCGCGCCATGGCCCGCGTGTGGACTTGCGAGACGCGCGACTCGGAGATCCCGAGCGCGCGGCCGATTTCCTTGAGGGTGAGGTGCTCGTAGTAGTAGAGAGAGACCACCAGGCGCTCCTGCTCGGGAAGCTGGTTCAGGGTGCGTAGGAGCACCAGCTTGTCCTCTTCTTCGGCCAAGCGATCCTCGAGGTTCACCGCGCTCGGATCGGCGAGATGGTCGGCCAGGTTCGTCGGCTCCTGGTCCTCGCCCGAACGGGTCTCGTCGAGCGACACGAGCACGGCGCCGCGCACTTGATCCAGCAACCGATAGAATTCGCCGCGCGGCATCCTCATCTCGCGCGCCACCTCGTCGTCCGACGCCGCGCGGCCGAGCCGCTGATCGAGCCGTCGCGTGACGACGTCCAGATTGCGCGCCTTGCGACGCATCGAGCGCGAGGCCCAGTCGAGCGCCCGCAGCTGATCCAGCACGGCGCCCTTGATCCGCCACACCGCGTAGGTCTCGAACTTGACCCCTTTGCCGACGTCGAACTTGGCGTGCGCGTCGAGCAGGCCGAGCACGCCCGCCGAGTACAAGTCCTCGTGGTCGACGCTCCGCGGCAAGGTGGCCGCGATGCGCTCCACGACGTGGCGAACCAGCGGTGCGAAACGGCGAAGCAGCTCGTCCTTGGTGTAGGTCACCGGAGCGGACGGGCGGGCGGCCGGCGCTCGGGCCGGCACTCGGCGCAGGGACGGGATGGGTCGGACGGGGCGGCGAACAGCCGGGGCGAGTGCGGCGCGGGACATACGTCCTCCTAGGCTTCGAGGGTCTCCGAGATCAGCGGAGCGCTGGCCTCGGGGGGAGAGAGGGGTCCAGTCCAAGCCCGCTCGGCCAGCGCCCGATACGCGGCGGCCGCGGGTGAAGTGGGGAACGCCGTCATGACCGGCTCCTGGAGCCGAACCGCGCGCGGAATCGAGTGGTCGAACGGCACGTGTCCCCAGACGTCCACGTCGACCTTGAGGAAACGGCGCGCCACGAGTCGGATTCGGTGGGCGGTCTCCTCGGCTTCCTCGGGGGTGTCGGCGAAGTTCACGACCAGGTGCGGCGCCGCCTGCAGCCCGCGCTGCCAGAGCACCTTGATCAAGGCGTAGGCGTCGCAGAACGCAGGCGTCTCCGGCGTGGTGACCACGACCACCCGGTCGGCGGCGCGACAGAGCGAGATCACCTGGTGAGAGACCCCCGACGCGACGTCCATCAGGATCAAGTCGGCGGCCATGTCGAGGTGGCCGAGCGCCCGCAACAGCACCTCGCGACGGTAATCGTCGAGCTCCGCCAGCTCGGGGGCGCCGGAGCACGCCGGCACCAGCTTCACCCCGGGAGGTCCTTCGACGATGATCTCTTCGACCGTCTTTTGGCCCGACAGGACGTGCTGGAGGTCGAACCGTGGGTGCACGCCGAGGAGCAGGTCCAAATTGGCCTGGGCGAGGTCCGCGTCGACCAGCAACACGCGGACTCCTTTGTGCCCCAGGGCGACCGCCAGGTTCACCGCCAAGTTGCTCTTACCGACTCCGCCCTTGCCGCTCGCGACCGCGAGCATCGGGACGCGCGGCCGGCTCCAGCGCACGGGATGATCGGTTTCCTCGGCATCGGGACCGCGTGCCGGAGCCGACACCAGCGTGAGCGGGCGGGCGGCAGCCGGAGGCGGAGTCTCGCCCCCCGCGGGGGGGCGCGTCACCGAACCGCGACGCGCCATGATTCGTCTCCTCGGGCCGGCAGAAGCGAGAGCACGTTCGCGACGAAGCCCCAGTAGCGCAGCTGCGCTTCGCAGTGTGCGAGCGGCCGCTCGAAGCCGAGCCGCTCGAGCCGGCGCCGTTCGTCGCGCAGCGCGGCCAGCGCCGCGGCCGCGGCATCCATCCGAGCCCCTGCCGTCTCGGGCATCGGCCGCGCGAGGTCGGCGCTGCTCGGGATCGACGCCTTCACGCCGCTCTCCGCCGGCGCTCGGGAGCGAAGCGCGCGCGCGCGCGCAACGAGCGGGCGAGCTCGTCTTCGCGACGCGGGGTGACGTCACGAAGCTTCGCAAGCAAGGTGCGGTACGCCCGACTCACCTCGGCCGGCGAGATGCCGATCACGCTCGCGACCTCGTCGGTGTTCAAGCGCTCGTAGAGCAGCAACGCCAAGACCAGCCGCTCGCGCGCCGGTCGCCGCGCGAACGAGGCGAGCACGTGTCGCCTCAGCGCGGGCGCAAGCGCTACCCGGTCGCGCTCGGGCCGCTTCGTTTCGGGAACAAGCGAGAGCGAACCACGGCCGTTCGTACCGACCGGACGGGAGCGTCGCGCCGCGGGCCTCATGCTCACGCCTTGGCTCGCACGCGCGCCGCGCGGGGGCGGGTAGCCGCGACCAGCGCGTCGCGCACCGAGCGCCTCAGCCCGTCGATCGGAAACGGTTTCGAGAAGCACTCGGCGACGCCCGCGCGCCGCAGGTCGCGTAGCGTCTCGGGCGTGCCGTAGGCGGTGACCACGATCACGGGCTGCGCGTGACGGCCGCGCCTGAGCTTCTTCGCCAGGTCGAGGCCGCTCATGCCAGGGAGCCTGAGATCGGTGATCACGAGATCGCTGCGTCCCGACTGGAGCCACCGCCACGCATCCTCGGCGGTGCGAAACGTGTCGATCGTGAAACCGTCGTCGACGAGTCCCTCGGCGAGGGCCCACGACGTGACGGGCTCGTCCTCGACGATCAAGATGTGGGGCATGTGGGGGGCTCTCCGTGGATGGATCGGGAGAGGCCTGTGCACCGTGCGTGCCAGCGGGTTACGAGGGGGTGGGTCGCTCCTCGGGGGCACTCCGCGCCGGTGTGTCGAGGCGCCACGGCGGAGAGCTGGGGCCGGCCAGCAGCCGGCAATTTACGGGGTTAGGAAGGTTTGCAACCCAGAGCGCACCGGGAACACGTGAGGGGGACCCGTTCGGGGCTTCCGGCGCGGTCGTGCAGGGCCTCTGGGCGCATGTGCATTTCGCCCGCCCAACCTCGTTCCGCCCGATCGGCGACCGCGATCGCTTCCTGGTCGCCTCGGCCGTCTCGCCCCTCGAGGGCGCGTCGGCTGGGGCCCGAATCGAGCCTAGGACTCCTCGCCCACGTCTTCCGGCGACGCGTCGTTCACCTTCGTCCGGAGAGTCTGTCGCGAGATTCCGAGCAGCTGGGCCGCGCGGGTCTTATTGCCCCCGCAGACGCGCAATGCATGCTCGATCGCCATCTGCTCGATCTCGGCCAGAGGCCGCACCACACCCGCGGGAAACGGTTGCAACGCGTGGGCCCGCGTCGCGTCGCGCCCCAGGATCTCGCCCGGCAAGTGTTCGCGCCGAATCTCGTCGTCGGCTTCGAGCAGCAGGACGCGCTCGATCAGGTTCTTAAGTTCGCGCACGTTCCCGGGCCAGGAGTAGGCTACCAGGGCGCGCAGCGCCTCGGGGTGGAGACGGGCCGGCGGTCGCCCGAGCTCGCTCGACACGCGACCGATGAAGTGTTGGGCGAGCATCGGAATGTCCTCCGGACGCTCACGCAGCGGCGGCATGTGGATCGGGACCACATTGAGGCGGAAGTAGAGGTCCTCGCGGAATCGCCCTTCCGCCACTTCGCGCGGGAGATCGCGGTGGGTCGCGGCGATCACCCGTACGTCGACCTGAATGTCGACCTGGCCGCCCACGCGCCGAAACGCGCGTGCCTCGAGCACGCGCAGCAGCTTCGACTGGAGCTGCGGAACCATTTCCCCGATCTCGTCCAGGAACAGCGTGCCCCCGTTGGCCAGCTCGAACAGCCCCTTGCGAAAATGCTTCGCGTCCGTGAACGCGCCGCGCTCGTGACCGAACAGCTGGCTCTCGAGGAGCTGCTCGGGGATGGCGCTGCAGTTGAGGTCGATGAACGGGCCGGCGGCGCGCGCGCCGTGCCCGTGCAGGTAGCGCGCCATCAGCTCCTTTCCCGAACCGGTCTCTCCGTGGATCAGCACGGTGGTCGCGCCGCTCTTCGCCACCTTGTCGAGGCGCTGGAGGACTTGCACGATCGCCGCACTCTCTCCGAGCAACGGCTGATCGACCTGGGAGCCGCGACGCAGCTGTTCGACCTCGCGCCGCAGGCGGGCATGCTCGAGCGCGCGATGGACGACCACGCCCAGGTGCTCGAGGTCGGGAGGCTTGAGCATGAAATCGTAGGCCCCGAGCTTGGTCGCCCCCACCACGTGCGCGATCGTGCCGTGGCCGGTCAGCATGATGACGGGCAGCGCCGGGTCGGTCTCGCGTAGACCCTTCAACACTTGGAGTCCGTCCTCGTCTCCGAGCTTGAGATCGAGCACGACCGCGTCCACCGAGTGCTGGCGCAACGCCTCGAGCGCCTCGCGGCCGCCCGAGGCCTCGAGCGGCCTCAGCCCGGCGTCGCGCGCCCACTCGCCGATGCTGAAGCGTAGCGAGCGCTCGTCGTCAACGATGAGCAGCGTCGGAGCGGTCTGGACTCGAGCGGGGGCTTCGCCTCTCGCCATGTCGTTTCTCCATCGGAAAGTTCAGCAGCACGGTGGTGCCGCGACCTTCGCGGCTCGCCACCTCGATCGAGCCGAGGTGCTCTTGCATGATGGACTGGCAGATCGACAAACCGAGCCCGGTTCCGCCGGGCTTGGTCGAGAAGAACGGATCGAAGAGTCGGGACAGGACGCCGCGTGGGATTCCAATGCCGGTGTCGATCACGCGGATCTGCTGATAATGCCGCCACGGCGCGCGCCCGACCGAAGACGAGCGACGCCGATCCGTGACGCGACGGCCGCGACCGCGCGACGGGCCGCGGCGCCGCAGCCGCTGGATCTCGTAGCGCAGCGTGCCACCTCGTGGCATCGCCTGGATCGCGTTCAACGTCACGTTGAGAATCACCTGGGTGACGAGATCCGAGTCAATGTAGACGGGCGAGAGGCGGCGCGCCACATCCACTTCGACCCGCACCGAGGCCTCGCGCGCGGCATCGCCGGTCAGCTCGACGACGCGCTGAACGCAGGGCTCGAGCGCCTGGGCCTTGAGCTCCGGCACGCGCGGCTGCGCATACTGGAGCAGGCTGGTCACGATGCGGTCGAGACGAGCGACCTCGTCGAGGATGACGCGCACGAAGCGGGCACGCTCGTCACGCGGCTCGAACCTGCGCAACAGCACTTGGGCGCTGGTCCCGATTCCGGCGAGCGGGTTCCGAATCTCGTGCGCCACGCCGGCCGAGAGCTGCCCCAGCGTGGCGAGCCGCTCGCGCCGACGCAGCTCGTGCTCGCGCCGACGCGCCTGCGTGAGGTCGGACAGCGCGAGCAGCACCCACGGCGGCCGTCCGACGCGCGCGCTACGCAGTCGCACCGCAACTTGGCCTCCCGACTTCCCCAGCACCACCGCCTCCCGCTCGGCGCGGCGGGCGCGAAACGCCTCGGCGACCGGATCGTCACCCGCCACCACCGTGCGCAGGACTTGCGATGCGGTGGCGCCGCGCGCGCGCGCGCGGGTCGTGGAGAGCAGGCGCAGCGCGGCGGCGTTGATCTCGGTCACCCGGCCCTCGGGGCTCACCAGCAGGATCCCGACGTCTGCGTCGGCCATGAGCGCCGCGGCCACCGCGTCGTGGGGCGGGCGGCCGGTCCCGCGAGGGCCACGCCGGCGGCTCAAGGACATCCAGGATCGCGCTCCATCGCGGTCCGCAGTATAGGAAAACCATGCATGAACCGAAAGCCCGCCGTGGGATTCGCCCCGCGGCGGGCTTCGCGCGCACGCTCCTCGCCGCTACTGGCGGCGCAATTCCTCGAGCAGCGCTTCCACCAAGAACTCGCGCACCTCGTCGCGGTCGTAGTAGCCCGACGCCGCGCGCGCTTGAGCGGCCATGACGCGGGACCAGCGGATGCGTTCGGGATTGCAGGTGCGCGAAGCCACCGGACTGCGGGTGGGTTTCGAGCGCCGCCGCTCTCGCTGAGTGCTGGTCATGACTCCTCGCTCGTGCTGGCCGCCGACGCGGCACGCCGTCCGTGGCGTCATTCCCTCGCGCTTCCTTCGATCCCGCGGTCCGTCACTCGGAGCCGCCCGATTCCTTTCGGCCTGGGTCTCGTCCCATCTCCTCTGCCTTCCAGCGCTGCGCCCGGCGGTTTTCTTCCTGAATGCGAGCGTAGATCTCCTCGCGATGCACCTTGACTTCCGGAGGAGCCTCGATGCCGAGCTTCACCTGACCCGAGCGGACCTCGAGCACCGTGATCTTGACCGAGTCTCCGATTCGGATGTTCTCGCCTAACTTCCGTGTTAGGACTAGCATGGTGATTCCTTTCGCTCCCCCACTGGGGCCGACCACCCCGTCAGACAGCGTATCGGCAAGCACCACAAGCGACTTGACCGGAGAATAGCCTCATTGGGCGGGCACGTCCAAGCCAGACTGCACAGTTGACACCCAGCCTGGGCAGGCTAGGCTTGGCGCTTCGATCCGAATCCCGGGAGGCCCGCATGGAGCGCGGATCTCGCCACGCTTGGTCATGGATGATCGTCCCAGCCGCCGGCACCCTCGTGGCGTCGGCGTTGAGTCTTCCTTCCCAACCCTATACGGGCCTGGTCCTGCGCGAGGATCAGGTAGTTGAGGTCGTGGCGGGGAGCCCAGGGGAGCGGGCGGGCTGCCGCCCCGGCGACCGGCTGCTGCGGGATCCCAAGGCCGCTCGCGGGTCGGATCCTCTTCGCGGGCCGCTCGCCAGCGCACGTCCCTTGGTGCCTCTCGACCTGGTGCAGGAGCGCGGCGGCCGGCGGACCCCGGTGCGACTGGTGGCGGAGCCGCTGCCGCCGAGCGAGCGTCGGATGATGGCGGCCATGCTCGCGGTCGCCTCTGGGTTCGTGCTCCTGGGAGGCTGGGTATGGAGCGAGCGGCGCGACCGCCTCACGCTTCCCTTCTATCTGCTGTGCCTCTCGTTCGCATCGCTGCTCGCGCCGCCGCCGCGCTTCTCGTGGGCCGCGTTCAACGCCCTGCACGATCTCTTCTACACCGCCGTGACGCTCGCTCTGCCGGCGCTGTGCATCCACTTCTTTGCGCTGTTTCCCGAGCCGCGCGCCCCGCGCGGCCGGATGAGCGCCGGGGTAACGGCGGCCTACGGCGTCGCAGCGTTGCTGTTCGCAGGCTCGGTCGTCCTGCTGCCGCCCTGGGTGCGCGAGCGAGCGTCGGCGGCGCCGGCCTCCGCCCTGCTGCAAGGAGCGGCCGCGGTGTGGTTTGCCGCCGGCCTGCTGTCGGCCGTGGTGCTGTTCGGCCGTTCCTACGCGCGCGCCGGCTCGCCGGATGCGCGACGGCGGCTGCGCGTGGCCCTGGCCGGGACGGCGCTCGGCTTGGGCCCCCTGGCGGCTCTGATCGTGCTCCGCAACCTCTCGCCCACCACCGCGGTGCCCGGGGAGCGCTGGGCGGTGGTGCTCACGCTGTGGGTGCCGCTCTCGTTCGCCTGGGCGACGGTGGTTCACCGGGTGTTCGATTTCCGGGTGGCGCTGCGGGTCGCTGGCTTTGGGCTGGCGATGGCGTTGCTCGGCGCGACGACCTACCTGGCCGGCGAGCTCGCTCGACCCGCGGCCGCGGCCCATCACATCGATCCCACCGGGGCAGCCCTGGCCCTCGTCGCGCTCGGGGCGACGCTGGCCGGCCCATCGCGCCCGTGGGCCGGCCGGCTCGGCAGGGTGCTCGCCGCCCAATGGGACGCGCCGCGGCTCGCCGAGACCCTGATTCGTGGCACGAGCGGGCGCGAGATCCCGGCCGGCTCCCTGCTCGCGCGAGCCTGTGAATCCCTGGCTTCGGCCCTGATGCTGGACCAGTGCCAAGCGGTGGAGCTTCCGGCTCCGAGAGTCGGAGACGATCTCCCGCGCCGGCTCGCGGGCGGGCGCCCCGGCGTGAACGGCATCGCGCCGACGATCGAGCTGAGCCCGCGTTTCGCCGATGCGCTGATGGGACGCTTCCAGCCGTTGACGCTCGACGACCCCGCGTTCGCCCCTGCCGATCGCGAGGCGTTGGAGAACGCCGGGATCAACTGGGTGCTTCCGGCGAGCGGCGACGTGCCGGTAGCCGCCCTGCTGCTGGGACGAAGGCTCACCGGACCCTGGCTCGACCGCCGCGAGCTGGAGGAGCTGGAGCGCTTCGGGCGGCATCTGGGCGTCACGCTCGAGAACGCGGCGCTCAGGCGCGATGCCCGCTCTCGCGGTGCGCTCGATCGCGAGCTCGAGCAAGCGGGGGCCATCCAGGCGCACTTCCTCCCACGGCGCGCTCCCGCCTTTCCTACTTTGGACTGTGCCGCCGCCGCCCTGTCGAGCGAACCGGTGGGCGGCGACTACTACGATTTCGTCGAGCGCTCGTCCCGCGAGTTCACGGTGGCGGTCGGTGACGCCGCCGGCAAGGGCGTGCCGGCCGCACTGCTGCTCGCCGGCGTCCAGGCTCGCTTCCGCAGCGAGGCCCTGCGCGGCCGGGATCCCGGGCAGCTCCTGGGGATCCTCAACGAAGAGCTGGTGCAGCTCGATCAGCCCGAGAAGTTCGTCTGCCTGCTGTGCGCGCGCGTGGACGTGCGCCGGGGGCGGATCACGTTCTCAAACGCCGGCCTCACGCCTCCGCTGGTCCGCCGCCGCGGTGGCGGGTTCCACGAGTCGACCGGCGGCGGTCTGCTGCTCGGCGTGCGGGCCGACTCCGAGTACCGTGACACCTGCGTGGACTTAAGCGCCGGCGACGTCGCCCTGCTCTACAGCGACGGGCTCACCGAGGCGCGGCGCGGCGAGGAGATGTTCGGCCTCGAGCGCGTGCGCGCGGTGCTCGACGCCTGCGCCGGGAGACGCGCCCGCGACATCCTGGCGGCACTGCTGGGCGCAGTGCGGGAATTCGCCGATCGCCCGCTCGACGACCTGACCGTGGTCGTGCTGCGCCAGCTCACCCAGCCGGCCGGAGACATGGTCCCCAAGTCCCTCGACGGGCTCAAGTCGAGGCCGGTCTCCGCCGATACCTCGAAACGAGGCGACAGGATGCCGTCTTCCCCGCCCGCGCTGCCAACCCACGGGCGGCCGATCCAAGCGGTTGACCGCGCCTGAGGCGCGACCCTCGACAACGGGGGGTGGATCGTGAGAGCGGACGTAAAGCTCCTTGATCTCCTGTGGTGGATTCGCAGGTAGACCGAACCAGGCAGCACGATTAGCGTAACGCTTCGACGAGTTCGCCGGCGAGCCCAAGGACGCGCTCGGTGGCGCCCTGGCGGACGTCGGTCGCGACCGCGCGCATGAAGGCCGCGCCCACGACCACGCCGTCTGCGACGCCCTTGAGGGCACGCGCTTGAGCAGCAGTCGAGACGCCGAAGCCCACCGCGACCGGGAGTGAGGTGAGCCGTCGCACCGCGGCGACTCGCTCTCTGAGGCCGTGTGCCTCGCCGGGGCCGGAACCGGAGAGGCTCGGTGGTGGGCGCCGTGAGCACGATCGTGTCGAGGCCGACGCGATCGAGCGCGTACCAGGTCTCCGGCGATTCCTCGGGGGGCAGGTCCGAGATCAGGACTCCGTCGGCGCCCGCGGCGCGCGCATTCTCGGCGAAGTGCTCGATCCCCCGGCGCAGGATCGGGTTCGCATAGGTCATGAGCACGATTGGAACCTCGGAGCGCGCCCGGACCGCCCGCACCAGCTCGAGCACGTGATCCACGCCGACCCCTTGCGCCAGCGCGACTTCGCTCGCGCGCTGGATCTCGGGTCCGTCCGCGATCGGGTCCGAGAACGGGATCCCCATCTCGATCGCCAGGACACCGGCGTCCGCCAATCCGAGCAGGATCTCGTGCGATCTTTCCAACGTAGGATAACCCGCGGTGGCGAACGGGATGAGACCGGTGCGCCCCCGCACGGATGCAAAGGCTGCCCGAAGGCGGCTCACCGGCATCGTAAATCGGGAGGAGGGAAAGGGACTAGCCGGCTGCTGAAAAAGCTGAGGACAAGGCGGCGAGGGAGCGACCGAGCCAACGCAGTGATCGGGTTTTTCAGCAGCCTGCTAGCGCCAGTAGTAGCCGGGCGTCAGCTGCAGCGGCGAGCGCAGATCTTGGTAGCGGACCCGAACCTCGAACGACTGGAAGGGCCGATAGGCGACGTCCAGGCCCTCGAGGAACATCGAGCCCGAACCCGCCCCTCCCGGACCCCACTGGTCGCCGAGGCTGACGCGCATCGCGAGCGGAGCGCCGAGTTGATAGCTGAGCCGCGTCACCTGGAGGGCTTCGGTGCCGCGCCCACCCCACGAGGAGCCGACGCTCACTTCGGTGGAGACCGAGAGCCGCGACGGGTCGAGCCAGAATGCCGGCCGCGCGAAGGCGCTCACCGGCGTCATCGCCCCGGGAGCGAGCCCATCGAGCGAGGATGCGCCTGCGAGTTGCGTGGCGAGGATCAACGCGACCCCCGCGA
>VBOY01000059.1 GCA_005893295.1 Candidatus Eiseniibacteriota bacterium | reverse complement strand
TGTCGAGCGTGGACTGCTCGTCGAAGCCGGGGCCCGGATCGAGGTCCTCACGAATGAAGTTGGGGTTCACCAGAAACTCGGCGAAGAAGTCCTGTAGGTAGAAGAACGAGTCGGGGTACCGTTGCGGCACCGGCGTGTCGGCCGGAGGATCGCCCTTGGGCAGCAGATAAAGTGGAAGCTTGCTGTACTCGGGCTGCCCCACCCAGCCTCGCCCGACCTTCGCCAAGCCCGGCAGCGGGGTATTGAAGCCGAGAGGTGGACCACCCGGGAACCCGGGAATCGCCGCGTCGTTCTTGGCGGCCTTAACGGCAGCCCCAATCCTGACCGCCGACTGCCACTTGGCGAAGTCATACATCATGCGGCCGCTGATCAGCTCGTTAAGGTCGGGGCTGGAGCTGAATAGGTTCGGATCGCTCCCTCGCTTGTCCCACGGCCCCAGGTTGGCGAGCGCGGCCCCGCCTCCCATCAGCCAGATCTCTCCTCCTTGCAGGGCATAGGTCGACAGCGTGTTGGGCTGGCCCGGGCTGCTCATCAGTCGCAGCGACGTGGTCGGCACGTAGGGATCGGTCGGTAAGCCGATATACGTAGCGCTGATCGCGTCGGTGAACCAGATCACCTTCTTGTACTGGCCGAGCTTCGAGAGCGGCGTGATCCCCGTGAGGAACTCGCGCGTGTTCGTCGTGTCGATCGGGTAGCCACTGAACACGCCCGCCGGGCTCACCGAGCCCGGCGGGTAGCCTTTGTACGGCATCCCTCCCACCGCGTACAAGAAGGTGTCGACCTCGGACGAGGTCGGCCACACGCCGGCCGGAGGCAAGAGCTCGCCCCCCACGAAGTTGTCGGAGGAGAACCGGGTGTCGTTCACGACCAGAATCTCCTTGTCGAACGTCGCGCGCACGACCGTGAAGTCGATGATCCCGAGGCTCTTGAGACCGTTGTTGTCTTCGGCCTCGACGAAGAAGAAGTGCTCCTTGGGATCGTTCGGCCCCGGCGTGAAGGGGCCGATCGTCGCGGACTTGGTCGTGAGGCTCGGACTGCTCCAATGCGTGATGTCGTTCTCCTCGTCGGTGCGCGGCGTGTCGTTGGAAAGGTCCGTCGGATCCATGACCCAGCGGAAGCGCCGAATCTCGGCACCCTCGGCCGCGATCGCGTCCCAGCGGAAGGTCACTTTCTTCCTGTCGGGGATCTCGACGCGGAAGAAGCGGTTCGGATCGGTCAGGTAGCCGCCGTTGTCGTAACAGAAGAAGAAGAAATCGCTGAACATGCAGATGCGGGGGCCTTGCAGGCCGGCGTAGGTGACGAAGAACGACAGCAGGTTCCTGGAACCGTGGAAGAGCGGGTCGTAGGCGCCCGCCTCGTCGAACCCCGTGACCGCGAACATGTAGAACCTCTGCGGTACCAGGTTCGTGAATTGCACCTCGGTCGTCTCCGCACTGGTCGAATCCCACACGGAACAGGTGGGGCACTTCGCCGAGGGCCCGAACGTCGGGGCGTACTTGCGGCGCAAGAAGTTCGGGTCGACCCCGAGGAAGCTGACGAAATTGGGGATCTCGGGGAAGTCCCCATTCTTGGTTTCGAACAGCTTGTACTTGTACTTGACGGGCCGCTGCGTGAATTGGCCGTCGGGATCGACGCCCCGCCAGTGGATCCGCACCGCCGGCGGCACGGCCGGGCTCGCGCCGGCCCGCGGGCGTGGCGAGTCGATGGTCACCTGGGGCGCGACGTTGTAGGCGAAGAAAGCGCGATACACCGGCTTGGATATGCCCGGGGGATTGTTGTTGTCCACCGCCGCCACCGCGAAGACGTGGAAATCGGTCGCGGTATCTGGGTGCGCCGTGGCGAGCGTGTCGGGCTGCGAAGCCTTGAAGAAGACGATCTGCTCGTTCTTGGTCGTGGCCTGCCAGGAGCCGTCGACGCTGTCGGGCCGAGCGGGATCGACCGCGATCAGGAAGTGATCGACCTTGCCGTCCGGATCGTACCCGACCCAGTTCATTCGATAGGCGTAGAAGTACTTGTCCGTCGTGCTCACCGGGGCCTGCGTCAGGCGCACCTCGGGGGCCTGGTTGGGTACGAAGGCGCTGCGCACCTTGAGCCCGCTCCCGCCAGCACCAGCAAAGCCAAGCCGGCAGCGAGGCGGAACCAGCTTTCCACGTGGCGCCTCATGGTGTGTCGCTCCCGCGGAGCTTGACGCTCCTCCCGGTCGGGTCGTGGTAGGCCGTCATTGCGCGCCCAACGGCTGATAGATGACCGGAATCGTGAGCTTCGTGCAACGGCCGGTTCCGGGGAGGAGTTCGCACTGGTCGCAGTCGCACAGCTCGATGTCCACCTGTACCTCACCCGGCTTGAGGTTGTCTGGCACGAGGACGTTGAACTCCTCGCGGTTCAAGTACCGGAAATCGACATAGGTGAGCGGCGCGTTGGTGTTCACGTCAAAGCCGTGGATCGTCACTTGGCGCCGCAGGGTACCGGTGCCGGCCGGCCCCCCGCCTGGGATCCCCGACAAATAGGGATCCGAGTCGTCCGCCATGAGCACGAAATCCCAGGTGCGGCTGGTGAACACAGCGCCAGGCTTCGGCTGGAATCCAGGGTCGCTGAGTAAGAAGTGCGGCGGCTGGTTCACGTAGAAGACCAGAACCTGGTCGCGCAGCTTTCGCTCCTCGGGTGTGCCGCCGCCGGCATCGACCCGTTCCACCAACCCCACCGGATCCTCGACCCGCAAGTCGCGCGAGCCATCCGCATCTTCCGCCCGGATCACGGCGTAGGCTTTGCCCGACTCGCGCAGCAAATGGTAGCCCCCGATGCGGGGCTGGTTGAAGACGTCGTTGGGATCGAAGATCGGATAGAGGCCGGTCTGGAGGGCTCGGGTAACGTTGTTCTCGGCCGCCGGGTCGAGCAGAAGCTGCACCTGCGAGCGGAAGCCGACCGGCGATCCATTGGGCTCCTCGGAAGGCTCGAGCACCGGGCCTCCCGGGAACTCGGGGAGCCTGCGCGCCAGGTCGGTGACGTGAACGCCGTAACGGGAGTCCGTGTCGAACCCTCCTCCATGGAAGATCACGAACGAGTTCATGTGAACCGTGTCGAACTCCTTGCGAACGAACACCGTGTCTCGCCAAATCTCGAGGAAGGTCCTGCGTTCCGCGCGTGAAGCCGGCAGGATTTGCGTCGAATCGGCGCTCAGCAGGCTCCTCGGAATGCCCGACGTGGACGCGATCGACATCGGGAGGAACTTCTCGCCGTTGTTGTCCATCAGCGCGGGATCGTTGGGATCCGGGCCCGCCCACCAGCTAATCGGGCTGAAGTTGTACTGCAAGCGGCGGTTGGATTCGTTGCTTCCGAGGGCCTGATCGATCGCGCGGACCGTGAAGATCTTGGTCCCCGGAGTCGGGTGTTGCCCCTGACCGTAGACCTTGCAGGTGTCGTGTGGCCCCACCGTCTGCAGCTGCGGCTCGTCGAGCTTGTAGCGATAGGACGTCACCACAATTCCTGGGATGTCAATCTTCGCGTGCCAGCAGAAATGCAGGTCCGAGCCGACCGGCACCGTGTCCGTCGGGAGGGTGGCCGGATTGTTGATGTCGAGAATGCGAAGCGGCCCCACTCTCCCGCGCGGGAAGGTGTCGATCACGGCGCGCACCCCTCCGCCGGGCAGCCGTTCGTAGATCTTCCCGACCGCGAACGCCTCGTCGAACACCGGCGTGGGCGGGAACCGGTCCTTGGCGTTGAAGATGAATCGGGCCGGCGTCGGGTCGGGCTTCCCCTGGTTGTCCACGGCATAGATGAAGAACGCGTGGGCCCGGTCGGGGATCTGCTCGGCCACGCGGAAGATGAAGATGCTGTCGGTCTTGGTGGTGAAGTGGTAGTCGCCTGGCTTGGGTCCCGGGAGCGGCGGGATGGGCGCGCCTGGGCCGGCTTCGGGAGGCGGGCTCGGCAGCGTCTCCACCACCGCCCAGTAGAACCCCGCCACAGCGCCGTCGCGATCCGATGCCGCCCAGTAGAGATGGAAGCGGAACGGGATCGTCCCGATGTCAGGCGCTGTTCCCCTTTCGGTCATGATGGTGTCGGGCGGTGCCGCCGTGATCCACGTCTCGGGGGCGATGTTGCGGTCGATGTTGGGGGTGAGCGGAGTTCGGCATGCCACACCCAGATAGGCGAGCAAAAGACAAAGCACGACCCCGACACGTAAGCGCATCCGCGCCCTCATCACGCCCAGTCTGTAGGAGGGAAGTAGTCGCACGCTAGAGCGGTTTTCACGAATCGTCAAGCCCAAAAACCCCCATCGCTTACCACGGCTCGACCCACCTCGGCGCGTCCGCTGCGGGGCTCGCTCTCGCCTCTTCCCCGATCCAAAACCGCCGCGCCCCAAGGCCCTCGGACCACTCGCGATCCTGGGTCGCAAGCAGAACCGGCCCTTTCCTCGCCCGCTCGTGCACGAGATGCCCCAACGTGTTGCGGCGGAGCGGATCGATCCCGGCGGTCGGCTCATCCAGCAGCAAGAGGCTCGCCGGCGCCACCAGCGCCGCCACCACCTCGACCAGCCGTTTCTCGCCAGCGGATAGCGGCCAAGTCTTGGCTTCGAGCAGGGCCTGAAGACCCAGCTCCTTCAGCAGAGCCGCCGCCTCGGCGAGCACCTGGGCACGTGGCACGCCGCGTGTCACCCCCGCGAAGGCCAGCTCGTCCGCGACTGCCTCCTCGAAGATCTGAAGCTCCGGAAACTGGAGCGTCAGGATCGGCTTGAGCTCCGTCGCGCGGCTCCAGAGCACGGCGACCTGCGGGGTGGTGACGATCCCCGCGGCGGCGGCCAACAGGACGCTCTTTCCCACCCCGTTGGCACCCAGCAAGGCCGTGGCCCCGCGCTCGCCGATCGTGATCTCGAGCGGCGCGGACGTCTTGACCCGCGGGCCCACCTCCGCATCCAGCGGGCGCACCAGGAGTCTGAGCATCGCGGGTGTCTCCGGCTCCGGCTCCGGATCGACCGCCGCCAGCGCCGGCCCCGCCGGCGGGGCCTCTGAGAGGAGGACCGCGCGGTCCGCCGACTCGATCTCCCTCGCGTCCTGGGTCACCCAAATCGTGGCGAGGCCGCGGGCGCGCTCGCGGTCGAGGGCGGCCCACACGCGACGTTTCGTCTCGAGATCGAGATGGGCCGTCGGCTCGTCGGCGAGCAGCACGTCGGGGCACATGACCAGAGCCGCTCCGAGCGTGACGAGCTGCTGTTGCCCCGCGGACAGGGTGGCCGGATCGCGCGCGAGCTCCGCTTCGAGAGCCAACGCGTCCGCCCAGCGATCGATCCGCTCGGCGATTTCTCCTTCGAGAACTCCCAGGTTGCGGGCCCCGAAGGCCAGCTCTTCGCGCACCGAGCCGTGCAGAATCTGCGCGGCCGGATCCTGTAGGACCGTGGCCACGCGGCGCGCCAGCTCGGGGGCGGCACCAGGGCCGAAGGCCCGGCCGAGGAGCTCGATTCGTCCCGCGGAGGCCGGCCACAGGCCCGCGAGCGCCAGCAGCAAGCTCGTCTTGCCGCACCCGTTGGGCCCTGCGATCGCCAAGCGCTCGCCGCGGCCGACCTCGAGCGAGACGTCGCGAACCGCGGGCCGGTGCGATCCCGGCGGGGTCACCGCCAGCTCGCGGGCCGCGAGCACCGTCACGGCGTTCGTCCGGCCCCGCGCTCGCCCTGGCGCCACGCCTCGAGCGCGGCCTCGGCCACCTCGCCGAGTGGGCGCCCGGCTCGCTCGGCCGCGGCGCGCACCGACTCGAACTCCGGTCGCGCCCGCTCGCCCATGCCCGGCACGTCGGCCACCTTGACCACGATCCGGCCGAATCGCGTCTCCACCTCGAGGGACCGGCGCTCGAGCTCGTAGCGCTCGTCCCAGCGCAGCCGGACGCCGAGCGTGCTCGTCTCGCGCAGCAGCAGCATCGCCAGCAGGTCGGCATGGCGCGGCTCCGCCACCACGGTCACGCACAGTCCGGGGCGGCCCTTCTTCATCACCGTGGGGACCACCATCGCGTCGAGCGCTCCCTGCTCGAGCAGCCGCGGAACGAGTGCGGCCACGAACTGGGGGTTCTCGTCGTCGAGCGACGTCTCGAGCACCGCCACGCGGCCGCGGCGCAGTGCGCCGGCCTCGCCGGCCGCGACGTTGCTCCTCTCGCCGAGCAGGACCCGGAGCACGTTGGGCTGCTCTCTCAGGTCTCGCTGCCCCGCCCCCACGCCGACCCGACCTACCACGAACGAAGGCGAGCCTCCCCACGTGTGCACCAGGGTCGTGATGAGCGCGGCCCCGGTTGGCGTGACCAGCTCGGCCTCGATGTCCGGCATCTCCACCGGGACTCCCCGCAGCAGCACGGCGGTGGCGGGGGCCGGCACCGGGATCATGCCGTGCTCGGAGCGCACGACGCCGCGCCCGAGCCGAAGCGGCGAGGAATACACCTCGGAGATCGACAGCGATCGCAGTCCTTCCAGCGTGCCCACGATGTCCACCAGGGCGTCGGCGGCTCCGACCTCGTGGAAGTGCACGCGCTCGCGCGTGGAACCGTGAACCTCCGCCTCGGCCACCGCCAGCCGCTCGAAGACGCGGTGCGCCTGCTCGCGCACCGAGGGCTCGAGCGTGGCGTGGTCGAGCACCGAGGCGACCTCGCGCAGGTGCCGCTGCGGCTGCTTCCCTGAGACCTCGACCGTCACGCGGGTCGCGACGAACGGCCCGCGCCGCGTTTCCGAGACGTCGACCCGCACGTCGGCGAGCCCCAGTCGTCCCGGCAGGCGTTGGAGCTCCGCGGCCGGCCAGCCAGCCGAGACCAGCGCTCCCAAGCACATATCCCCACTGATTCCCGAGAAGCAGTCGAAGTAGGCGACGTTCATGTCAGGCTCGACGGGTGCCCACGGTGTTGATCAGGTGCGCGGCATAGCCGGCGCCGAACCCATTGTCGACGTTGACCACGGTGACGCCCGCCGCGCAGGAGTTGAGCATGCCGAGGAGCGGAGCAAGACCCGAGAAGTGGGCGCCGTAGCCGACGCTGGTCGGCACCGCGACGATCGGGCGGTCGGTGAGACCTCCGACCACGCTCGGCAACGCGCCCTCGAGGCCCGCCACCACCACCAGGACGCGGGCGCCCCGCAGCGCGCGTCGATGGGCCAGCAGCCGGTGAAGCCCCGCCACGCCCACGTCGGCGACCAGCTCGGCGCGGCTCCCCATCGCGCGCAACGTCACCACTGCCTCCTCGGCCACCGGCAGGTCCGCCGTGCCCGCGCACACCACGACCACCCGCCCGCGCCCGCGCGCGGGCCGCCCGCCCGCCCGACGCCGGGGTCCGCGGCGCACCAGCACCGCGCGCGCCCGTGGGTAGACCTCGGCGCTCGGAAAGGCGGCAGCGAGTGCCGCGCGCCCCGCCTCGTCGGCGCGCGTCACCAGCGTGATCCCGCCGCGTCGCACCAGACCGGCGACGATGGCACGCAGCTCCGCGGGACTCTTGCCCTGGCCGAACACCACCTCCGGGAAGCCGACCCTCAAGGATCGCTCGTGATCGAGCGTGGCGAACTCGAGACGCTCGAGGGGGGCCTGCTGGATGGCCCGCGCGGCACGCGCGGGAGACACCGTGCCGCGGCGCACCCGTGCGAGCAGCGAGCGCAGCTCAGCGGGTCGCATCGCCCACGCCCACGGGGACCGCCGCCTCGAAAGGCTGGTCTCGCTCGAGGGTCGCGAGGTAGCCGGCGAGCAGCTCGACCAGCTCGGCGGCGGCGCGGGTGCGGTTCGTCTGCTCGCGCACCGCGGCGCTGTGCGGAAGTCCCTTGATGTACCAGGCGACGTGCTTGCGCATCTCGCGCGCCGCGACCTCCTCGCCCACCGACTCCACCATCAGGGCGAGGTGCCGGATCCCGGCCGCGAGCCGCGCCGAGGCATCCGGCGGGGGGAGGATCTCGCCGCGCTCGCGGAGCGCCCGGGTGCGGCCGAACACCCACGGGTCGCCGAACGCGGCACGTCCCAGCATCACCGCGTCGCAGCCCGTGGTCTCCAGCATGCGCGCCGCGTCTTCGGGAGTTCGTACGTCGCCGTTGCCGATCACGGGGATGCGCACCGCCTGCTTCGCCTCGCCGATCATCTCCCAATGGGCATGTCCCTCGAACCGCTCCGCGCGGGTGCGGGCGTGGATCGCCACCGCCTGCGCTCCGCTGTCCTCGAGTGCCTTGGCCACCTCGACCACGTTCTGCG
This sequence comes from Candidatus Eiseniibacteriota bacterium, assembly GCA_005893295.1. Classification (GTDB taxonomy): domain Bacteria; phylum Eisenbacteria; class RBG-16-71-46; order RBG-16-71-46; family RBG-16-71-46; genus WS-8. The sequence continues at coordinate 6,811 of VBOY01000059.1, read as the reverse complement.
AGTTGCCGTCCCACCCGAGGCGGATCTTCGCAGTCACCGGAAGCGTGCTGGCCTCGACCATGCTCCGGATCAGGTCACGCACCAGCGACACGTTGTTCAACAGAGCCGCCCCCGCGCAGCGATTCACGACCTTGCGCACCGGACAGCCCATGTTCACGTCGATCAGGTCGGGCCTCTGCTCCTTTGGCAGGTCGCACAGGATGCGCGCCGCGTCCGCCATCACCTCGGGGTCGGCGCCGAACAGTTGGATCCCGATCGGGCGCTCCTCGGGAGCGAATGCGCAGTAGTCGAAGGTCGCCCGGCTGCCCCGCGTCAGGCCGTCGGCGGAGACCATCTCCGTGTATACGCCGGCTGCGCCTTGCTCGCGGGCCAGGCGCCGAAACGGCGAGTCGCTCACGCCGGCAAGCGGGGCGAGCAGGAAGGGCGACTCGAACGCCACGGCACCGATCTGCATGGGGCTGCGGCTCAGACGGGGGAGAGCGGATCCAGGGCGCCGCGCGCCGCGCGTCCCAGGTCCGCGAAACTCTCGAACGGGCGGGCGGCAACGCCCTCGCGCCGGCACCAGTCCAGCAGCTCGCCGCGCGCGAGCACGCGATCGGCGGCGCGCGCCCCACAGCGGTCCGACAGCCCGTCGCCAATCAAGATCACCCGGTAGCCACGCGCGCGCCAGCCTCGAGCGTGCTGGGCCTTGCAGTTGCCGCAGCCCCCGCACGAGGGGTCGTAGAACGGGAACTCGGGCGTCACCCGCCGTCCCTCGAAGCGCAGCCGATTCGCCGCCCACGGCAGGCGCTCGAGGCCAGCGCGCGCCAGCTGGTCCCGGACGTACACGTCGAATCCCTCGCTCACCACCATCACCGCGTCGCCGCGCGCCCACCGCTCGCGCGTGAACGGCGCGAACTCTGGATCGATCGAGAAGCGGCGCGCGAACTCCAGCGTCTCGGCCTCGTCGGCCTCCAGCAGACGACACTCCGCCTCGATCATCTCGCGGTGGCCGATGGTCTCGCCGCGCCAGCGGTCGAGCAGCGCCCGACGCTCGGCGTCTCGGCCGGCGGAAAAGCGTTGGACGATCGCCGCCCCGATGTCTTGGGGCGCAATCGTGCCGTCGAAATCACACAGGAACGCATCGGGCATCAGCGCGCGCCTGTCGGGCGTGCAGCGGCGCCCAGGGCGAACACCTCGCGTGGAGTGCGCGAGCGGCCGAGGATCTTGAGGGCCCGGGCGAGCACGGGATCGTCTTCCAGCACCACCCGCGCCGCCGCAGAATCGCCGAGCTGGTGGCGGGCCAGCTCGCGTCGCAGGGCGCGGTCGAGGGGCTCGCGCTGGCGAGTCAACTCGCCCTCGCCGAAGGTCACCTTCTCGGCCTTGAGGAACGACGCGAAGTCGCGTCGCAGCGAGTCCCCGAGCCCCGCACTCGGCTTCCAGCGCGGGTGCGTGTTGACCCAGCGATTCGCGAAGCGGAACGCGAGCCCACGCGACTCCACGGTCGCCGCGAGCGGCGGCAGCGAATCCGGCGTCACGACCACGTCGGGGCGGATCCCACCGCCCCCGTAGACGACGCGACCACCGACCGTGCGGTAGGTTTGCCTGGCACTGTCGGGGGCGGCCGGCGTCGGCGCTTCGCTATCGTCCGACTCGTCGTCCTCGGCGAGCGCCGCTGGCGGGGTGGCGGCACGGTGGATCGACCGACCGCTCGGCGTGTAGTAGCGCGCCGTGGTCAGCTTGAGCGCCACGCTGCGCCCCCGGAGTGGGAACACGCTCTGCACCGAACCCTTGCCGAAGCTGGTCTCGCCGATCACCAGCGCCCGATCCAAATCTTGAAGGGCGCCCGCCACGATTTCGGACGCCGAAGCGCTGCCGCGGTCGACGAGCACCACGAGCGGCCAGTCGAGCTCGGGCCGCTTCTCGGACGAAACGTAGCGGTTGCTCTGCCCGCGCACGCGTCCCTTGGTGAAAACCACCAGCGTGTTCGGCTTGAGGAACTGCTCCGCCACGCCCACCGCCTGATCCAGCAGACCGCCCGGGTTCGAGCGCAGGTCGAGCACCAGCCGGTGGGCTCCCTGAGCGCGCAGCCGGGCGACCGCGGTCCGCACTTCGGCGCCGGATGTCTCGGAGAAGCTGGAGAGCCTCAGATAGCCGACGTGATCGCCGACGACGAACGCGTACGGCACGTTGCGCGTGACGATGATCTTTCGTTCGATCGTCACGTCGCGCTCGCCCCTCTCCCCCTCGCGCCGCACCGTGATCTGCACCCGCGTGCCCGCCGGCCCGCGCAGCAGATCGGCCACGTCCTCCACGGTGAGGCCCAAGGTCGAGCGCGCGCCGATGCGCACGATGACGTCACCAGAGCGCAGCCCCAACGCCCACGCGGGCCCGCCCTCGATCGGCGAGATCACGGTCGGATAGTTGTCCCGCACGCTCACCACGATCCCGATCCCCCCGAAGCTGCCGTGCGTGGTCGCCTGGAGGTTCTGGAAGGCCTTCGAGTCGAGGTACTGGGAGTAGGGATCGAGATCCTTGAGCATCCCCTGGATCGCGCCCTCGATCAGTCGATGCGGGTCCACCGGATCGACGTAGTTCTGGTCGACCTTGTGGAGGACCTCCACGAACGCGTCCAGGTTGCGGTAGAGATCGGCGTCGCCGGAAGCGCCGCCTCGGCCCACCCACCAGCCGAGGCCGAACAGCACGGCGAGCAGTCCACCGGTGATGATGTGCTGACGTCGGATCAACGTTCCTCCGCACGGCCGGTGGTCGCCAGACGCGCCACTATATCACAGGGTTTAGGGGCTCCCCGAACCGAGAGACGAGACCCCCAAGCCCATGAGCCGGGCCTCGATCGCCGCCCACGCCAGGCTTTCGACCTTCCCCGCTTCGGCCGCGGCGTCCACCACGACGAATCGTCCGGGCTCGCGTTGGGCGAGCTCGAGGAAGCAGGCGCGCACCCGGCGATGGAAGTCGACGGGCTCTCGATCGAGGCGATTCCGTCCGTCCGCGCGCGGGCCGGATGGTAGGGGCTCCGCCCCCGCGCGGCGCGCCAAACCGAGCGCGGGATCCACGTCGAACAGCAGCGTGAGGTCCGCGGTCAGGCCACCGGTGGCGGCGCGATTCCACGCCTCGAGCGTCGCCCGGTCGAGCCCACGACCGCCCCCCTGATAGGCCAGCGTGGAATCGACGAAGCGGTCACACAGCACGACGCGCCCGGCGGCGAGCGCGGGCCGAACGACTCGGTCCACGAGATCGGCGCGCGCCGCCTCGACCAGCAGGGCCTCCACGACCGCCGAGGGCTCGAGCCCGGGATCGAGGAGGACCGCGCGCACCGCTTCGGCGAGCGGGGTGCCCCCCGGCTCGCGCGTCGTCACCGGCTCGACGCCGCGCCTCCGCAGTCGGGCCGCGATCCGCGCGATCTGCGTGCTCTTGCCCGAGCCTTCCCCTCCCTCGAAGCTGATGAGCAGCCCCGCCATGAGGGCTCAGCGTGCGCGTGCGGTCCGGCGGCGTCGCCGGCGTGGCTTTGCCGGGCCCGCCTTGCGCGCCGCCCGGGTGGACGCACCGCTCAGTCGCCCCGTTCCGTTCGTCGAGGTCTCGCGCACGGCTCGGCCGGCGGCCTTCTCGACCGAGGGATCGCGGATGAACGCCTCGGTCATCTCGCGCGCGATCTCGTCGGGGAATTGCCGCGGCGGGGACTTCTTGAAGTAGGCCGAGGGCCCGATGAGCGCCCCCTTGAGGCCATGGTCGAGGCCGAGCTTGCAGCAGCGCACGGCGTCGATCACCACGCCTGCCGAGTTGGGCGAGTCCCACACCTCGAGCTTCAACTCGAGGTTGAGCGGCACGTCGCCAAAGGTGGTGCCTTCCATGCGGATGTGGCACCACTTGCGATCCTTGAGCCACGGCACGTAGTCGCTCGGCCCGACGTGAATGTCCTCTTCGGGGAGCGAGTAGGGGATGATGCTCGTCACCGCCGAGGTCTTCGAGATCTTCTTGGACTCCAAGCGCTCGCGCTCGAGCATGTTGAGGAAGTCGGTGTTGCCGCCGAAGTTGAGCTGGTAGGTGCGATCGATCCGCACGCCACGGTCGGCGAACAGGCGCGCCAACACGCGGTGGGTGATGGTCGCTCCCACCTGGGACTTAATGTCGTCCCCGATCACCGGCAGGCCTTTCTTCTCGAAGCGCTGGCGCCAGTACGCCTCGCGCGCGATGAACACCGGGATGCAGTTCACGAACCCGCAGCCTGCCTCCAGCACCTGCTCGACGTACCACTTGGTCGCTTCCTCGGAGCCCACCGGGAGATAGTTCACCACCACGTCGGTGCCGGTATCCTTGAGCAGCTTGACGATGTCGACCGTCGACCCGGGAGCCTTCTGGATGATCTTCGACAGGTACTTGCCGAGCCCGTCGTGGGTCATGCCGCGCTGCACGATCACTCCGGTGCGCGGGACCCGAGCGAATGCAAAGGTGTTGTTGGGCCAGGTGAAGATCGCCTCCGAGAGATCCTTGCCCACCTTGTTCTTGTCGATGTCGATCGCGGCGGAGATCTCGATGTCGCGGACATGATAGCCGGCGAGGTTCACGTGCATCAGGCCCGGGACACGGTCGCTCTCCTTGGCGTTCCGGTAGTAGGTGAGCCCCTGCACGAACGACGAGGCGCAGTTGCCCACGCCGATGATTGCAACACGCACCTTAGCCATACGAGCGAACCTCCTGATCCCCGCTTGAGTGTCTCGACTCGACCACGCCCCGCGCGACCGTCATGGGATGCGTGTCATCTTCCATACGTGCGCCAGCCGCTGCGCCGCGGTTGCGAACGACAGCACCGTGAGCCCGATCAGGGCCGCCGGCATCACCGGCCCGACGCCGAACGCCGCGGCCGCGATGATGAGCACCATGCGTTCCGGCCGCTCGAACCAGCCGACGCGGCAGGCGAGCCCGAGCCCCTCGGCGCGAGCCCGCGTGTAGGACACCATGAACGACCCGACCAGCGCCAGCACCGCCACCAGCCCCACCCGCTCCCACACGGCGGGATCGAGTCCGCGCCCGATCTCCTCGGCCGCGAGTCGCGGGTCCAGCGTCAGCTCGACCAGATGCCCGATGTAGAAGCCCGCGAGGCCTACCAGCACCACGGCCTCGGCGAGCCGATCCAGCGTCGAGTCGAGGAAGGCGCCGAATCGCGATCCGCCGCCCAGGCGGCGCGCCATCTCGCCGTCGAGGATATCGCACACTCCCCCCAGTGCGGTGAGCAGTGCGCCCCAGCGGAATGCCCCCTCGAAGAACGCGAGACCGGCCGCGACGCTCCACAGCAGTCCCACCACCGTGAGGTGGTCGGGCCGCATTCCGATTCGCCCGAGCAACGCGGCGGGAGGGCCCACCACGCCTCGCACCAGCGCCTGGAGACGACCTTTGATCGACTGCGTGCCGTGGCGCGCGCTGGCAGGTGTGGCGTCGGGCGTCTGCCCGCTCATGTCGTCTCCGTGCTTCGGGCGGCGCGCGCGGCGCGGCCCACGCCGCTCAAGACCAGCACCATCTCGCCACGCCGTCGCTCGGCCGTCAGACGCTCGCGCACATCGCGCGCCGGCCCTCGCAGCACCTCCTCGAATGCCTTGGTCAGCTCGCGCGCCAGCGCGATCGGCCGCTCGCCCCAAATCTCCTCGAGATCCGCGAGCGCTTCGTCGATCCGGTGCGGGGACTCGAACGCCACGATGGTCTCGCGTCTTGGGCTCAGCTCCTCGAGGCGCCGCCGCCGCGGCCCGCGCCGCACCGGTAGGAACCCCACGAAGGTGAACGCATCCGTTGGCAGGCCGCTCACCTGGAGCGCGGCGATCACCGCGCTCGGTCCCGGCACGCTCGCTACCGTGATGCCCGCCTCGACGGCCGCTCGCACCAACCGGTACCCCGGATCGGCCACGGTCGGCGAGCCGGAATCCGTGACCACCGCGATCGATTCGCCGGCTTCGAGCCGGCGGATGAGCCCCGGAATGCGCGCCCGTTCATTGTGCTCGAACAGGCTGAGCACCGCGGCCTGGATCCCGAGTGTCTCCAGCATGCGGCGCGTGTGCCGCGTGTCTTCCGCGGCCACCGCGTTCACCTGGCTCAGGGTGTCGAGGGCGCGTTGCGTGATGTCCTGGAGGTTGCCGATCGGGGTGGCCACCAGGTACAGGGTCCCTCCGGCTGCAGAGGGGCGGGCTGGCTTCACTCGGATCCTCATCGCCCGTCCGGGCCGCAGAGCTCCGACCGCAGAAAAGACGAGGGAAGCTAGCACGTCGCCCGGATGACGTCCACCGCGGCCGCTCGCCTCACGGGATCGGGCGTGGCGATGCGCGTGTCACGCGTGAGATCACGCTCGACCCGGCGGATCGCATCGAGCTGGATTCGCTCGAAGCGACGGCTGGCGCCTTCGCGCCCCGACCACCCCGAGCCGGCCTAGATTGAAGGGGCACCGTCTCTGCCAGGGGTGTAGTCTCGCCGCGCGGATGAATGTTCTCATCGCCCATTCCAGGGCATGGGTCCGGCGCGCTGATCACGTGCCTCGCCGCCCCGAGTCCGGCGCGCGGCGCGATTCGGCAGGGCGGTGGTTGGTACATGTCCTCCGGTAGCGGCTCGCCCAAGGACGCGAAAAACCGCCCGCAGCCACGTCCCACGGCCGGCTCCAAGCAAGTCTCGGTCGCGCCGGGCCGAACGGAATCCGTTCCGACGCTCGGATCCGTGGCGGTGGGACTGGCCGCCTTCGCTCTCTATGTCGCGCTTGCGCCGCCGGTATCGGGAGACGGGGACGCCAGCGAGCTGACGCTGGCGCTCGCGACCGGAGGCGCGCCACACCCCACGG
>VBOY01000055.1 GCA_005893295.1 Candidatus Eiseniibacteriota bacterium | reverse complement strand
TTCGGGTTGCGAAGAAGAGGTCGGGCACCACGATGAGCGCGCGGCGGGCCATGGGCGAAGAGTAGCACCTCGGTCCCAAGAAGGGCGCCGAGATGGCCCCTTGACAGGCCGATGACCCGGCACAAAACTGCGGTTTGGGCGAAGACGCATGGGGAACTCGGCCGCGACGTTACCGAACGGGATCAGAATGTGGCTCGGCTTTCCCGATCGGCGAACTCGGTCGCGGCAATCCTGAGTCCGGCGCCCGGAGGGCGTGCGTTCTCAAACGGCGCGCTTTCTCGATGAGACGGCGGTGGGAGATTACCACCGCCGTCCTGTTTTGAACCACGGCGGCCCACTTCGGCACCGTTCCCGGATCCCACCGGTCACCACTTCCATTCGAGACGCCGTAGCCTGCTCGCCGCCGCCGTGATTGCTAGCGAGGAGAGCATCGCGGCGACGAGCGGCGGACCCCAGTCAACGGCGCCCGGCGGCAATTGGTCGTGGTAGACGTCGGAGAGGCCCAGGAGCCCGACCCACCCGCCGGCCTGCACCACCAGCAGCAAGGTCGCCACGAGCCTACCCGCCAGCGTGAGCATCGCCCGGGGGTTGGTCCAGTGCGGATCCCCAAATACCGCACCCGCCCACAGGCCCAGCGACAGCGAGAGGCCCAGCGCCGAAGCGGCACCGAGCACGGTCTCGAGCCATTCCATGGGGTCGAGCGGGAAGGCCAGCGCCAGCGTCGCGGTCGCCAGGCCGAGCAGCGAGACGGAGAGCACCGCTGCGCCGGCCAGCTTGCCGGTCACCCAGCGTGCGTGCGGGACGGGGGCGAGCTGGCACCAGGCGAGCCCGGTTCGCTCGAGCGGCACGGAGCGAGCGGCCACTTCGTAGCCGAGCCCGGCGGCGAGCACCAGCAGCATGGCTCGCACCAGCAAGCGCGGTGGGGCTGGAATGACCGAGGCGCCGACCAGTGGCAGCAGCGTCCACAACGCCGCCGCGACGATCACATCGCCGAGCACCGTCCAGTCTCGAGCGAAGAGCTTGAGGTCGCGCATCGCCACCGAGGAAAGCAGCCCCCGCGTCCCCGACCGGTGAGGCCGCACCCGTGGCGCAAGGCCGCTTCCCGCCGCTCCGTGGGCGACCCGAGCCAAGGCTTGGTCGAGATGGCGGCTCGCCGCCCACGCCGCCCAGCCGAGCGAGAGGGCGCCAGTCGCCGCGAGCAGGGTGGCCCAGGCGAAGGCGCTCGCGGGATCGCGCAGGTACGAGGCCTCGATGGCCCGCGCAGCCCAATGATACGGCAAGAGCATGAGCCAGCCACCGGTGGTCTCGGGCAACCTCTTCCGCAGGGAGCCTCCCTCGGCGACCAGACGCGGCATCACGAACGAATTGGCGAGCCAGAGCAGCATCACGACCAGGGTGGAGAGCAAAGCGACCAGATCGCGCGCCACCCGGGGCGGCAGGCGGCGCACCAGGTCGAGCGCCAAGGCCACGCCGGCGCCGAGCGGGACGGCCCATAGCCCCATGAGCACGAACGGCAACAGGATCCAGGCCCAGGCGGGCAGCGGGTAGGCGGTGGCGAAGGCGAGCGTGGCGGGCAGCGCCAGCACCACCACCAGAGCCGAGGTGCGCGGCAGCGAATCGACCAACTTGAGGGCGAACAGCGCGGCGCGCGACAGCGGCGTGCGCCGTAACAGCTCGAGATCGGAGTCGAGCAAAAGCGCGGACACCGCGTAGTGGAGGTCGAATGCCGCGATTCCCACCACCGCGGCCAGGAACACCAGCGCCAGCGTTTCTCGGGCCCGTCCCAGGACACCCGCTCTCAGTGGGGTGAAGGTCGCTAAGAGCGCCACATAGGCGAAGGTGGCGAACGCGCTCACGAGCACGAGGCCGATCAGCCCCTGGGCGCGCCCGCCACCGGTCCGAACCGGCAGCAGCGTGCGGGCGGCCATACGCATCCTTCCGCGCACTACGCCCGAGACGATCATGGGGCGTCCCGCTCGTCGGCACTCGTGAGCTCGAGGAACACGTCCTCGAGGCTCGCCTGGGACCGCGCCCCGCGAAGCTCGTCGAGGGTGCCCTGGGCGATGACTCGCCCGCGGTGGAGGATCACGACGCGATCGCACAACCGCTCGGCCACCTCGAGCAGATGGGTCGAGACCAGGACGCCCAAGCCGCGTGCCGCCCGCTCGCGCAGGAGATCTTTCAGGGCGCGCGCGGCTCGCGGGTCGAGCCCGGTGAGTGGCTCGTCGAGCAGCGCGAGCGGTGGGTCGTGCACCAGTGCGGCCGCCACCGAAGCCTTCTGGCGCATGCCGTGCGAGTAGGTCTCGATGCGGTCGTTCGCCGCGGCGCCGAGACCCAGGCGCTCGAAGAGCTGCTCGGCTCGCTCCCAGACGCGCGCCGCCGGCACGTCGTAGAGGGCGCCAACGAACTCCACGAACTCGAAGGCGCTCAGCCGGTCGTAGAGGAACGGCCGGTCGGGCACGAAGCCGAGCCGGGATCGGGCGCGACGCGGCTCGCGCTCGAGCGAGGCCCCGGCGATCGTCACCTGGCCCTGGTCCGCTTTGAGCAGGCCGGCACATACCTTGAGCGTGGTGGTCTTGCCGGCCCCGTTCGGGCCCAGGAATCCCACGATCTCGCCGTTTCGGACCTCGAGGTCGACCTGGTCGACGGCAGTGAGGCGGCCGTAGCGGCGCGTGAGAGCCACAATCCTCAGGGGGGACGTGGCGGACATCGACGGGGCATCCATGCGCCGGCAGTCTAGCAGGAGGCGTTGCCGGCCAGGCCGCAAAGGACCGCGCCGCCGCGTGACTTGGCTTGACGAGCTTCGAGGCCGAGGCGGATAGTTTTCCCTTGTCCTTGAAGGCGCCCGCCCCCGCTGCGGGCGGGCCGCTCGCACGCTCGGCGTGCGAAGGAAAGGGCCGTGCGCTACGCCTCGATCTGGCACTCGCTATGGGCTGTGGGGCTCCTCGCCGTGGTGGGGTGCGGGGCCGCGGACCGTCCCGCCGACCATGGCGCGGCGAGCGCCGAGGCCCACCGCACGGACTCGCCCGCGGCGGCGACCTCCGCCGGCGCGCGCGTCGAGGAGGAGCCCAGCCCCGACGTCGGCAACGAAGCGAGCTTCGAGACGGTGCTCGCCCCGTTGCGGGACGTGGAGGTCTTCGCCCGCGTGGCAGGCGTGGTGCAGGCCCTCGACGTCGAGGAGGGCCGGCGGGTCACCGTCGGGAATCGCCTGGCGCGCATCGACGATCGCGAGCAGCAGGCGACGCTCGACGAGTGCAAGGCGCAGGAAGACCGTGCCAAGTTGGCGTGGGATCGGGCCCAGCGGCTCCACGAGGAGAAGGTGATCTCGGAGGAGCAGTGGATAGCCGCCCGCTCCGAGTGGCAGATCGCGACCGCCCGCAGACAGCGCGCCGAGGTCGAGCTCTCGCATTGCAGCGTGACCTCGCCGATCGCCGGAGTCGTCGCGCTTCGGCGGGTGCAAGCCGGCCAGATGGTGAAGGAAAACGACTTGCTGTTCCGGATCAGCGATCCCGATCGGCTGCGCGCCGAGCTGCTGCTGCCCGAGTCGTGGCTCGGAACCGTGCGCCCGGGCCAGACGGTGCGCATCCTGCCTGCCGCCGGTGGAGCGACGTCGGCGCGGGTCTCGCGCGTCAGCTCGCTGGTGGATCCGACGAGCGGCACATTCCGCGTCACGATCGACGTGGACAACCGTGGCGGGCGCCTGCCCTCGGGGGTCTCGGCGCGTGTCGTCCTCGAGCCCGCGAGCGCCAAGAGGTAGCGATTGCAGGGCGATCCATTGCGGCTCCGGCGCGACCTCACCTGGCGTCGCTTCGTCATGGAGGGGCAGGACGCCTACATCTTCAAGGACGAGGTGTCACAGGCGTACACCAAGCTGGACGCGATCACCGGAACGCTCGCGCTCAAGCTCGACGGCACGCTCTCGCCCGACGATCTCCTGGAGTTCGCCCGCAGCGAGTGGCCGGGGCTCGAGTTCGACGAGGACTTCATCGCCGACGTGTTGTCCGAGCTCAAGCGACTCAAGTTCCTCGACGATCCATTCGAGCGCAACGCGATGATCGAGGCGCGGGTGCGCCAGGACCGGGCCCAGATCAATTCCACGACCTTCCGCAACATCTTCTCGATCCCGCTCGGCACGGTGGACCCGGATCGGTTCTTGACCCGCGCCTATCCCTGCGTCGCGTTTCTGTTCCGGCCGTTCTTCGTTGCGTTGGGCATTGCCTTGTTCGCGTTCTCGGGCTGCTTCGTGTGGCTGAACCGTGACCACATCGCCGGGGGAAACGCTCTGGGCTTTCTGGGGTCCGGCCAGCCCTTGCTGGCGGCGTTCATCCTGTGGCTGGTCGTGACCCTGGCCACCATCATCCACGAGTTGGGACACGGGTTCGCCGTCAAGCATTTCGGCGGCAAGGTGCACCGCCTGGGCTTCATCTTCGTGTTCGGCATGCCCTGCATGTTCTGCGATACCAGCGACTCGCACCTCTTCCCCCAGCGCAGGAGCCGGGCCTGCGTGGCCCTGGCCGGCACCTACACGGAGCTGTACGTGGCGACGCTCGCGACCTTGGTCTGGTGGCTCACGCCGAGTGGGTCGGCGGCGAACCAGCTCGCCTACACGATCATCCTGTTCGCGAGCGTGGGCGGGATCCTGTTCAACTACAACCCGTTGATCAAGATGGACGGCTACTTCGTGCTGGCCGACCTACTGGACCTGCCGAACCTCCAAGAAGACGCCTACGAGTACCTAGGGTACCTGTTCCGCCGCCGCGTGCTGGGAGTGACGACCGAGTGCCCGGTCGAGGGGCGGCGCCGCAAGCAGATCCTCGCCACCTACGGGATCCTTTCGATCCTCTACTCGGCGGCGATCACGGTCGTGATGTACATCATCTTCCGCGCGCGCCTGATCGAATCGCTGGCCTTCGTCGGGTCGCTGCTGTCGGTCTTGCTGCTGTGGGTGGTGCTGCAGAAAGTGTTCCGTCCCATGGCGAACGGCGCACGGCTCTGGGTCCTCGATCATCGCGGGTGGATTCGCCAGCGCATGGTGACCCTGGTGGCGTTGGCGGCCTTGCTCGTCGGACTCTTCTTCCTCATGCCGGTGCCCGGACAGCGGGCGCTTCCCGCCACGCTTCGCCCCGGGCGCGAGATCGCCGTGGTGGCCCAGGACGGGCTGCGCCTCGAGCAGTCGTGGGTCACCGCCGGGATGCCGGTCGAGGCCGGCACGCTCCTCGCCCGCCTCGATCCCGATTCGCTGGTGCTCGATCGGGCCGAGGTCGCCGCGGAGGCTCGCACGCTGCGCATGGACGCCGTGGCCGCGCGCGCTCAGGGCGCCGACGCGGCGTCGGCCGCGGCGGACCAGCGCGCCGATGCCGAGACCGAGCGCGCGAATCTGCTGGGCCAGCGGGTCCGGCGCACCGAGCTGCGCGCCCCGTTCGCCGGCGTGGTGCTGACCCCGAGCCAGCCGGAGCGGATCGGCGAGTGGCTCGAGCCCGGTGACACCCTGTGCATCGTCGGCGACTTCGCCCGCGTGAGAGCCGAGATGGAGGTCACCGAGATGGACCTCGACGAGGTCCGCGTCGGAGCGCCGGTCAGGATGCGCCTGCGTGCCGATCCCGGCCGCTCGCTGCACGGAAAAGTGGCGGCGATCGAGCCGTCCGACGAGGCCACGGTGGAAGGGCGTTCCTACCGGGTGTGGGTTCAGCTCGACGATGCTCCGCCGGTGCCGCGCGCGGGGCTCACGGGTCGGGCCTGGATCGTGACCCCCAGTCGCAGCCCGGCTTCGCATTTGGTCCGGTGGCTCGCGCGCTTCCTGCGCACCGACCTGTGGGTGTGACATGGAACCAGGCACCACCTTGAACCCGGAAACCGCGCGCGAAGCTGAGCTCAGGCGCCAGCTCCAACAGGCCTACCACCACCTCTCCGAGATCACGAGCCGCCTGCTGCTCGCCAACGAAGCGATCGAGACCACGCTCTCCACCGACGACCGCCTCGAGCTCGCGGGACGCTTCCTCAAGGTCGTGGCGAGCGGCTTCGACGTGCGGCGCGGGGCCGTGTTTCTGGCGGACGGCGACGAGCTGTCGGTGGGTGCCACGATGGGTCTCGACGAGGACGAGGTCGACGAGCTGTCCTCGAGCGAAGCGGACATGGAGTCGTGCCGCCAGGTGATGGCGAGTCGGCGCATGTGGGTGAAGGACCCCGACCTGGTCGGCGAAGACGTGGAGCCCGAGGAGGAAGGGGTCGAGGACGAAGAGGCCGCAGAGGCGGAGAACGGGGAGGAGGAGGAGGAGGGGGGACGAAGGCAAGGGGCAAGCGGCGGGGGGCGAAGGGGCAGACGAAGAGGAGGAGGACGAACAAGAAGGGGACGCTCACTTCGGCCTCTACCTGCCGGCGGCCGTCCAGGACCACACGGTCGCGATCCTGGCGCTCGGCGAGCGGGCAGGAGGTGTTCCCTTCCAAGGCGAAGAGCTGGTGCTGGTGCGCCATCTCTTGAGCCAGTTCGCCTTGGCGCTCCAGCGGTGCGCGCTGCTCGAGCGCGACGCCGAGCAGCTGCGCGAGCGCGACGCCTTGCTCCAAGTGAGCCGGGAGATCACCTCGACGCTGAACCTGGATTCCGTGCTCCGGTCGGTCGTGAACACGGTGGGCGCCGTGGTCGAGAACGATCGGGCCGCGATCGTCCTCGCCAAGGGCGACCGTCTGATCCTGCGTGCGGTCTCGGGGCTGCCCCATCTCGATCCGGACCAGGTGGAGCTGTTCAAGCTGCGCCGGCCGCTCGAATACTTGAAGCTCAGCCCGGCGCGGCTCCAGATCAGCGCCGATGATCTCGAGTCCGGCGAGCGGCCCAAGGGAAGCGATGTATTCTCGGAGTACTTCTCGAGCCAGGAGATGCGCAGCTTCATGGCGATCCCGCTCAAGGACGACCAAGGCCTGCTGGGGTTCCTGTGCCTCGAGTCGAGGCAGGACTCGTGGAGCATCAAGCCCGCCGAGGGCGACGCGCTCGACATCCTGGCGGGCCAGACTACGGTGGCGATCCGAAACGCCCACCTCTACTCGGAGATCCCGCTGCGTGGGATCTCGCTCCCGATGGCGCGCGCGCGTGGGCAGCTCGCGGGCCTCAATGCACTCAGCCGCACCCGCCTGGCGGCGGTGGGCTTGGGAGCCTTGGTCGTGGCGCTCCTACCCGTGGTCCCCCAGCGGGCAGGGGGCCCCACCGAGGTGCGGGCGGTCCTGGTTCAAAACGCCCGAGCGAGGGACGAGGGGGTCGTGGCGCGCGTGTTCGTTCACGGGGGCGAACGGGTCCGGCAGGGGGAGCGCCTGGCAGAGCTGGAGGATCTGGAGCTGGCCGGCCGCCTCGCCGGGCTCAAGGGACAGATCGAAGTGCTGCGTCGCGCGGTCGCCAGCGCGCGCCGAGATGGCGACCAGGCCGCGTGGCATTCGGGCGAGATCCGGCTCGAGGTCCTCGAGCGCTCTCTCGACCTCGAGGAGCGCCGTGCCCGGGCCATGGTGCTGGTGGCCCCCTTCGACGGCCAGATCCTCGAGCTGGACCTGGACCAGCGGATCGGGCAACGCCTCGATGCCGGGGAGACCTTCTGCACCATCGCCGCTCTGGGGGCGATGGGGGCGGACATCGAGGTGAGCGAAGAACGGATCGGTACCGTTCGGGTAGGGCAACCGGTGGCGCTCAAGGTGGTGGCCTATCCGACGCGCTCGTTCCGCGGTCGGGTCACCGAGATCGGCTGGCGCGCCCGTCTGGACCGCCACGGCGCGGCGCGCTTTCTGGTGCGGGCCCGCTTCGAAAACCCAGATGGCGCGCTGCGGCCCGGCATGACGGGGACGGGCAAGGCGCTGGTGGGACGCCGCTCGCTGGCGGCGCTGGGCTTGGAGCCGATCGTGAGGGCGTTCCAGATGGGTTGGTGGTAGTCGCGAGCGATCGGTGTCCGGGCGCTATCGGTGCCGAGATCGGCAGCGGCGGCGGCGGCGAATGCGGAGATCCTCACCACGAGCCCGCCACTGGGACGACTCGATCGCGACCTCACGATCTGTAAGTCACGCGTTGAGGCACACGGCAAGACCCAACGCCCTTCCTCGACCGAACGGCACGCGACGTGCGTAAGGGAGCCGGCGGTGGAGACAACAGAGAGCTTCCGGCCCTCCGCCGCGAACCCTAGAGGAGGCGAATCAAATGGCAGCCAAGAAGCCGACGCGCATGAAGTCCAAGAAGACGACCTCGAAGTCGAAGGCTCGCAGGAAGTCATCTACGCGGAGCACCAAGACCGCTCTGCGCACTCCCCAGGTTTGGGGGCCTTAGTCGCTCCGGGTTGCACGGTCCTCGAAGCCCCGGCCGAATCGAGTCGGGGCTTCGTCTTTTCGCCTGCCCCCACGCTCTCGCGCCACCGCCTGCCCGACCACGGTGAGTCGCGGCACGCAGCGCTCGCCCGAGTGCGGACTTCATCACGCCCTCCTTCAGAAAATGCGGAAATCCGCACCCAGCGACGCCGCCACGACGGACAAGCGCTGCTCCGTTCATTCGCCTTCCTCCTCATCGCATGATTCTCCCTGTCCAAAGGAAGCTCGACTTCGACGAGTAACGACCTGCCGAGTTCCGCGCCTCGCCCTGCCATGAGTGCTGACTTCCGCGCCGCGCGGTCGTGCGCTCTCTCACCTTTAGCTGCGCCGTTCGGGGCGAAGTCGTTGCAGCGTCAGGACGACCTTAGCTCGATTCGATGTGATGCTGAGGGCGGCACGGCGGATGCCTATGCGACACCGCGGTGAACATGAACCGGCGAACACGTTTCAAACGATCGAGAGGGGGTGAATCGAAATGGCGAAGAAGGCAACGCGGATGAAGTCGAAGCGGACGACCGCGAGGGCGAAGGCTTCGAAGAAGACCTCGGCGCGGGCGCGCAAGACTGCGCTCCGCAAGCCCAGCCCGGGAGGCCAGATTTGGGGGCCGTAGGATCCTCTCGCCACACAGCATGAAGCCCCGGCAGAGGGTCGAACCTCTGGCGCCGGGGCTTCAGGTTTTCACGAGGAACCGTAGGACTCAGGACCGATCGGCGAGCGCCGACGCCCGCCTCAGCGGTGCTTCGTAGCCGGCGGGGAGCTTGGCGAAGTGCCGCCTCAGGGCCGTCACGTCTCCCTCCGCGGTCCGGAGCGTGTCCCAGATCTTGCGCACGCGCCCCTCCACCCGCGGGATCAGGTCTTCGTCGCCGGCGAGAGCCCTCGCCGCCGCATCGGTGTCGCCGCCGGCTTCGGCGAGCGCACACAAGATCTCGCCCGTGAGGTAGTAGGAGAGTGCCGAGCGCTCGGTGAGCGGCACGATGTGGCCGGCTCGCTTGCGTCGCTTGAGCAACCGCGCCACCTCGATCAGGTTGAAACGCGCCGCCCGTGCATGCTCCAGCACCCAGTCGCCGAGGCGCCCGCGCGCCACCGCCGGCGCGCTCTGCCAGGGCGGTTCCTCGTCATGGTGCTGGCGGCGCCAGACCTGCTCCAGCTCGTCGAGCGTGACATGTCCAGTCGCCCTCGCCCGTACCGCCAGTCCGGCGCACAGGTTCCCCAGCTCGCGCACGTTGCCCGGCCAGGTGTGGCGCTCGAGGGCCTCCATCACGTCGCCGTCGATCGACCATTCCCCCACCTCCAGCTCGCCGGCTTGGCGCCCCATGAAAAACCGCACCAGCGGGCCCACGTCCTCCGGTCGTTCCCGCAGCGGTGGGATGCGGACCGCGAACACGTTGAGTCGATAGTAGAGATCCTCGCGGAACCGCCCGCTCGTCACCTCGGCGCGCAGGTCGCGGTTCGTGGCGGCGATCACCCGCACGTCCACCTCGACCAGGCCCTCGTCGCCCACCCGCCGGAAGCGCGCCTCCTGCAACACGCGCAGCAGGCGGGTCTGGAGCTGGAGCGGCATCTCGCCGATCTCGTCGAGGAACAAGGTGCCTCGGTGAGCCAGCTCGAAGGCTCCGCGGCGGTCGCGATGGGCTCCCGTGAAGGCCCCGCGCACGTGGCCGAACAGCTCGCTCTCGATCAGCTCGCGCGGGATGGACCCGCAGTCGGCCACCTCGAGCGGCCCGCTGCAGCGCTCCGACAGCTCGTGGATGGCGCGTGCCGCCAGCTCCTTGCCGACCCCCGATTCGCCGGTGAGCAGGACCGGAAATCGGGTGCGAGCCACGGCGACCAGATCCTGGCAGGTCTCCAGCAGCAGCTCGCTTTCGCCTACCATGGTGCGCAGCGCCGGATGGCGCGCCCTGAGTTCGTCCAGCATGCGGCCCGGACCGCTGGTGGCGCGACCGGGCGGGTTCCCAACGCCTGGCCGACCAAGGCGGCCATCGAATCGAGCAGCAGCAGCAGGTTCTCCCCCACGTCGAGGGCGAGGAGGCGGGGCCCGAACACCAACAGACCCGAGAGGCCGTGGGCGTCGACGACGGCCGCACCCGAGACCGCGTCGTAGCGCTCCATCAGGATGCTCCGCAGCGCCGCGAGCCCGCGTGCCGCACCTTGGCCGGAGAGGAGGAACACGCCCTCTCGCAAGATCCATTCGCGCACCGCCGGCGAGATCGAGATCCCATCGCCCGGGCCGACCCCTTCGATGCCCGAAGCGTAGAGCAGCTCGTAACGGCCACGCTCGTCGGCCACGAACATCGCCCCCGAGCGCACCCCGAGTGCGCCCATTCCGGACAGGACGATGCGCGCGGCTACCTGGTTGGGGCTGCGGGAGCCGAGCAGCGCGCGGGCCACCTCGTACAGGGTGGCGAGCTCGCTCGCGCGCCTTCGCGAATCGTCCCGGGTCTCCATGCGCTCGTCGATCACGTTGTGCGGGCTCATGGACGGCCTCGACCCCGGACCCTCACCGCGTTTCGAAGGGACTCGACATACCGAAACCGTACCAGAGAGCGAGCGACGGAGGGTAGCGATTGCGCTGCGCAACACGCGGGCCGAGCGGCGAGCCCGGAGTGCTCAGGCCCCCAGGGCCCGGGCGAGTCTCGGGAAGCTCACGTCGTAGCGGTAGGAGACGTTCATATGCCCGTCGTCGAACTCCTCGTGCTCGTACGGGATTCCGAGCTCCCCGAGGCGGCGCGCGAACAGTCGGGCTCCGAGGTGGAGGTGCCATTCATCCTTGGTGCCGCAGTCCAGGTAAAGCAATTGCAGCGAGCGCAGCGCCTCCGCATGACGCTCGAGCATCCGCAGCGGGTCGTGCTCGAGCCAGCGCTGCCATACGTCTTCGCGGAAGGCACCGGTCTCGAGGTCGCACGGCAGGGCGATGCCAAACGGCGGACAGGCAGGGTCGGGAGAGTAGGCGGCGGCCATTGCCAGGATGTTCAGCACCGTGATGTCCTCGTGCTTCTTCTGGCGCTTGGCCTCGAAAGTCTCGAGCCACCGTTCGATTCCTCCCGCCTCCTGCACGGCCGAGCAAAAGGGGGGGACGTCGCCCCGGTAGCAATAGTCGAACAGCATGTCGCCGCTGTGGCAGGCCACGGCCCCGAAGACTTCCGGATGCCTCATCCCCTGGACCAGCGCGCCGTAGCCGCCGGACGACTTGCCGGCGATCCCGCGGTGCTCGCGCGCGGCGAGCGTGCGGTATCGGGCATCGACGTGGCCCACCAGCTCGAAGACCAGGTGATCCTCGTAGCGCCCGGTGGCTTCTGAGTTCAAGTACTGCGACCCGCCATAGCGACGCGGTGGACCAGGGACCGTCGTTGAGCAGCATTCGGCCGCGGCCGGTGAAGCCGGCGAGGACGTACAGCACCGGGAAGCGGCGCTGCGGGTCCTCGTCGTACGAGGGAGGCAGGTAGACGGGGACCGTGCGCACCTCCGGGTCGTTGGGTCGATTGCCGCGCAGAACCGAGCTCGCCACCCGCTCCATCACCACTCGTCCGGTCTTCATGGGATCTCCTGGCCTCGAGTCGCCACCCCGCTTCCCTCGAACCGCGACACGGTACGACGCAAGTCCTTCTCGCGCATCCGGTGCGGGACGACGACGCTTTGTGAGGAGCGAGGCCGGCCCGCCGCGCCGCGGCATGGGGTTCCGCGCCCGATGGGGAGTCTAAGGAAACCCCGGCTCGGGGCCGATACACATGGGGTGCCGCCGCTTGGCCGTGACCCTCGAGGGAGTCGCATGAACGTCTCCAGTCGCCTAACGCTTGCCCGCGTCGACCGCCACAACTGGTGGCTGTGGGCCGTCACGTTCTCGGTGCTGATCGCCATGACCGTGACCATCCCGGTCCTCTACGTGCCGCTGCTCGACATCAACAACTCGTACGATCAGTGGATCCGCGACGGGTACTACGCCGGAGTCGGGCTGGCCGGGCTGGTCATCGTGTTCTGCCTGTACCTGGTGCTCAAACAGAACCAGCTCAACCAGATTCGCCGAGCGCTCCAGCGCGAGCAGGGCGAGCACGAGGACATGCGTACACGCTTGTCCGAGATCTCGTCCTTGTTCGGCATGGCGACGACACTCAACCTGCAGCTCAGGCTCGACACCATCCTCGAGATCATCGTACGCCGCGTGGTCTCGGCCCTGGACGCCCAACAGGCGTCGGTCATGATCTACAATCCGGAGACCGGGGTGCTCGAGACCCGCGCCGCCTATGGCCTCGAATCCGAGTTCTGCCGCAACGGCCGCGTGCGGATGGGCGAGGGCATCGCCGGCTGGGTGGCGCAGCGTCAGCAAGGCGTGCTGCTTGGGGCGGACGAGACGAACCAGGACTTCCGCCAGCATTTCAAGCGTGAGCGCCACATCACCTCGGCGCTTTCGCTTCCGCTGCGCGTCGGGGACCGCTGCGTGGGGGTGCTCAACGTGAACCGGATCAACTATCCGGTGCCGTTCCAGGAGCATCACCAGGACATCCTGCGGCTGTTTGCCGAGCACGTGGGGTCGGTGGTCGAGCGGGCCGAGCTGATGGAGCGGCTGGCTGCGCGCACGCAGGCCCTCGAAGCCTCGAACTTCCAGCTCTCCGAGATGAACCGCATGAAGGACACGTTCCTGTCGACGGCGAGCCACGAGCTCAAGACGCCCCTCACCTCCGTGATCGCCTATGCCGAGATGCTGCGCTCGAGCCGAGAGCGCCTGTCGAACGACCAGCAGGACGAGTTCCTGCGCCGCCTGCACAACGAAGCCAACACGCTGCTGTCGTTGATCGACGACATCTTGGATCTGTCGCGGCTCGAGAACGGCAAGCTGGTGTTGGTCCGCGAGCTGCACTCGATCAACGAAGTCGTGCGCGGAGCCATCGAGACCGGTCGCCCGATGGCCGAGAAGTACCGAGTGACGCTGGAAGAATCGCTCGACGCCGGGCTGCCGGAGCTGGTCATCGATGACGGCAAGATGCGGCAGGTGGTCGTGAACCTGATCGTCAACGCGATCAAGTTCACGCCCCCGGGCTCTCGGGTGACCGTCCGCACGTGCGCCGACGGCGAGTTCGTTGTGGTGGAAGTGAACGACCGGGGACCTGGTGTGGCCCCCGCGGAAGCAGCCCACATCTTCGAGCTGTTCGGGCAAGGTACCCACCCCAACGACAAGCGTGGCTCCGGCCTGGGGATCGGGCTCCATCTGGTCAAACGGATCACCGAGCTCCACGGTGGCCACGTCGGACTGGAAAGCCAAGTCGGACAGGGCAGCACGTTCTGGCTGCGCCTCCCGATCGCCCCGTCGGCGGTCCAGGCCGAAGCGGCCTGAGCCTCCACCTCCCGCCCTTCGCCGATCTCCTCGTTGCTCTGCGGCGGCTTACGGCTGTGGCCCTGCCTGTGGGATACTCCCACGCCCCGACCGGCATTTCGGGGCTCGCGGCAAGCCACGCCTGTCCCAGCCTTCGATCGCTCCCAATGGCGAAACCCCCGACACACTCGCTCCCCGATTCCGTAGGTAGAGACGTGGGCTCGGCCACTGGCGCGCGGGAACCGGGAAGATCCAGCCCCCGTAAGGGAGACGGTTCCCCCGAGGGGAACGAGGCCCGGAGCGACACCTCCGGAACGGGTGATCGCGGGAGCTCGGGAAGGCCCGAGGATTTGACGCGTGCCCAGCTCGAGGCCGTTCGCCGTCGTGACCCGGAGGCGCTCGGGGCCCTGTTCGAGCGTTACTTCGAACGCATCTTCGGGTTCGTGTATCGGCTGCTCTCCGAGCGTGGGTTGGCCGAGGACGTGACTCAGGAGGTGTTCTTGAAGGTTCATCGCGCGGCGCATCAGATCGATCCCACCCGCGATCCCGGGCCGTGGCTGATGACGGTCGCCCACAATGCCTGCCGCGACCTGTGGCGCTCGGGTGCCTATCGAATGGGGCGTCGCACGAGCGCGCTCGACGAGGCGCCACGGGCCCACGAGACGGTCTCCCGCTCGGCCGATGATCCGGAGCAGAGGCTGCTCCGCGAGGAGCGCGAGCGGCTGGTCCAGGAGGCGATCTCGAAGCTGCCCGAGCCCCTGCGGGTCGCGGTGGTGCTTCGCGACTACCAAGGACTCGGGCACGAGGAGATCGCGACGATCACGGGTGTGCACCACGACGCCGCACGCAAGCGCTACTCGCGGGCGCTGGCCGCCCTGGCGCGCCTACTCCCCGGGAAGCGGTGCGCAGCCTGGCTCCCCCGCTCGTCGACCCGGCGTTTCGGGAACGCGCGAAGCGGGACTTCCTTGCCGGAGTCCCGGCGCGAGGTCGCGTGCCACTGCCGCGCCCACGTCCGGCCCTAAGGCCCGCGTGGTGGGTGGTCGCCCCGGCGTTGGCCCTGGCCGCGATCGCGCTCGTGGTTTTGCCGTCAGGGCCTGCGTGGCGCGTGGTCTCGGCGGACGGCGAAGGCGCGGCGATCGTGGACCACCGCCCGATTCCGCTTGCTCACACGGCGGATCTCGCGCGCGCGCTCAAGCCCGGGGCTCGCATCGGCGTGGGACCGGACACGCGACTCGAGCTCGAGCTCAAGGGTCACCTGGCGCTTCAGGTGACGCCCGGCACCGAGCTCGTGCTTCCGGGACCACCCCGCGGATGGTCGTCTCACGACATGCGGGCTGTGGTGTGGTCGGGCGAGGTGCGCATCACCACCGAGGCATCGTTTGCGGGCGACCGCCTCACGATCGAGACACCGGAAGCCGCGGTGCTCGTGACCGGCACGACCCTGGCCGTGATCCGGGACGCCGAGGGGACGTGTGTCTGCGTGTGCGAAGGCACGGTGGAAGTGGGCCCGCGGGGGGGCCCGATGGCGCGCGTGACGCGCGATCGCAGACGCTTCGTGTTCCGCGACGGACGTCCGCCCGAGGACGCCGCGATCCGGGAAGTCGAAGGAGTGGAGCTGGTCGCGTTCCGCAACCGCCACCGCGCCCGGCTCGAAGGGCGCGCGAGCGACCGCCCCTGAGGGTGGCGCCCCCGCGGGGCACGAACGTGCCGCGCGCGTCAGGCGGCCTGGGCGTCGTCCTCGGTCGGATACTCCTCGGCCGGGAGCGCGCGTCTTACGCTGCGGCCGCGCGGGAGCGGACGGATCTCGAAGGTTTCCTCGGGTGAGAGCCGCTTGCGCGCGGGGGTGAACACGATGCGGACGTGCGGGCGCGCCGGGTCCGCCTCGTTGGGAGCTAACACCACCGCCAACGAGCCGTCGTCCAGCTCGACGAGCTGCCCCGAGGGGTAGAAGCCCACGGTCTGGACCAGCGCCCACAGCAGCCCGGCGTGAAAACGCCCCTTGAGCGGGCCCAGCATCATCCCGAGCGCTTGGTAGGGGGTCACCTTGGCTCCCCGCGGGCTGCGGTGCGTCTGCAGCGAGACGTAGCAATCGGCCACCTGGACGACTCGCGAGAGCATGCTGGGCCGTATCTCGCCGCTCTCGGGATAGCCATCGGGTCCTAAGCCCATGTGGTGCTCGAGGGCGACCCGCATGCAACGCAGCGTCGTCTGATTGAGCGTGGTCGAGCGCGCCAGCAGCTTCGCTCCCTCCAGTGGATGGCGCGTCGCCGCGGCGCGCTCTTCGGCCGTGAAGAGCTCGAGCGGACGGTGGATCTCGCCGGACACCGCCGCCTTCCCCACGTCGTGCAGGAGTGCCGCGACTCCCAGGTCGGCCAGGGCGCGACGGTCCATCTCGAGGAAGCGGCCCATGCTGACCGCGACCAGGCAGACGTTCACCGCATGGGCGTACGTGTACTCGTCGTGGCGGCTGAGGCTCGAGAGCCCCACCACCACCGGCTCGGAGGCGAACGCACCGTCCACCAGGGGTTGCACGACGCGCTTGGCGTGGCGCAGCTCCATTCCGCCTTGCAGCGAGGTGGCCGCGAGCAGCGACCGGGCGCCCTGAATTGCAGCCGTGTACTCCTTGCGCGCTGCGCCAGGCGGTGCCGCACGACGCCGCGGCTTGTCCTGCTCGGCCACGGTCATGTTCTCCCAGCCTCCGCGGTTCGCCGGCGAGTCGCCCTCGGCCGCGGGTTCTTCGGTCTCCTCCCATGGGGGATCGAACTCTTCGCCGCCGGGATCTTCGGTCGAGGCGTGGACCGCCGGCAGAACGTGATCCGTGCCGTTGGCGAGGCAGGCGGTCAGCAGCTCGAGGCCCTTGTAGAGCTCGGGCTGCAGGAACAGGCGAAAGAACTGGATCAGCTCGACGAGCGTCACGCCTTGCTGAATGCGCACTCCAGAGATGTGCCGCAGCTTGAACTCTTCCATCACGTGGCGGTAGAAGCGCAGGTTCTTCGAGTGGATCGGCACCCGTGCGCCGTTCAAGTACAGGCCGTCCTCGAGCGCGACCAGAACCGCTTCGCCTTTCTCTTCCAGGACCGGCGCCAGCGTCTGGACCAACGCTTCGATCTGGGCGGTCACGACCTGGTTGTCGGGCTGGTAGGAGCGGGCGATGCGCACCAGTGCCGAGAAGCGGGCCAAGACCTGGAGTCCGATCTCCTGGGTGGCGCCGGCCTGGGATCCCGCCGACCCCGGGAGGGCGCCACGCACGGGAGGCGGCGGCCGGTTCACGATGCCGCCTTGAGCGTCATGGCGTCGAGACAGGCGGCGCGCACGACCTCGCTGCGCGAATGCAGGCCAGCCTCGAGCGCCGCGTGCGCGCGCGCCGTGCCGAGCCGCTGGAGGGTTCGGGCGGCGGCCGAGCGCTGGAGCGTGCGACGCGCGAACCAGCCCCCCTTGTGGAGCAGGGTCTCGAGCGTCGGCACCGCTTCGTCGTCGGCAACCTCGGCCAGGGCACCGAACAGCGTGCGCTGATTGTCCTCGCTGCGCGATTCGAAGTCCGGGGCCTCGATCTGTCTCAAGATCGCCCGCATCACCTCGCCCTCCTTGTGGCGCATCAGCATGTTCAGGATCGCCGCCAGCAGGCGCGGGTCTCGGGTGTCGAGTTGGGCGAGCAGGATCGGAAGCCGCTCCGCCGGCGGCACACCACCGAGCGAGCTCACCACTTGGCGCCGTACGCGCGCATCCGGGTGGAGTGGCGCTGCCTGGAGGAGCCGGCCGACCTTGCTGCCCCCGATTTGGCCGAGCACGAAGACCGCGTTGCGCACCACGAACCAGCGTGAATCGCTGAGGTAGGGCTCGAGCAGCTCGGGTGTCTCGCTGCACAGGTAGCACAGCATGGTGCAGGCGCCGGCACGCGTCCGCGACTTGGTGGCCTTGGCCATGACCGCGCACGCCACCTCGAGCGCCGGGCGTCCGATTGCCACCGTCAAGCCAAAGAATCGAAACTGATCGTCCGCTTCCGACTCGTCGAGCCGCTCGGTGATCTGGTCGCTGTCCAGGCCCGCCATGGCGCTGCGCAGGGACTCATCGCTCAGCAGCAGCCGCAACGCCTCCTGCGCTTCGCCGAACGAAGAGCGCTGGATCGAGGCCACCAGCCAATTGGCAACCGACTGTGACAGGATGCCCCGTGTGACGGGCGAGGCATCGAGGGCGAGCAGGCGATCGAACAGCGGTGCTACTTCAGTGGTCCAATCGATTCCCTTCTCGGCCGACCACTCGGCGAGCAGCAACGTGCGCGTGAACTGCATGCCGCGCGCCAGCGATGCATACGCCGAAGCCACGTCCACCGAGCTTTCGGGCAGCGGCCAGTCGTCGAACGTGTCGCGGTGCAGCCCCTGCGCCATGCCCGCGATCTGGCCGATGTCTGCCCGAATCTCGGCGCCGTTGGGCGACCATGAGTACGTCTGCCCGAGATATCCGGTGTTCTTGCTGCGGCCGGTACGCCGCGACGACAGATAGATGGTTTGCAGCGCAGGCACGGCTTCGATCTGGAGGCGGGTGGTGTTCGCCTGCCAGAGCATCGTGACCAGGTCGTCGTGGGTCAGAAGCCCTCCGCCCGCGATCACAAGGGCGTCGAACAACGCGTCGAAATCGTGCTGTGGGGTGCCCGGGAGCAGGGTGAGACCGCGGATGCCGTCGCGGTAGAAAAGGAAGGGAAGCTGTTCTTCCTTGGAGGAAGGGGCTTCCTCGCCCGCCCTGGACGCCGGGTGGACGACGGGTTCGTCGACCAGGAAGATTTCGGTCGGGCGAATCCGCAGCCGCCAGGCGCCGTGCGTCTCGAGCGCCTGGTCGAGCTGTTCGTAGAGCTGTCCGCGGATCTTGACCACGATCGGGTTGTCGCCCCGATAGAGCCGGCACGTCTTGAGCGCACGCCCCAGCTGGCGAAACCACAGCACCGCCGACTGCGCCGCCGGGGAGAGATCCCGGAACACCGGATAGTGCGTACGACGGCCCGATGTGGCGGTTGTCATCTTGCCAACTCCGCTCGAATGGGAGCACCTCACCAGGCGGGCCATGCGCCAGGCGCTCGAGGCCCGCTGGGCGAGGTGAGATCTCGACCTACCGCCGACGCGTGGCGGCAAGCCGCGCCACACCGGTTATCGGCGGGTCGAGTCGTCTCGTTGAGCGCAAGCCTGGCCGGGCGTGGCTGGCCGCCGCGCAGGCTTGACGCCCGGCGGCCCGGTCCCGTAACCTGCGTCGTCCCTCTCGCACATAACTCTTTGCAATCACGAGGATTCGACCATGAAGCGCACATTTCGCCCCCGCAACCGGCACCGCAAGAAGACCCATGGGTTCCGCGCGCGCATGAGCAGCAAAGGGGGGCGGAAGATTCTTTCGGCTCGTCGGCGCCAGGGACGCAAGCGCTTGACGGTTTCGACGTCCTGAGCCCCTGGACCTCCCTGCCGTCGCTGGCCGCGCGAACCAGAGGCACGGGCGGCTCCATCGTGATCGGCCCTCACGGCACCGCAGGCAGCTGCGATCGGCGTCCTGTCTGCCCCGCCCATGACCCGCCCGGCGGGCGAACGGATCGGGGCCGAGCACCGACTGACGTCGTCCCTGGACTTTGCTCGGCTCAAGTCCGAGGGCACGCCCTTCCGGGGCTCCCATTGTCTGCTGGTGGCTCGAGCGTGCCCGGGCGAATCCACGCGAGTGGGTTTCGTGGCGAGCAAGAAGTCGGTGGGACAGGCAGTCGATCGCAATCGCGCTCGGCGCCGACTGCGCGAGATCGTGCGCCGTCGCTGGTCGCGCGTTCCGGACACCGGCTACCTGCTCATGTTCGTGGCGTTCCGCTCGGCGCTGACCGCCGCCCATCAGGACCTGGCGAGCGACGTGGAGCGAGCGCTCTCGGCGGCGGGAGCTTTGGCGCCGCTCGAGACGGCTTGAGCATGGTGCGCGCGGCCGCGGTCCATGTGATCCGCCTCTATCAAGTCGTGGCCGCTCCGTGGACGCGCGGGGCGTGCCGTCACGTGCCGACCTGCTCGGAGTACGCGCGGCAGGCGATCGGACGCCACGGTCTCGGCCGCGGCCTAGCACTTGCGGCGTGGCGGTTGCTGCGCTGCCACCCGCTCGGCCGCCCCGGATACGATCCGGTGCCCTGATCATGGACCGACGCACGCTGATCGCGGTGCTGTTGTGCCTGGTGGTGCTGTTTGCATACCCCTTCTTGTTGAAGCTGCTCGGTCTCGATCGTTACCTGAAGCCCCCCGCCGGACCGCCGCGGCAACGTCCCGAGAGCACCGCCTTAGACTCGACGCTCGAGCCAAGTGGGCGCACCTCGCCCCCGGTGGTGGTCACGCCGGCGCCGCCCGTGCTCTCCCGCGGGACGCCCGGCGGGGAAAGCCTGCTCGAGCACACGCTTCACGTCGAGACGCCGCTCTATCGCGCCGAGTTCACGAACCGCGGGGCTCGGTTGGTCGCCATCGAGCTCAAGCGTTACGCTTCGGCCCACGGTCTTTCGGGCGGAGCGTTCCGTGGGTCACGGCGCGACCGCGAGGTGCCGCCCGGCGATCGCGTCGTGCTGGCCGGCGGCCCGTCGTTCGGGATGGATCTCGGCTCGAACGGTGCGCTCAAGTCGCTGGCCGACGTGGTCTACGACCTCACCGACAGCCTCGATGCCGCGGGCCAACCGCGTGTTCTCACCTTCGTCGCCCACGACGTCTCGGGGTTGGTGATCCGCCAGACCTATCGCATTCGCCCCGACGACTACGCGATCGACTACGAGGTCGAGGTGCGCAACGTCCCGCTCGCCTGGCGGCTCGCCGACTACTCCCTGACAGCCCGCTCGTGGCCCTTGTTCCAGGAGCACGATCCCTCGATCGAAGAGCGCTCGCTGAGGACGATGAGTCTGGTGGGCACCAATCTGCGGCGTGAGCTGGCGACGGCCCTCAAGCGTGGGCCGCGGAACTTCGACGGCAACGTGCAGTGGACGGGGGTGGAGACCCGGTACTTCATGGGGGCCATCGCGGTGGTCCAGGCGCCCGCCAAGTCGGCGAGCGCGCGCGCCGAGTCGCGCGCGCTCACCCCTGATCAACAGCGGCTGCTGCCGGCCCCACGCAGCGACCAGTCGGTCGCGGTCAGCTCACTGGTACTGGGGCTTCCCAGCGACGCGAGCCCGGTCCAACGCTTCCTGCTCTACTTCGGCCCCGCCGAGTACTTCCGTCTCGCGCGACTCGACATAGCGCGAGCGGTCGACCTGGGTTGGAACTGGATCCTGCCGTTCAGCAAGGCGCTGCTCCGGCTGCTGGTCTGGCTGGATCGCCTGGTGCGCAACTTCGGCGCGGCGATCGTGTTGCTCGCGACCTTGGTCCGGGTGGTGCTCCACCCGCTGAACATGATGAGCATGAAGAGCATGCGCGCGATGCAGAGGCTGCAGCCCGAGATCGAGCGCCTGAGACAGAAGTACAAGAACGAGCCGCAGGCGATGAACACCGCGGTGATGGCGATCTACAAGGAGAACAAGGTGAACCCGGCGGGCGGATGCCTGCCGATGTTGGTCCAGATGCCGTTGTTCTTCGCGCTCTACTCGGTGCTCTTCAACGCGATCGAGCTTCGACAAGCGCCTTTCGTGGGCTGGATCCGCGACCTGTCGGCGCCCGATCTGCTGGCCACCGTCGGCTCGCTGCCGATCCGCCTGCTACCCATCCTGATGGCGGCCTCAGGCTTGCTGTCCCAAAGGCTCACGCCGAGCGACCCGCGGCAAGCGCCTTCGATGTACATGATGAACGTGGTCATGCTGGTGTTTTTCTACAACCTGCCCTCGGGACTGGTCCTCTACTGGACGGTGATGAACCTGCTGACGGCGCTCCAGCAGTGGATGGTCTTGCGGGAGGACGGCCCGCCGGCGGCCGTAGCGGCAGTGGCCAGGAGGCCGGCTCCGAAGTAAGCTAACGGGCGGTGGCCCGCCGACGAGGCGTGTGCGCGCCGCCCACCGATTCGATCGTGGTTTGCACCTTCTGCGCGCGGGCTCTTCCGGGTTCGCGACCCGCCGCGCGGAGCACACGCGAGGTCCGACAATGCAGGCGAAGGGTTCCATTTTCGAAGGAAAGACGCTGGACGACGCGGTGAAGAAGGGTCTGCTGGCGCTGGGGCTCGAGCGCGCCCAGGTCATGATTACCGTGCTGGAGGAGGGCTCGGGGGGCTTCCTGGGGCTCGGGGCGCGCCCGTTCAAGGTGCGCATGATGCCGCGGCCCGCGCAGAGGGAGTACGAGCGGACCGCCCGATCGGGCCGGCGCGAACGCGGCGGAGACCTCGCGGCCCGTGGCTCGGCCCCGGCGCGCGGCGGCTCGCGCCGCGAGCGTTCCTCGGAGCGCGGCCCGAGACGGGAAGGCGACCGGCAACGGTCATCGCCCGAAACGGATCGCCCGGGGCCGCGGCGCGAGGCCGAGCCCCGGCACGGGGCTGATGAGGAGCGCCGGCACGGAACCGAGCCGCGCTTCGAATCGCAAGCCGCGGGCGAGTCGGGCGGCCGCCGACGCCGTGGCCGTCGCGGCGGGCGAGGACGCCGCCCGGAGCACGCGCCGCGCATCGACGAGGCGAACGCTCCATCCCCGGCTCCCATCGAGATCGAAAGGCGGCGGGAGACGCGCCGCGAGAACGACCAGGCTGCGCCCGCGGCGGGCGATCGAGAATCCGGCGCGCCCGAGCCGGCTGCCGCCATGGGTGCCGCCGAGCTCGCCGCCCTTGGGCAGCGGCTCACCGGCGACCTGCTCCAGGCGATGGGGTTCGAGCCGCGCGTGACGGCGCGAGCCGAGAACGACGACGTCGAGGTGACGGCAGAGGTCTCGGGCGACGAGGAGCTGCTCACCGGGCGCAAGGGCGAGGTGCGGCAGGCTCTGCAGCACTTGCTCAACCGCATGATCAATCGCGGCGGCGGCTCACGCTACCACCTGCAGCTCGAGATCAACGATTTCTGGCAGCGTCGGGAAGCCCAGCTCAAGGAGCTGGCGCATACCCTGGCCGAGGATGCGCTGGCCAGCGGGAATGAGCGGCTGACCGAGTACCTGAACGCGCAGGAGCGCAGGGTAGTCCACGTTGCGCTCAAGACCGATCCGCGCGTGAAGACCTACGCGATTGGCGACGGACTCATCAAGAAGGTGGCCGTGGCGCCAGCGGGCGGGGAAGAACCGGAAGCGGACGGCCCGGCGTAGCGCGCATGCTCTCGCTGGGTGACACGATCGCGGCGGCCGCGACGGGTGGCGGCCCGGCGGGGCTCGCCGTCGTGCGCGTGAGCGGTCCGGGAGCCCTGGGCGTGGCGGACGCGGTGTTTCGTGGCGCCACGGCCTTGAGCGCCGCGCCGACCCACACGCTCCACCATGGATGGGCCGTCGCGCCGCCGACCCGCGCAGGGCCGGCCCTCGCGCGGCTCGAGCCCTCCGCCGGAGCGACGCTCGACGAGGTCGTGGTGGCGGTCTTCCGCGCCCCCCGCTCCTACACGCGCGAGGACGTGGTGGAGTTCTCCTGCCACGGCGGCGAGTGGTCGGCCCGCCGCCTGCTCGCGAGCTTGCTCGCGTCGGGCGCGCGCCTCGCCGGTCCCGGTGAATTCACGCTGCGCGCCTTCCTCAACGGCCGCCTGGATCTCGCCCAGGCCGAAGCGGTGGCGGACGTAATCCACGCCGCCACGTCGCGGGCGCACGAGCTGGCCCTCTCCCAGCTCAAGGGCGAGCTGTCGGCCCGGCTCGAGGCGATCGGCGAGCGGCTCGCCGACGCGGTCGCCGAGGTCGAGGCTCGCGTCGATTTCGCCGAGGACGTGGGCGGGATCGAGGTGCCGGCGCACGTGGTGGCGGCGATCGAGGGCGTGGATCGCGAGCTGGCCGAGCTGCTGGCGGCCTCTTCATTCGCGCGTGCGGTGCGGGAAGGACTGCGCGTCCCACTGGTCGGCCGGCCGAACGTCGGCAAGTCGTCGTTGTTCAATGCGCTGGTGGGCGAGGATCGAGCGATCGTGGCCGCGGTGCCGGGGACGACGCGGGACCGAGTGAGCGAGACCATCGACCTCGAGGGGATTCGGGTCACGCTCTCGGACACGGCGGGGCTGCGGGCGACGCCCGAGCCGGTGGAAGCGCTGGGAATCGCGCGCACCGAACGCGCGATCGAGGAAGGCGCGGCGGTACTGTGGGTGGTGGACGGCTCGGCGCCGCTCTGCGACGAAGACCATTCGGTGGCGGCCCGCCTCAAGGGACGGCGCATCACGATCGCGCTCAACAAGCGAGATCGACCCGGCGTGGTGCGCGTCGAGGAGGCGCAAGCGCTCGCGGGGGGCCACGCCCCGGTGGTCGCGGTCTCGGCGACGCGCGGGGAGGGCGTGGACGAGCTGCGCGCGACGCTGGCGTGCGAGCTCGGTCTCGAGAGCGGAGAGCGCTCGCTGGCGGTCGCGGTGAGCACCCCGCGCCACATCGAGGCCTTGGAGCGCGCCAAAGAAGCGCTCGGCCGCGGGATCACCGCGGCGCGCGCGGCCGCGCCCGGCGAGATCGTCGCTCTGGAACTGGGTGAGGCTCTGCGTGCGATCGGCGAGGTCACGGGCCGGGCGGCGAGCGAGGACCTGCTCGAGCGCATCTTCAGCCGCTTTTGCATCGGCAAGTAGGGGGACTGCCCGTGAGACGGCCGGACGCGAACGGTTTCGACGTGCTCGTGGTGGGCGCGGGGCACGCCGGCTGCGAGGCGGCGGTCGCAGCCGCCACGCTCGGGCTCGACACCGCGCTTCTCACCATGAGGCTCGAAGACACGGCCAAGATGTCGTGCAATCCCGCGATCGGCGGGATCGCCAAGGGGCACATGGTGCGCGAGATCGACGCCTTGGGCGGCGTGATGGGACGCGTCACCGATCGAGCCGGGATCCAGTTCAAGATGCTCAACCGCGGGCGCGGGCCTGCGGTGTGGTCGCCGCGCGCCCAATGCGACAAGGCGCTCTACTCGGAAGAGATGGCCAGGCTGCTGGCCGGCACACCCGGGCTGACGAGGATCGCCGGCGTGGTGAACCGCGTGCGCCTCGACGACGGTCGTGCGCTCCGCTGCCGGGCCGCGGTGGTGACGCCGGGGACTTTCCTCAACGGACGGATCCATGTCGGCGAGCAGAAGCTCGAAGGCGGGCGCCTCGGCGAGCGAGCCGCGCGCGCGCTGAGCGAGTGCCTCGCGGATCTGGGTCTCGAGCGGGGCCGACTGAAGACCGGCACGCCGCCGCGCCTCCACCGCGATTCGATCGACTGGGAAACGCTCGAGCCCCAACCAGGCGACGAGCCGCCACGTCCGTTCTCGCACTGGACCGAGCGACTCGACGTGGACCAGGTGTTGTGCCATCTCACGCGCACCAACGAGCGCACCCACGAGGTGATCCGCCGCAACCTCCACCGGTCGCCGCTCTACGCTGGCGAGATCCAAGGGCGGGGGCCCCGCTACTGCCCCTCGATCGAGGACAAGGTGGTCAAGTTCCCGGAGCGATCGGCACACCACGTGTTCCTCGAGCCCGAGGGCCGCTCGGTGGTCGAGACCTATGTGAACGGCGTCTCGTCCAGCCTGCCGGCCGAGGTGCAGCTCGAGTTCGTGCGCACGATGCGCGGCCTCGAGCAGGCGGAGATGCTGCGGCCCGGCTACGCGGTGGAGTACGACTTCGTCCTCCCGCATCAGCTCACGCCGACGCTCGAGGTGAAGCGGGTCGGCGGGCTGTTCCTCGCCGGGCAGATCTGCGGAACCTCGGGCTACGAGGAGGCGGCCGCCCAGGGGTGGGTGGCGGGAGTGAACGCGGCGCTCAAGGTGCTGGGCCGGCCGGCGCTGGTGCTGGGCCGCGATCGAGCCTATGTGGGGGTGCTGGTGGACGACCTGGTGACCCGCGAGCACCGCGAGCCCTATCGTATGTTCACTTCGGCGGCCGAGCACCGGCTGCTGTTGCGCGCCGACAACGCGGACGAACGGCTCGCGGGAATCGGCCACGCGATCGGATTGATCTCTCGCGATCAGCTGGAGCAGGTGCGATCCAAGTACGCGGCAATCGATGCCGAGGAGCGCAGGCTCTCGCGCGTCACCGTGACCTGCCCCTGGTCCACTCCGCCCGCTGCGCTCGATCGCGAGCCCGTCGAGTGCGCCTCGAGCGCGCGTGGCGCGCGTCCGGTCGATCCGGTGTACCCCGACCAGGCGCGAGACGTTATGGATTCCGACCGTGGATCTCGTACCTCGCTGCGCGGGCTCGACTTCCTGGCCCGACCCGGAGGCTCCTACGCCCTGCTACGCGCCACCGGACAGGGATCCGCGTTGCCGGATGCCTGGGCGGAATGTCTCGAGGTGCGAGCTCGCTACCGCGGCTACATCGAACGACAGCGCCGCGTCGCCGAGCAAATGGTGGCGCTCGAAGGCTGGGAGCTTCCCGAGGCCTTGTGGGTGTCGACGCTCTCCAACCTTTCGTCCGAAGCGCGGGAGAAGCTCCTCCGCGTCAGACCCGCCACGGCCGGCCAGGCGTCGCGGATCGCCGGAGTCTCCCCCGCCGACATCGCCGTTCTGCTGGTCCACGCGCGGCGGATCTCGTCATCGAGCCCACGCTGAAGCTCTGAAACTTTGGGGGCGGCGCTTCGTCCGCTCGATCCTCGAGGGGTCGCGCGGGCAGCGTGATAGTGTCCAGGCCATGCTGGCCGGTCTCGAACGGAATCGATTTCGACGTGAGCGGCTTTCTCGATCGACATCTCGAGGCGAGCCTCCAGGAGCGCTCACGAGCCTGGTCTTGGACCATGCCATCTAGACGAGCCGGCGCGCGCGCGCCCAAGGCACGCCGCCGGGGCTCCGCTCGCCGCGATGCGTCGCGGCGACCGGCGACGCCACGCATCGGCACCTCGCGGGTCGTCGCGCCCCGGGTCTCGATCGAATCCCAGCCGTGGGCGCGGCTCGTTCCGCATCTCGAGCCGCTCGGGATCGATGTCGAAAGGACGATCGGCCAGATCAAACGCTACGCATCGGCGGTGCTCGAATGGAATCGAGGAGTCTCGAACCTGATTTCGCGAAACGACGAGTCGCGGCTCGTGGACCGCCATCTGGTCGAATCCGTCCAACCCGCGACCTGGCTCAAATCGAGTGGGGCCATGCGGTGGCTTGACTTTGGATCGGGCGCAGGGCTGCCGGCGATTCCATTGCGTCTTGCCGGTGTCGGAGAGGAATGGACCCTGGTCGAGTCGCGTAGAAACAAGACATTGTTTATACGTAAACTATTGTTAGACAATAAGATAGATAGAGTATCCGTCGTGTGCCAGCGCCTCGAAATGCTCGTTGGCGACCCCCTGATGGCGAGCGGCTTCGACGGTTTCACGGCTCGGGCCACGCTTCCTTTGGCAGAGACCTTGGACCTCGCGCGTCACTTCGTTCGCCAGGGTGGGTTCGCGTTTCTGTGGAAGGGAAGCGGGCTCGATCAAGAGATGCGGTCAAGCACAGGGTGGCGCGATCACTGGGAGGAGAGCGGGCGCATCGAGGTCGGATCTGGCCCCATATCTGTCATTCGATACATAAGGAAATGATTCACTTACTCTGTTTCGTATCGATCTTGTTTCACGTGAAACTCCGAGCTTGTGGTTCACACGCCATCCTGCTAGCCTGCCCGTGAGTTGAGTTCTCAATCGGTGGGCAGGATGTCCGCCCCTCCTCGAGCAAGGGAATGGGACGCGTAATCGCGATCGCCAGCCAGAAGGGTGGCGTCGGAAAGACCACGACAGCGATCAACCTCGGCGCATGCCTGGCTCAGTCAGGGCAGCGGGTTTTGATCGTTGATATCGATCCGCAGAGCAACGCGTCGAGCGGCTTGGGCCTCAACGGGAATAGCCGCCAGTACACGCTGTACGAGGCTCTTCTGGGCCAGGCCGAGCTGAGCAGCGCGATCACGACCACGGCCCTATCCAGCCTCGACGTGGCTCCGTCCGGCCAGCGGCTCTCAGGGGCGGAGGTCGAGCTGGTCGGAGTGCTCGCGCGGGAGACCAGACTCAGGGGCTGCCTAGCTCCCGTAAGGCCACAGTACGATTTCGTGCTCATCGACTGCCCGCCGTCCCTGGGTCTGCTGACGGTCAACGCGCTCGCGGCGGCTGATTCTGTCCTGCTTCCACTGCAATGCGAGTATCTGGCCCTGGAGGGGCTCACGTCAATGATGTCTGCGATCAGCCTAGTCCAGGATCACCTGAACCCAGGATTGAGGATCGAAGGCGTGCTTCTCACCATGTACGACGCGCGCCTCAATCTCTCGCAGCAGGTTGCTGAAGAGGCCAGAAAGTTTTTTTCTGAAAGGGTTTATCAGACAATGATCCCGAGAAATGTCAGGCTCAGTGAAGCGCCGTCATTCGGGAAACCCATCGTACTGTACGACCCGCAGAGCACGGGCGCCGACAGCTACCGCCAGTTGGCTCAGGAGGTGATCGATCATGCATAGAAAAGCTCTGGGGCGCGGGCTCGAGGCCTTGATCCCCGGCGCGGCCGTGATGGACCCAGCCGAGAGTAAGTCGGACAGCGTGTCCATGCTTTCGCTCGAGGACGTCAGGCCCAACCCATTTCAGCCGCGCACGCGGTTCGACCCGCAGGCCCTGGAGGAGCTCTCTAGCTCGATCAAGTCCACCGGCGTCCTGCAGCCGGTCCTAGTGCGCAAGCACGTCCAGGGTGGTTACGAGCTGGTGGCAGGCGAGCGCCGGCTCAAGGCGGCTGGAATGGCCGGCCTCGATGCAATCCCAGCGATCGTTCGCGAGGTTGGTGACCGGGAGATGATGGAGCTTGCCCTGGTCGAGAACCTTCAGCGGGAAGACCTCAATCCGATCGACGAGGCCAAGGCGTATCAGGCTCTCGTTTCCAAGGTCGGGCTGACCCACGATCAGGTCTCCGAGCGAGTAGGAAAACAGCGCAGCTCGGTGACGAATTCCCTTCGATTGCTTGGCCTTCCCGTAGAGGTGCAAGAGATGGTTTCACGTGGAACGCTGTCCGCAGGACATGCACGGGCGCTTCTCGGGCTGGACAACGCCGGGGACCAATTGGCGACGGCGCGCTACGTACAGGCCAAGGGTTTCTCGGTCCGTCGCACCGAGGCTCTCGTCGCTCGGAAGCTGCGGCGCCGTCACTCGCGCTCTGCCCCCGCGAGGCAGTCGGCCTACACCGAGTGGGAGACCAAGCTTCAACAGAAATTCTCGACCCGGGTTCAGATTCGAGCAGGGCGCAAAGGCGGGATCATCGAATTCGAGTATTACGGCTCGGAGGACCTCGAGCGGCTTCTCGAGGCTTGGGGCGTCGTTTCTTGAAATTATGTAATTGATTGTTGTACAATATGTTAGTACTAACATGAATGCCAGGATCTGGCTTCGAACCGAATAGAGGGAGGGACTCCCACGATGAGGTTCCGATCGCGTCCAACGGTCGATGAAGCTCCTCCACCTCCGAATACGCTGCTCGGAGTGGGATCGAGCTTTCGCGGCACTCTCATGGTGACCGGAACGCTCCGAATCGAAGGCGAGTTCGAAGGGGACATTCTGAACTGCGACCGCCTGGAGATTGGAGAGCACGGCCTCATGAGATCGGACATCGAGGTGAAGAGCGCGGTGATCTATGGCCGCGTGAACGGAAACATTCGTGCGCTCGGCGTGCTCGAGATGAAAGCCGGCTCGCGGGTGGAAGGCGACGTGAGCGCGGCAAGCGTCGTCATGGAGCCGGGAGTCCATTTCACCGGACGCTGCACGATGCTGGAGAGTGGCCCCGAGGCGGCGGTCATTCAGGATTTCGATCGCGTCCGTGAGTACGCTCGGGACTGATTCGTAAGTGGCATTCCTGGCAGTTGCGCGCCGCCGAGAGCGCCCACGTCGGAGCATGATCCTCGGCGCGCGTGAGGCGGGCCGCGCCGCGACATCGAGCGGCCGGGTCGCTCTCGTCCGCGGCCACGCTCTCCTCGCTGCGATCTTCATCCTCTGGGTTCCCGCGCCACCCGCTCCGTGGGCGAGCCCTGGCGCCCCCCGGCCATGGCCGGAAGGGACCGAAGCCCTTCCGTTCGAGAACCTCGAAGGGATGGTGCTCCTCACCGCAACCGCTCGCGGCTATGGCGAACGTGACACCACCGGACTATTCATTCTCGACACCGGGGCCGGGAGCCTGGCGCTCGACTCCGAGCTCGCCAGGATGCTGGGAGTCGCCGGGGTGGCCTCGGGGGATCGAGCCGTGCGGCTCGCGGACCGCCCGCTGCCGCGTTTCACGATCGGCGCGTGGAGCCTGGACCATCTTTCTCCGGTGCTGACCATCGAAGCCGATCCGCTACGACGCGCCACGGATCGCCCGGTGCTCGGCCTCGTCGGCCAGGGGCTGCTGCGCGATCGCGTTTTGTGGCTCGACTACCACGAGCAATTGGTCGCGCTGATCCCGGCGAGCAACGATGCACCGGCCTCAGAGGCGGTGAGGCGCTCGCGCCACGCGCTCGCAGGACGCCTTTCGCCCCACGCGGCGGCCGTCCCGTTTCGCCTCGCGGCCGACGGCAAGGTCCTGGTTCGCGCCAAGGTTGCGGGACCCACCGGGAAACGCGCCGGGGTCACGCTCATCGTCGACACTGGGTCTTCGAAGTGCGTGTTGTTCGAGGAGGCATTGGGCCGCTGGAAAGGGGTTGCGGATTGGCCGGCGCTGCGAGGCCTGATCGCTCCCACGCTGCTCGGCACCGGGACCGCGTGGCTGACGCGCGTCACCCTCGACCTTCCCGCCGCTTCGGTCCCGGTGACGAGACGGGGACTGGATGCCGCGGTCGTGAGCAGCCCACTAGGGCCACTGCTCTCGCGAGCAGTTGGCGAATCGGTGGACGGGCTTCTCGGCTACTCGTTCCTCAAGCGCTTCAACGTGGCGGTGGACTACCCGCGCAGGATCCTGTGGCTCGATCCGCTGCCCGATTACCGAGACGATCGCCCATTCGAGTACTCGCACGTGGGCCTTCAGATCGAACGCCGGGGCGGCCAGGCGACGGTGGCGGCGGTGGCCGATCGATCCCCCGCAGCGCTTGCAGGCATCTGCCCGGGCGACGAAATCGTACTGGTCGACGGAGCCTCCGTGGACACCATGGACACGATTCGTCTCGCGCGGCGCATGGAAGGCCGACCCGGTAGCGCGATCGAGCTGCGGATCCGTCGCGGTGATACGGAGCGGACCTATCACATTCGGCGACGCCGTCTCCTCTGACCGGGTCGCGGCACGGGGCCGCTGGCTGATCTTCACCGCGGCCGCGTTCTGGGGGACCTCCGCGACGCTGGCGCGGTTCGTGTTCCGCGATCGCCACGTTCCCCCGCTCACCGTGGTGGAGCTGCGGCTCGTGGTGGCCCTGCTCGTGCTCGGCCCTTGGTTGGCGCTCTCCAACCGCGGGGCGCTACGGGTGGCGCGAGCCGATTGGGGCTACTTCCTCAGGCTTGGCTTGTTCGGCGTGGCCGCGATCCAGAGCACCTACTACTACACGATCGCCCGACTCGGGGTGGGCCTCGCCATCCTGCTCCAATACCTCGCCCCCTCGCTCATCGTGCTCTACGGCGTGGCGCGTGGACGATGGCCCACCGGTCGCACCGCGCTCGGCGTTGCGGCCGCGATCGTGGGCACTGCCTTGTTGGTCGGCTCGGCGGGCACTCAAGCGATTCGCGCCCGCGCCTTCGACTGGTCCGTGGGTTTCGCGTCCGCGGTCGCCTTTGCCTTTTACGTCGGTTACTCGAAGCGCGGCCTCGCGCGTTATGCGCCCGAGACCGTGCTCTTCTATACGTTCCTGGTCGCCGCCGGGCTATGGGCGGCGGTCACGCCGCCGTGGCGAATCATCGCGGCGGGCTACGACGCTTCCCTATGGGGCATGTTTCTGGCCCTCGGTGTGTTCTCGACGCTGGTGCCCTTCGCGTTCTTCTATGCCGGCCTGCGGCGCCTTCCCCCCGCAGCGGCCGGGATCATCGCGACGATGGAGCCGGTGATCGCGGTGCTCTCCGCAGCGCTGTTCCTGGGCGAGGGATTGCGCCCTCTGCAGTGGCTGGGTGCCGCTCTCGTGCTCGCGGCCACGCTGCTGGCCTCGAGCGGTGAGGCGGGCACCGGGGGAAAGGTCGCCGAGCGCACCTGACACGCCTGCGCAGTCCGTCACGCCGCGGACGTCGCGGATCGGCCGCGTCGGATCAGCTCGCTTCGGCCAGCCCGTCGAGCGGGCGATGCCGGAGCTTGAGGCGATCGCGCACGCGTTCGAGGCGCGCCGGGCTCACCGTCTCCACCACGTAGCGTTCGTCCCACAGCAGATGCCCACCCAACCACACGCGTAGCTCGGGATGCCTCGACATGAGAGCGCTCGCCGTCTTCCCCTTGAGCTCGCGAACCGCGCTCGCCACGCTCTGCGAGGGCCGCAAGCCAAAGACGACGTGAAGGTGATCAGGGCCGAGCACCACCTCGATCAACGCGATCCCTCGCTCGTCGCACAAGGGTGGAATCAAGCTGCGGAGGCTCTGGTGGTGGCGCTCCTTCAACACGGGCTTGCGGCCCCGCGTGGTCCAAGTCACCACGTAGTGCAACCGACTGCGATACACGGGCTCCCAGCGGACCAACAGAGCGTGGTTCACGAGGGACGGCGTGTGCTTCATCTCGATCACCTCCTCGGGGGCGGTGCACATATGGGCACCTGTGGGTGCCAAAGAAGGGGAGCAACCGCTCCCCGGTGGTGAAGCCCCTGATCCGCCCGCCATCCCGCACGCCGACCAGCGGCGTGATTGCTCGATTCGTCTTCCGCGGGCGGTCGATTTTTCCGATCCAGCCTAGCGGCCGACGGTGCGAATCACTCCTTTCACGATGCCGAGGATACGGAACTCCGTCCCCTCGTCGACCGGGATCGGTTGATAACTGGTGTTGGCGGGCACCAACTCGATCGCCTCGCCGCGGCGCTGGTAGAACTTCACCGTCGCCTCCGTGCCCAGCAGGGCCACGACGATCGCCCCCGGCTCCGCGGTCTCTTGTTGGCGCACGATGACGTAATCGCCGGCCAGGATGCCGGCGTCCACCATGCTGTCGCCGCGCACGCGAAGCGCGAACAATCCCTGCGGATCACCGAAGATGCGCTCGGTCTCGAGCGCGCCGTCGAAGCTCGACTCGGCGAGGATGGGCTCGCCGGCTGCCACGCGGCCGAGAATCGGGATCGCAGGACCCGCGGTGGTCGTGCCGATCCCGCGCGAGATGCGGCTGCTGCGCTTCAAGTGGCCGCCCTTTTCGAGCAGGCTCAAGTAGTAACGGACGCCGTTGGTCGAGGAGATGTTGAAGGCTTCGCCGATCTCGCGGATCGTGGGGGGAAATCCGCGGTCACGCGTGAAGCGCTGAATGAATGCGAGGATCGCTCGCGCGCGATCGTTGAGCATTGTCCCGTGCCTCCCTGGTTGGGCCCCACGGACCCGACACGGCCTATCCTAGTGCACACGCGTGCACGGTGTCAATGACCGGGTTTGAGGCGTCCCACGTGCACGATGGCGACGCCGCGGAACCGCGTGGGCAGTGGGTGGATCCGCCTCCAGGGCCTAGGCTTCGACGCCGAGGGTAGGACGCGACGAGGAACCTGGTCGACAGCGCCGCGCTCCCAGCGGCCCCGCGCGCTCGGGCCCAAGCGCGGCGAATCGCTGCACGCCAGGCGCTTGCGACCTACACACCGCGCGGCGCGCGATTGGTCCAGCGGTTGCGTTGCAATGCTCGCGAGGTCGCGAGACCTCGGACCACGACAGGCAAGGAGCGGCGGATCCGGTTCGCGGAGGCGGATCGCAATCGGGGGCCGGTCGGCCGAAGGGAGCCGTCCTCCGCTGCCTTGTCGGTCGGGGTTTCCGGCTCGGGGGTGACCTCAAGCCGCGACCAAAACCGGTCGATGACGTGAGCGGCGCGGGGCGCGTCACGGGCCCCCCTTCGTCGAGCCTGGAACCGACCGACATGGACCTAGAGCGCAGGTTCTGGAACGAAATCGCCGACCCCTACCGGGCATGCGACTGGAACGAGTGTGTGCGCAGGATCCGCGTCAGGCTCGACGCCGATTCTCGTGCTCACCGGCTACCCTCGTCACGGGCTGCTCCAGTACGAGAAGCTGCTGCCTCTGGCAGTGCGCGCGGGCGACTTGTATCGGGCGCTGGTGATCCAGAAGCACATGGACCGCCTCCAGCCGGGAACACCGGGCCGCTATGCCACCCTCCAGAAGTGGTTCCGGCTCGTCGGAGTCTCGCAGGCGCCACCGGCGAGCGAGGTGGAGGGGTGCATCACGGCCAGCGCACTGCTCGCGCTTCCCAAGGACGTGTTCGAGTGGATGGGGGGCGAGGTGAGCGTCGACGCGCTCGATCCCGGGCCGCGCGAGGAGGAAGCACCGGGCTCGACCTGCTGGGTGGTGGTGTTCGGAAGCCTGCTCTGGAAGGCGCGACTGCCGAGCGGACGCGAGCGCGGAGAGGTGCGCAGCGAGCGCGGAGAGTTCGCCTACCTGTCGGGCACGCCCGGGACGCTCGGCTCGATGCGTTTCACGGCCGAGACCGCGTGCGAGTGCCTGCGTTTCGACGGTGCGTTGCTCAAGGAGATCAGGCTGCGCGTTCCATCGGTGGGTGGTGCGATCCAGGCAGGTGGTTCGGCCGCGGGGTTACCGGCCCTTCCCGTGGGGCTCCGCAAGTCCGACGCGGCCGGCCCGGCCGTGTCGCCTCGCAAGCCTGCCGTGAGCGGGACACCGAATGCTCCACCGCGACTTCCCTCGCCAGGGCC
Organism: Candidatus Eiseniibacteriota bacterium; assembly: GCA_005893295.1. GTDB lineage: Bacteria > Eisenbacteria > RBG-16-71-46 > RBG-16-71-46 > RBG-16-71-46 > WS-8. Next base: position 23,472 of record VBOY01000055.1, on the reverse strand, counting down.
GACCTCCAAGGCGGACAAGGCGCGCGACGACGGAGACTGGGTGGAATCGGGCCAGGTGACACTCGGCGAAACCAGCGGCGAGGAGCTTCCCCAGTTCGCCGCGTGGGGCGCGGAGATCCTCGACTTGGACAGCGCCGAGGCTGCCGCCGCGGCCGCGCGGGGCGATCGCGCGGCCCGCCGGGCACGCACTGTCAATACCAAGCGGCCCAAACAGGAGCGCCGCACGCGCAATCGTACCCCCGTCGACCTCAGAGGCAGCGTGGGTTTGCTCGGCCTCGGCGGCCCGGAGAAGACGCCCCTCAGGTGCCGTTTGTTCGACCTGTCGCCGTTCGGGGCCGGGATCGAGTTCGATGACCACTCGATGCGGCATCGTGTGGCATCCCTCGCGCAGTCCGCCGTGGTGCTCGACCTGGCTCCTCAGATCGGGTCCAAGCCGCTGCGCCTGGCGGGGCGGGTACGATGGATCGACCAGAACGCCCCGGAGGGGATCGCCCGCCTGGGGATCGAGTTCGTGCTGGTCACCGAGGATCACCTGGCCGCGATCGGCGGCTTGATGACGGCGCTCGCCTGAGCGGGCCCACACGGGCGGCTCTCATACTTCGTCCCGTGCCGCGGCCGATTCCTAGATCGCGCTCGCCAAAACCTCTCGACGGCACGCCAGGCACACCCTAGTCTCGCGCCCCCGGGCGTGCGGCCCTCGGACGAACGGCCGCGCCCGAACCAATCGCCATGACCGCCTCGATGGGCGCCACCGAGCGCCTGCGCACGTACGCCGGGTTCGTTCGCTTCGAGCACACCCTGTTCTCGCTGCCGCTCGTCGTGGCCGGCATCTTCAGCGCCCGCGGGCACGCGCTACCGTGGTCGCGCTGGGCCCTGATCCTGGTGGCGGTCGTCGGCGCGCGGACCGCGGCGCTCGCCATCAATCGGCTGGTAGACCGCAGGCTCGACGCGCTCAATCCGCGCACCGCTTCGCGCGAGCTTCCCGCAGGGCGAATGAAGCTGGTGGAAGCCTGGGCGTTGCTCCTCGCCACCGGTCTTGCGTATCTGGCGGCCTGCGCGACGCTCGGTCCGTGGTACCTCGGCGTGTCGTGGGTGCCGCTCGCGGTGTTCACCGTGTATCCCTATCTCAAGCGGTTCACCCCGCTGTGCCACTTCGGCGTCGGCCTGGCGCTCGCGCTGGCGCCGCTGGCCGGATACGCCGCGGCCCATCCCGACCTGGGCGAGCCCACGACGGCATTGTGGCTCGCCGCCTTCGCTTGGGTCTGGGTTTCGGGCTTCGACGTCATCTACGCGACGCTCGACGAGACCTTCGACCGCGACCACGGCGTTCACTCGATGGTCCGCTGGTTGGGCAAGCGCCGGGCACTCCACCTCACGGCGGCGCTTCATGCCGTGGCCTTCATTTGCCTGATGGGAGCTCTCGGCTCGCTGCAGGCGATCCGGGCGTGCTCGGGCTGGTCGCCGGCCGCCTGGGTCTCGCTCGCAATGGCGGGCGTGCTCCTTTCCCTCGAGCAGCGGTGGGCCGAGGACGTGAACCTGGCGTTCTTCAAGGTGAACGTCTGGGTCGGATTCGCGGTGCTGGCGATGGTGCTCTCGGCGCGCGCGGCTTGCGGGGGATTCGGATGAAACGCTACCTGATCGGCATCACCGGCGCCTCGGGCAGCGTCTACGGCGTCGACCTGGTACGACGCTGCCCGGGTGAAAAGTACCTGGTGCTCTCGGATTGGGCACGCCATGTGCTCCAGTCGGAGCTCAAGCTCACGCCCTCTGATCTCGAGCCGCGCGTGCGGCGCGTCTTCTCCGACTCGGATCTCGCGGCGCCGTTCTCCTCCGGCAGCAACCGCTACGAGGCGCTGGTGGTGGTGCCGTGCAGCGTCTCGACGCTCGCCAAGATTGCAATAGGGATCGCCGACACGCTGATCACGCGCGCCGCCCAGGTAGCGCTCAAGGAACGAATGCGCATGGTGCTGTGCGTGCGCGAGACGCCGCTCTCCACGATCGCGCTTACGAACGCGCTCACCTTGTCCCGCGAGGGAGTCGTGGTGATGCCGATCTCACCTCCGTGGTACCACGTTCCCCAGAGCCTCGACGATCTGGTGCGAGGATTCACCGACAAGGTGCTCGGGCTGCTCGGCGAGGACGCCGGCCCGGGATGGCGCGGCGAGGAGCTGGAGTAGAGCGGGTGCGCTCGTTCCCGAGCCTGGGCGAGTTCCTCTCGAGCCTCGAGGCCCGCGGCGATCTCAAGCGCGTCGCGCGCGAGGTGGACTGGGCCTACGAGGTGACCGAGATCGCCGCCCGCGAGGCGCGTGGCGAAGGGCCGGCGCTGCTGTTCGAGCGCGTGCGAGGCGCGTCGTTCCCGCTCGCCGTCAACGTGCTCGCCGCACGCCGCCGCATCGAATGGGCGCTGGGGCGCACGCCCGCCGCGGTGGGCGCCGAGCTCGAGGAGATTCTCCACGCGCTGCCGCCACGCGGATTCCGCGATCTGTGGCGGCTGCGCGGCAGCGCCCGGCGGGTGCTGGCGATGCGCCCGCGCCAGATCGCCGGGGGACCCGCGCAGCGTCATGCGCTCACCGACCTCGCGCGCCTCCCCCATCTCAAGCTGTGGCCCAAGGACGGCGGCCGCTTCGTCACCTTTGGCTTGGTGCTGACCGAGCATCCCGTGTTGCGAAGCAGGAACCTCGGTATCTACCGCATGCACCTCTACGACGACCGCACGACCGGCATGCATTGGCAGATCGGCAAGGGCGGCGGCTTCCACTACCACGAGTCGGAGAAGCGCGGCGCGCCGCTCGAGGTCGCGGTCGCGGTGGGCGCCGATCCGGCCACCTTGCTCGCGGCCGTGGCCCCGCTTCCCGAGGGGATCGACGAGCTTGCGTTCGCCGGATTCCTCAGGGGACGCCCGACCCGCTTGGCGCGCGGGCGCGCGCTGGCGATGCCGGTGCCAGCCGATGCCGAGTTCGTGCTCGAGGGCGTGGTGCCCCCGGGCGAGCGCCGTGACGAGGGGCCATTCGGCGATCATTTCGGCCACTACTCGCATGCCGCGCCGTTTCCGGTGTTCCATCTGCGCGCGGTGTCCCACCGCGACCGTCCCATCTACCAGGCGAGCGTGGTGGGCAAGCCGCCGCAGGAAGACAAGTTCATGGGAGAGGCAGTGCAGGAGTTCTTCCGCGGCGTCCTCAGGGTGATCCATCCCGAGGTGCGAGATCTGTGGGCCTACTTCGAGGCCGGCTTCCACAACCTGCTCGCGGTGGCGGTGGAGAATCGCTTCGCCAAGGAGGCGAAGAAGACCGCCCTGGGGCTGATGGGTCTGGGCCAGCTCTCCCTCACCAAGGTGATGGTGCTCGTGGACCAGGAGGTCGATCCGCGCGACCGCGCGGCAGTGTTCACGGCGCTGGCGCGACACTTCGACCCGAGCGAGGATCTGCTGCTCATCCCCGGCGTGCCGCTCGACACGCTCGACTTCACCTCGATGACGATGAACTTGGGCAGCAAGATGGTGATCGATGCCCAGCGCAAGCCGGGCGAGACCCCCGCGGAGCTCGTCCGGCGAGTGCCTGACCCGCGGAGCTTCGACGATGCGGTGCTCGCCCACCGGCTGGCGTGGGGATCGCTGCTCGCGGTGCAGGTCCGAGCACCCGGGCGCGCGGTCTTAGAGCGCCTCATCCGCCGCCCGGAATACGCCGCGGTCAAGCTGGTGGTGGCGGTGAGCGAGGACGTGACGCTCGACGACGACGAGCTGCTGCTGTGGGGGATATTCACGCGCTTCGACTGCGCGCGCGACGTCGTGCCGGCGGCGACCGAGGCGCGCGGCGCCTGGCTCTCGTGCCGCGGGCCGCTCGGGATCGACGCGACCTGGAAGCAAGGCTATCCCGAGCCGGTGGCGAACCTGCCGGAGGTGGTGGCGAAGGTCGAGCGCTGGTGGGGAGGTCCCACGGACTCGGCCTGAGCCCTTGGCGGGGCGCTTAGCTGCCGTTAGGCTCGCCCTCTCATGTCCACTGCACCCGGCCCCGAGGAGACGATCTCCCACTACCGCCTGCTCGAGCTGATCGGCCGCGGGGCGATGGGCGAGGTGTGGCTCGCCGAGGATACCCAGTTGCCGCGCAAGGTGGCGGTCAAGCTCCTGCCGCGCCACCTTGCCCAGGACCGCGACTCCGCCGCGCGGCTGCTGCGCGAGGCGCAGGCGGCGGCGAGCGTCGATCATCCGGCGGTCGTCACGGTGTACGAGTCGGGGCTCGCTGAGGGTCGTCCCTACATCGTCATGCAACGGGTCGAGGGGGAAACACTCGCGCGCCGCCTCGAGAGCGGTGCCTTGCCGATGGACGAAGCCCTGCGCATGGCGCGCGAGATCGCCGACGCCCTGGCCGAGGTGCACGCGCTCGGAATCGTGCATCGCGACTTGAAGCCGGCCAACATCGTCCTCACGGCACGCGGACCCAAGATCCTCGACTTCGGCCTCGCCAGCGTGCGGAACTCGGTGGCGCTCACGGCGGAGGGTGGCGTCATCGGCACGCCGCTGTGGATGAGCCCCGAACAGCTGCGGGGGCTCCCGGCCGACAACCGCTCCGACCTGTGGGCGCTCGGCGTGATGCTGTATCAGATGATCACCGGAGTGCCGCCGTTTCGCGGCGAGACGCTCGAGGCGGTGGCGCAGCAGATCCTCCACCACCAGCCGCCGCCTCCGAGCACGCTGCGCGGCGAAGCCGGGCACGATCTCGACTTCATCGTCATGAAGCTGCTGCGCAAGGACGTGGCCCACCGCTACGCGCGCGCCGAGGAAGTGCTGGCGGACTTCGCGAGCTGCCAGGCCAGCCTCGCCGAGGAGGGGGCCATGCCGGTGGCCAGCTCGCCGCGCCTCGCGGTCCTCTACTTCGAGGTGATGAGCCCCAACCCCGACGACGGCTACCTCGCGGCGGGGCTCACCGAGGACCTGATCGTGGACCTCACCCGAGTGGAAGGGCTCCAGGTCGCGTCGCGCGCCGAGGTGCTCGCCTATCGCGATCGGGCGTTGCCGCCGAGGACCCTGGGCCGAGAGCTCAACGTGGATTACCTGATGCTCGGCAGCGTGCGGCGTGCGGGGCAGCGGGCCCGCATCAGCGCGCAGCTGGTGCGCGCGTCGGACGGGCACGCGCTGTGGGGCGACCGATTCGACCGCACGCTCGAAGATCTGTTCGAGGTGCAGGCCGAGGTCTCCAAACGGATCGTGGAAGCGCTCCGAGTGGCGCTCAAGCCCGGCGAGCGCGAGATGCTCGAGCGCGCCCCGACCAAGAGCGCGGAGGCCTATGCGCTGTACTTGCGCGGCCGGGCCGAGACCGACCAGGACGACCGGGCGAGCAGCTATGCCGCCGAGGAGCTGCTTGCGAGCGCGATCCAGATCGATCCCGAGTTCGCGCTGGCGCATGCCACGCTCGGCGAATGCTATGCGTGGCGGGGCTTGCGGTGGTGGGCGAGCATCGAGGTCGCCGACCAAGCCCTGCTCTGCGCACGGCGTGCGCTCGAGATCGAGCCGGACCTGTTCGAGGCGCATCTGGTGACCGCCATGGTGCATCGGCTGAAGGGCGAGCCCGAGCAGCTGTTGCGGGCGATCGAGCGCTTGATCGCGATGAACCCGGATCACGCCGACGCGCTGTATTGGACCGCCTGGAGCTACATGTCGATGGGGCGGCCGGAGCGGGGCGTGGGGATCCTGGAACGCGTCGTGGAACGCCATCCGGATCAGTACATGGCGAGCTCCCACCTCGCGAGCTGTTACCTCATGCTGGGCCGCAAGGAGGACGCCGCCCAGGCCCTGACCCGGGCGCGGGACCGGATGGTCGAGGTCCTACGCCGGCATCCGGACCTGGTCCATGCACGCTCCGCCCTGTCCGGAATCCTGGTCCAGCTCGGCGAGCGCGAGGCGGGCTTGAGGGAGATCGCCCGCGCCCTGCAGATGGCTCCCGAGGACGGCAGGATCCGCTATAACGCCGCCTGCACCTACGCCCAGGCTGGGTTGCCCGAAGAGGCCATCGCGCAGCTCAAGGAGGGCACCCGGAACATCCCCTCCTACCTGATGGACTGGCCAAGGCACGATCCCGACCTGGCCAGCGTGCGCGAGCATCCGGAGTTCATCCGACTGTTCGGCCGGTCCGGCGACGCCTGACCTTGTCCGAGACCGGCTTCGGCAGCTCCAGCTTCGTCGCGCTCACCCACCGCAACTTCCGCCTGCTCTGGACCGGGCAGCTCGTCTCGATGGCGGGCTCGATGATGCAGAACGCCGTGATCCTGTGGCACGTCTCGCGGCTCGTGCCCGCGGAGCAGCGCGGCCTGGCGCTCGGCATGGTGGGGCTGGTCAAGGTGGTGCCGATCGTCGGCTTCTCGATCGTGAGCGGGGTGGTCGCCGACGCGCTCGACCGGCGGCGCCTGATGCTGATCACGCAGACCGGCATGGCGGCGGCCGCCGCGGCGCTCGCGATGCTCGCCTTCTCCGGCTCGCGCTCGCTGTGGCTCATCTACGTGCTCGCCGCGCTCAGCTCGGCGTTTGGCTCGTTCGACGGGCCCGCGCGCCAGTCCTTGATCCCGAATCTGGTACCGCGCCAGCATCTGGCGAACGCCATCAGCCTGAACTCGATGATGTTCCAGATCGCCTCGGTGCTGGGCCCGGCGCTGGGCGGCCTGGTGATCGCCGGGCCCGGGATCGGCTGGGCCTACGCGCTCAACGCGGCCTCGTTCCTGTGCGTGATCGGCGCAATTCTGCTCATGCGCGACCTGCCGCCGCGCGGGCCGGGTGCCACGAGCGAGATCAGTCTGCGCGCCGCGATCGAAGGCTTCCGCTTCGTGTTTCGCACGCCGCTCATCCGCTCGACCATGCTGCTCGACTTCTTCGCCACCTTCTTCGCCTCGGCGAGCGCGCTGCTGCCGATCTTCGCGCAGGACATCTTGAAGGTCGGGGCCAGGGGCTACGGGCTGCTCTCGGCCGCGCCATCGGTCGGCGCGGCGATCACCAGTCTCGCGATGGTGCCGCTCGCCGAGCGCCTCGAGCGCCGCGGCGCCGTCGTGCTGTGGTCGGTGCTGGGCTATGGGCTCGCGACGATCGCCTTCGGCCTATCGCACGTCTTCTGGCTCACCTTCGCCTGCCTCGCTCTCACCGGCGTGACCGACACCGTGAGCATGGTGATCCGCAACGTGATCCGCCAGATGAACACCCCCGATTCCATGCGCGGGCGCATGACCAGCGTGAACATGATCTTCTTCATGGGCGGGCCTCAGCTCGGCGAGCTGGAAGCCGGGCTGGTGGCTCACGGGTGGGGCGCAATCGCCTCGGTCGTGAGCGGCGGCCTCGGGTGTGTCCTGGCCCTGGCATGGGTGGCGTGGCAGACGCCGTCTCTTCGGGTTTACCGGGTCGCCCGCGGCTCGTAGGCGCCGGAACCATGGTAGATTCCGTCTCGGACCGGGAGGAAGCCGGGGGCCGGTACTGCGCTCGTCCTCGGATTCCCGCGCTCGTCCGCTCGCTTTGCAGCCCCGTTAACCTTTCTCCCAACCCTCTCGTCTATCTTCCCGTCCAAGTTCGCGTCCACCGCGCTTCACGTCCTCCTGCGGGTGATGCCATGAAAACGGTCGTCGCACTCCTGTCTCTGAGTTTCGTGAACGCGGCTTTCGCCGCCGGTGTTCCCACTCCTCCGCCCGTTCAAGCGGTGCGGCTTACTTCCCCGATCTCGGTCGACGGCGTCCTGAGCGAGCCGGTGTGGCAAGGCGGGAACGCGGTCACCGAGTTCCGCCAACGCGACCCGGTCGAAGGCGGAACACCCAGCCAGCGCACCGAGGTGCGGGTCGCCTACGATGAGGACGCGCTCTACGTCGGGGCGCGGCTCTACGACTCGGCGCCCGACTCGATCATCTCGCGCCTGTCGCGGCGCGACGTGTCGATCCCGGCCGATCGGTTCTCGATCTACCTCGACCCGTACCACGACAAGCGCACCGGCTACTACTTCCTGGTCAACGTCGCCGACGTGCTGTTCGACGGCACGCTCTCGAACGACGGCTGGGAGGACAGCTCCTGGGACGGCGTGTGGGAGGCCAAGACCCACGTCGACGAGAAGGGCTGGACGGTCGAGATGCGGATCCCCTACTCACAGCTCCGCTTCGAGAAGGCGGACCAGTACGTGTGGGGCGTGAACTTCCGCCGGGTGGTCGCGCGCCACAACGAGGAAGACTTCCTCGTCTACCAGCCGAAGTCGGAGGCCGGCTTCGTCTCGCGCTGGCCCGATCTGGTGGGGATCCAGGGCATTCATTCGGGCAGCTCGGTCGAGCTCATGCCGTACGCGACCAGCAAGGGCGAGTTTCTGCAGCATGCCACGGGCGATCCGTTCAACAATGGCCACGAGGTCGAGCCGGATGGCGGCGTCGACCTGCGCATGGGCGTGGGCAGCAAGATGACCCTGAACGCGACGGTGAATCCCGACTTCGGCCAAGTCGAGATCGATCCGGCAGTCGTCAACCTCTCCGACGTCGAGACCTACTTCCAGGAGAAGCGGCCGTTCTTCGTGGAAGGCTCGTCGATCTTCCATTTCGGGAACGAGGGGGGCAACAGCTACTGGGGATTCAACTGGCCCGACCCGACCTTCTTCTACTCGCGCCGCATCGGCCGGAGTCCGCAAGGCGCGGCTCCGAACGCCGACTACACCGACGCTCCGATCGGGACCAGCATCCTCGGCGCGGCCAAGTTGGTCGGCAAGATCGCGCCGAGCTGGAACTTCGGCACCATGCAGGCGATCACGGCCAAAGAACAGGCGACGCTCGAGACCGGCGGTGTGCGGTCGAAGGCCGAGATCGAGCCGCTCGCCTACTACGGCGTGGTGCGCACACAGAAGGAATTCAAGGACCGGCGCCAGGGTCTGGGCTTCATGACGACCCTGGCGCAGCGCTCGTTCGAAAGCGACGCGATGCGTGATCAGCTCAACCGCTCCTCGCTCATGAACGGGATGGACGGATGGCTGTTCCTCGACAAGAACAAGGTGTGGGTGATCTCGGGCTGGTCGGCGATGTCGCTCGTGAGCGGCACGGCCGCGCGCATCACCGCGTTGCAGCAGAACTCGCTCCATTACTTCCAGCGGCCGGACGCGGAGGCATTCCACCTGGACACGGACGCCACGTCTCTCACCGGCTGGGGAAGCCGTTATTGGCTCAACAAGCAAAAGGGCAACGTGATCTTCAACGCCGCGCTCGGCGCCCTGAGCCCCAAATTCGACGTCAGCGATGTCGGGTTCCAGAGCCGCTCCGACCTGATCAACTCGCACATCGGCGGCGGCTACAAGTGGACTCAGACCACGAAGACGCACCAGTACATGGACGTGTTGGGGGCGGTGTTCGCGAGCTATAACTTCGATGGCGATCCGATCTGGGGCGGCATCTGGTCGGCGGGAGACATCACGTTCCTCAACAACTGGTCGCTCAACCCGCGCATCGCCTACAACCCGCAGACGGTGAACGATCGACGCACCCGTGGCGGCCCGGTGAGCCTCAATCCGCCGGGTGTCGAGATCGGCACCTACGCGGAGACCAACAGCAAGAGCAAGTTCTACTACTACATCGACACCGACGGATACTTCCAGCAAGAAGGCCAAGGGAATTGGTATGTGAGCCCGGGGGTCGAGTGGAAGCCGATCTCGAACCTGCTGGTGAGCTTCGGTCCGACTTACGAGCACAACGTGGCGCAAGCCGCGTTCGTCGGGGTGGACCCCGGTGCCAACTTCGGACGGGTGTTCGCGCATCTCGACCAGCGGACAGTCTCGGCGAACATCCGGCTCAACTGGTCGGTGACGCCCAATCTGAGCGTGCAGACCTACGTGCAGCCGCTGATCTCGAGCGGTGACTACACCGACTACAAGGCGCTCGCCAAGCGCTGCGTGGAAACGCGGTGGTGCGGTGGGAGTATCTGCCCGGCTCGACGATGTTCCTGGTCTGGACCCAGCAGCGTTCGGACTCGGAGAACGACGGCGAGTTCCGTTTCGGCCCGTCCTTCCATCGTCTGGTGGACGCGAGGGCCGACAACATCCTCCTCGCCAAGCTGAGCTACTACTTCAACCTGTAGCGGGCGGCGGCCGCGCCCCGCTGCGGCCGCGTCATGCTCCGTCTCGGTGGCGGCTCGGTTCCCGGCGCCGCTATACTGCCTGCCTTGGCGTCGCCCCTCAACCGGAGCTGCCCCTCGTGTCCTACGTCTCCGAACTCGTGCTGCGCGATCCCGCCGTGGCCAGGGCGCGTGACGCACTGGCCCGCGGCGAATCGCTCACGCAGGAAGACAGCGTGCGGCTGTTCGACGCCCCGTTGCTCGAGCTGGGCCGGCTCGCCGGAGCCTTCGCCCGGGATCGTCACGGCGACCGTGTCTACTTCACGGTGAACCGCCAGCTCAACCCCACCAACGTCTGCGTGCTGAGCTGCAAGTTCTGCGACTACGCGAAGCGTCCCGACGACCCCACCGCCTACACGATGGGCGAGCGCGAGATCAAGGCGCACGTGGACCCCGAGATCCACGAGATCCACATCGTCGGGGGGCTGCACAACAAGTGGCGATTCGAGAACTACCTCGACGTGATTCGCTGGGTGAAGGAAGTGAAGCCCGACCTCAAGGTCAAGGCGTTCACCGCGGTCGAGATCGACTTCTTCTGCCGGCTCACGAAGCACGACGCCACGTGGGTGCTCGAGCGTCTGCGCGAAGTCGGGCTCGACGCCTTACCGGGGGGCGGTGCCGAGGTGTTCAGCGAGCGGGTGCGGCGCGAGTTGTTCCATCAGAAGATTGGCGCCCGGCGCTGGCTCGAGATTCACGAGATCGCGCATCGCATGGGCATTCCCTCGAACTGCACGCTGCTCTACGGCCACATCGAGACACGCGCCGAGCGGGTCCAGCACTTGATCCTGCTGCGCGAGCTGGAAGCGCGTGCGCCCGGCTTCTACGCTTTCATCCCGCTCGCCTTCCAGCCCGGCACCACCGGGCTGGTGCGCCGGCAGGCGTCGGCGATCGAGGACCTGAGGACGATCGCGGTTTCGCGGTTGGTGTTCGACAACGTGCCCCATGTGAAGAGCTACTGGGTGATGCTGGGGCAGGACACGGCTGCGGCGGCGATACACTTCGGGGCAAGCGACCTGGACGGGACGATCGGGGTCGAGAAGATCGCCCATGCCGCGCTCGCACGCAGTCCGGTCGGCATGGCCGAGGAGGCCATGGTGCACACGATCCGCGAGGCGGGAAAGATCCCGGTGCAGCGCGACGCGCTGTACGGCGTGGTGAAGGAGTACCAGGTAGAGGACTGCACGCTTGTGCAGTAGCGCCTGAACGGGCTATCCTCTGGGCCATGCGGGCCATCTACCGCGAAGAGCCCTGCCGAAGCGCGCTGAACCCGGTGAAGGGAATGTCCTTTCGGTGGTCGCTCAACCCGTACATGGGTTGCGCTCACCGCTGCACGTTCTGCTACGTGAGAGCCTTCGAGCAGCGCGCCGATCGGCCCTGGGACGAGCGCTACGGGACCTCGATTCGAGTCAAGGTCAACGTGGCCGAGGTGCTGTCGTTCGAGCTCGCCCGGCCCTCGTGGGCGCGCGAGGAAGTGGTGATCGGGGCGGCCACCGACCCCTATCAGCCGATCGAGGGACGCTACCGTCTAACGCGCGCCTGCATCGAGGCACTCGGACGAGCCCGCAATCCCTTCGGCATCATCACGCGCGGGCCGCTCGTAGTGCGCGACATCGACGTGCTGGCTCGGGCGGCCGAGCGCGCGGAAGTCTCGGTCGCTCTGTCGATCCCCACGCTCGATGAACGGGTGTGGCGGACCACCGAGCCCGCCACCGCTCCCCCTCGGCAGCGCCTGCGCGCCGTGCGGCTGCTGGTCGAAGCCGGGATCCGCGCCGGTGTCGCCATGGCCCCGATCCTTCCCGGACTCTCCGATCGCGACGAGCAGCTTGCCGCGATGTTGGCGGGCGCCCGCGAAGCCGGCGCTACATTCGTGTGGGGGGCGTTTCTCAATCTGAGGCCGGGCACACGCGAGCACTTCATGAAGCAGCTCGAGCGTGATTGGCCGCAGAGCGTGGAGGGGTTCCGCCGTCTCTATGCCGGCCGCGCGTACCTGCCGCGGGACGAGACCGAGCCGGTGCTCGAGAGAATCCGAAGCCTCAAGGCCGAGGTCGGCATCGCCGATCGCCGCGAGCGACCGCTCGAGCCGCCGGCAGAGGCGAAGCAGATGGATCTCGCGATCTAGGCGGCGCCACAACACGCGACGCTACGGCGGCCGGCCTCGAGCACGAAGTCGAGCCACGCGCAGATCGGTCAGGGCGCTCGCGAAGGGACCGAGAGCCTGCGGATCGCCGCGATTCCCGCCGCGGGCCCGAGAGCCAGGACCGCGAAGGCCCACCGCCAGCCGGTGGCCGCGGCGATTGCAGGTACCAGCTGGATCGTCAGCATGGTGAGCAGGAAGCCCATCGAGGTCTGGAGCGTGAGCGCGGTCCCCACCGCGTGCGGTGGAGCGACCTCGGTGACCATGGCGCTGAATTGCGCCGAGTCGGCGACCACGAAGAACCCCCAGCACCAGGCGAGCGGCACCAGGATCCAGGCGCTGGCACCGTAGACCAGCCCGATCGCCAGCGAGCACCCCCCGCTCGCCGCCATCGCCCACGTGACGACGCGCGCGTAGCCGCTCTTCTGCGCCGCCCAGCCGCCCCAGACGCAGCCGAGGCTTCCGATCGCGATCGCGCCGAAGGAGAGCCAATCGAGGGTTCGCTCGGATGGCGTCGCGTGTCCTGCGCTCGCGCGGGCCGCGAAGCTCGCTCCCAAGAACACCGGGAGCCAGGTCCACATCGCGTACAGCTCCCACATGTGGCCCAGGTATCCCGAGGTCGCGAGCCGGGTCTCGCGATGACGCACGACGGTCGCCACCAGCTTCCACGAGAACGGCCGGCGCGGGAAGGGATAGGGGCCATCCCGATACCCCGCCGCGACGAGCAGCGCTCCGAGCGTGGCGCCCACCGAGGCGGTGCCAAGAACCGGGGCGATTCCAGCGGTCGAGATCGCATGCACCAAGTATGGGGTCGCCTTTCCCAGCGAGATCGCCCCGACCACCGTTCCGATCGCCAGCCCGCGGTAGGATCGAAACCAGGTGGCGATCATTTTCATCCCGGGCGGATAGACGCCCGCGAGGAAGAAGCCGGTGAGGAAGCGGAACACCAGCGCCTCACGCATCCCGGGGCAAACGATCACCGTGGCGTTGGCCGCCGCGGCGAGCAGCGCCGAGGCTGCGAAGTAGGCGCGCGCCGGGACGAGATCGGCGAGGTTCAAGATGGCCGCCCCGGCGGTCCCGGCGACGAAGCCGAGCTGGACTGCGGTGGTGAGCCAACCGGCCGCGGCCACGCTCAGGTCCCACGTCTGCCGCAGCTGCGCGGCGACCGCGGTCGCCGCGAACCACAGCGACATGCCGAGCAGCTCGGCCGCAGCCACGAGCGCCAACATGCGCCAGCGGCCGGAATGGTCGATGCCGCTCGCCTCGATCTCGCGATTCACGGGGGCACACTGTACACGGGCCGCGGAACGAGGCGGTCCTCCTCGACGCGCCGCGTCACGGCATGTATGCTCCGCCGCCCATGAACCCGGTCTCCAAGCTCACCACGGCCACGGTGGCCGCGCGCATCCCGTATGCGAACGCGGCACCCTTCTACGCGCTGTGGGGCGAGGCTCCGTTCGCGGTGCGCAACCTCGCGCCACGCGATTTGGGCCGCGAGGCCGAGGCCGGCACGGTCGACCTGGGACTCATGGCCGCCGGCGACTACCTGCGACTCAAAGAGCGCTTCGAGCTGGCGGCCAACCTCGGGCTCGCGGCTCGCGGTGCCGTGCAATCGGTCCTTCTGTTCTCGCGCCGCCCGGCAGCGGCGCTCGCGCACGCCATGGTCTCGGTGAGCCCCGAAACGTCCACCTCGATCCGCCTGCTGCGCCTGCTGCTCGACGTTCGACGCGGCCTACCGGGGGTGCGCTACGTGCGCGGCCTCGAGCCTGCTCAAGCGGACGCGCTGCTGGTGATCGGCGACCGGGCGATGCAGATGCGCGACCAGCGCCCGCACGGGTTCACGCAAACCCTCGATCTGGGCGCCGACTGGATGGAGTGGACCGGGTTTTCGTTCGTCTACGCGGTATGGGCGGTGCGACGCGCCCTCGATCCGGTCGTGGCGCGCGAGCTGATCGAGTTTCTCGACGCCTCGCTCGCCGCCGGGCTCGCCAGCCTCTCGGACGTGGCTCGCCAGCAGACCGCTCCGGGCTGGAGCTGGCAGGAGATGGAGGCCTATCTGCGGCGCTTCCACTACCGCCTGGGGCCGGACGACCTGGCGGGCATGGCGCGGTTCGAGGAACTGCTTTCGCAACACGGCCTGATCGAGAGCGATTGAGCCGCAACCCGCCGCGGCGGGCTGCGTAAATTGGCATGGGGGCGGTCCCCGACCGCAAAAGCGGCGAGGCAGTTCGACGGAGCCCCGAGCGTGAAAGGAAACGACGCGATGCCCACCATGCACGAAGTGGACTACGAGATCCTCGGCGACGACATGCAGTTCGTGAAGATCGAGCTCGACCCCGGCGAGGCCGTGGTCGGCGAGGCCGGCGCGATGATGTACATCGAAGACGGCATCGCGATGCAAACCATCTTCGGCGACGGCTCGCAGCAGCAAGGCGGTTTCATGAACGCCCTGTTGAGCGCCGGCAAGCGCCTGCTGATCGGCGAGTCGCTGTTCATGACCGTGTTCCAGAACCAGGGACAGGGCAAGCGCAAGGCGGCCTTCGCCGCTCCCTACCCTGGCAAGATCGTGGCGCTTCATTTGGCCCAGCTGGGCGGCGACCTCTTGGCTCAGAAGGACTCGTTCCTGGTGGCGGCCAAGGGAGTATCGCTCGGGATCGCGTTCACCAAGCGCTTCGGCGCCGGACTGTTCGGCGGCGAAGGCTTCATCCTCGAGCGCCTGCAAGGAGACGGCTGGGCGTTCGTGCACGCGGGCGGGACGCTGGAGGAGAAGACCCTGGCAGCCGGCGAGACCCTGCGCGTGGACACGGGGTGCCTGGTGGCACTGCAGCCGAGCGTCACCTACGACATCCAGTTCGTCGGCGGACTCAAGAGCGCGATCTTCGGCGGCGAAGGTCTGTTCTTCGCCACGCTGCGCGGCCCCGGCAAGGTGTGGCTCCAATCCTTGCCATTCTCTCGCCTGGCGAGCCGCATCTACGCCGCCGCGCCCCAGACTGGCCGCGGCGGGCGAGAGGAGGGCTCGATCCTGGGCGGGCTCGGCAACCTGCTCGACGGCGACGGACGGTAGGCCGAGTGCGCTAGGGCATCGCATGCGCCGGATTCCGTCATCCTCGCATGCGTCGCGGTGACGGCGCACGCAATGCTGGCGGGCGGGAACGTCGACGAGATTGACGCGGTGGACCTGGCCCTCGTGCGGTCGGTGGTCGCCGGGATGGCGAAGGCGAAGGGCGAGCGCTGAAGCGGCCGATCGGCGGCCAGGGGGCGCCGCGTGCCCGCTGAACTGAGGGTTGGGAGGCTACCTACCTCCAATTGAAGCGCATTCTCGTGATCGGTACGGGTGGATCGGGGAAGACCACCGTCGCTCGGCGGCTGGCCCAGTGCACGGGACTCCCCCTCATCCATCTCGATACGCTCTACTGGCGGGCTGGGTGGCAGCCGACTCCCGCAGAAGAGTGGCGCGTCCAGGTCGAGGAGCTCGTCCGGTGCGACGCGTGGATCATCGATGGCAATTACGGCGGGACGCTCGACGTCCGGCTCGAGGCCTGTGACACGGTTGTGTTTCTCGATATGCCCCCAATTGTCTGCCTCTGGCGCGTGATGGGACGCCAGGTTCGTCACTTCGGCCGCGAACGCCCCGAACTGCCGCCCGGCTGTCGGGAACGGCTGAGCTGGGAGTTTCTCGCGTGGACTTGGACGTATGCCTCGCGCCGTCGGGGCGACGTTCTGAGCCGATTGGCGGCGCTCGACAAGCGTAAGCGCGTCGCTATTCTTCGTTCATCGGACGCGATTGACGAATTCCTGGCCACCGTGCCCGCCGCGGCTGTCTAATTCCGAGTTGGGCGCTCGATTCGGTGAATGGCACCAACTCCGGCAGCTCGAGAGAGCGAGACGACTCGCGAGGTCAAGAGCAGTCGGGCGGTGCCGCTGAGCAAACGTGGAGCGTGGAAATCATTCATGCTTCGTCGCATGAGACAGATCGCCAAGAATCTCGCTCGCGAGGCGCGTGTCGGCCGACTCGTTCTGCGAGATCCCCGAACTCCGTGGCCCGCCAGGATTCTGCTCGCAGCTGGCGTCGCGTATGCGCTATCACCTATCGATCTCATCCCGGACTTCATCCCGGTCTTGGGGCACCTCGACGACGCGGTTGTCGTGCCACTCTTGCTGGCTCTCGGGCTGGCGATGGTGTCCCCCGAGGTAATCCGTGAACACAGGCAGACAGTCATGAATGGTGACGGCCGCGGCTAACAGCCACAGGAGCCCGCCCGCGGGCGCGGGTTTGTGACGGCGTCTTGGCAGCGCGCCTGGCCGTGAGCCCGCCAGCCGACCACCGCAGGCACCGCGCGGCCGCGTTGTGAGCTACTCCGCTCCCCCCGCGCTCTCCAGCACCATGGCGGCCCCCATGCCGCCGCCGACACAGAGCGTGGCGAGGCCGTAGCGTAGCTTGTCGCGCTGGAGCTGGCGCAGCAGGGTTCCCACCAGCCGCGCTCCGGTGGCGCCGAGCGGGTGCCCGAGTGCGATCGATCCGCCCTCTACGTTCGTGCGCCCTTCGGGAAGCTCGAGCTCGCGCATCACGGCCAGCACCTGGGCCGCGAACGCCTCGTTCAGCTCGATCCGGTCGATCCGGTCGAGCGAGAGGCCGGCACGCGCGAGCGCGATCGGCACCGCCTCCACCGGACCGATCCCCATCAGGGCGGGACTCACGCCGGCGACCGCGTAGGAGACGAATCGCCCGAGCGGCCTGAGGCCCAGGTCACGCACCGTGGTCTCCGACGCGACCAGAAGGGCGGAGGCTCCATCGCTGGTCGGACACGAGTTGCCGGCGGTGACTGAGCCGTCGGCCTCGAAGGCGGGCTTCAGGGCGGCGAGCCTCTCGATCGTGGTGTCAGGTCGGACCGCATCGTCTTCCGCCACCTCGAGCGAGCCGCCATCCTTCGTCACCGTCACCGGCAGGATCTCGGCGGCATGGCGTCCCGCGGCGCGCGCCGTCGCCGCGCGCGCATGGCTCCGCACCGCCCAGGCGTCTTGGTCGGCGCGCCCCACGCCGTAGCGCGCGGCCACGCGCTCGGCGGTCAGCCCCATGGCCATGTAGGCGTCGGGCGCCCGTTCCAGGAGCGCGCGGTTGGGCGAAGGCTTGACGCCTCCGATCGGAATCCGGGTCATGCTCTCCATGCCTCCGACGAGCACGAGGCGCGCTTCGCCCAGGCGCACCTTGGCGCATGCGACCGCGGTCGCTTCGAGGCTGCTCGCACACATGCGGGTGAGGGTCATCGCCGGAACGCGCTCCGGCACGGCGGCCGCGAGTGCCACGAGGCGGGCGGCGTTGCGCCCCTGCTCGGCCTCGGGATAGGCGCAGCCCACCACCACCTCGTCGAGCCGATCTTGGCCCGAAGGCGGGAGGGTGCCCAGCAGGTCGCGGAACAAGGACGCCAGCAGGTCGTCCGGACGGGCGGTGACGAAGGCGCCTTTGGCGGCGCGGGTGAACGCGGTCCTGCGCGCGGCGACGATCCAAGCGGATTCCATCGAGCATCAAGAAAAGGACGACGGCTCGCGTCGAGTCAAGCCCTGTTTGCCTTGCCAGCGCGGGCCGCGGCGCACCTGCTGGCCGCCCGGCCCACTCGACGCCTCGCCTGGGTGCGGTGTAGGGTGCAGGCCATGTGGTCGACGATCGAACGCAAGGTCCAAGCGGGCGAGCGCCTGAGCAGCGAGGAAGGGGTGTTCCTGCTCTCCCAAGCGCCGCTGCTCGACCTGGGAGCGCTGGCCCACGAGGTGCGGTCCCGCAAGACCGATCCCAAGGTGGTCACGTACGTCATCGACACGAATCCCAACTACACGAATCTCTGCACCGTCGATTGTCACTTTTGCGCCTTCTACCGCAAGCCAGGCGCGAACGCCCCCGACGCCTATACCCACGACGTCGAGGGCGTGATGCGAATGATCGAGCAAGCGGATCGTCTGGGCGCGACCACAGTGTTGCTCCAGGGCGGCCTCAACCCGGAGATCCCCTGGGACTTCTATCCCACGATCGTGCGGGAGTCGCGCCGCCGCTATCCCAACATGACGCCCCATTTCTTCTCCGCCCCCGAGATCCACCAGATGGTCGCGGTCTCGGGTCTCTCGATCCGCGGTGTGCTCGAAGCCCTCTACGACGCAGGACAGCGCACGCTGCCGGGTGGCGGGGCCGAGATCCTCGCGGCGCGGGTGCGCAAGCGCATCTCGGTCAAGAAGGGCGGGCCCGAGGCCTGGCTGGACGTCCACCGGGTCGCGCACCAGGTGGGGATGCGCTCGACCGCCACCATGATGTACGGCCACGTCGAGACCGACGCCGAGACCATCGAGCACCTGAGCTACGTTCGGAACCTCCAGGACGAGACGCGCGGATTCACGGCCTTCGTTCCGTGGTCCTATAAGCGTGGCAACACGCCGATGGAGTCCAAGGTCAAGCACGTGGCCGGAGCGTCGCGCTATCTGCGCGTCCTCCGCTGCGCGCCTCTACCTCGACAATTTCGATCACGTCCAAGCGTCGTGGTTCAGCGAGGGCAAGAAGACCGGACAGATCGCGCTTTCCTTCGGCGCCGACGATTTCGGCGGAACGCTGTTCGAGGAGAACGTCCACCTCGCCACCGGCCACGTGAACAAGACCACGGTGGCCGAGGTCGAGACCCTGATCCGCGAGGCGGGCTTCACGCCCGCCCAACGCACCACGCTCTACGAGATCGTGCGCGTCGCGGCCGGTCCCGAAGCTCTGGGGCAGCTGGGCGAGGAGGTTCCGGTGTTCGTCGAGAGCCTGCGCGAGCTGCCGGCCGAATACCCGACCACCCTGGAAGGGGAGGTCGCGGCGTCGCCTCGCCGCCCTGCAGATCCCGAGCTCATCATGCCCACGTAGCGTTGCGGCGGGCGCCGCGGCCGGCCCCTGCGGTGCTAAGGAATCAGGGCGAGTCGCACCGTGTAGGATCGCCCGCGGGCGACGAGGCGGGCGAAATAGATTCCGGCGCCCACCGGATCCCCGCGTTCACCGCGGCCGTCCCAGACCAGCATGTGGCGACCCGGCTCGTAGGGCCCGCTCGCCAGCCGGCGCACCAGCCGACCGTGGACATCGTGCACGCGCACCTCCACCTCGGCACGTTCCGGCACGGCCAGCTCCAGTCGCGCCGCGCCCGGCGACGGGTTGGCGCTCACGAGCCGCAGCCCGAAGCTGGCCGGACGCTCGTCCTTTACTCCCGTGATCCCGGAAGGGATGATGAACAGAGTCGATAGCCACGAGCCCATGACGCCGTGATCGTCCCGCGCCACCAGCTCGAGCCTGCCGGCGTCGGTGGGCGCGGTGGGAACGGTCCAAACGTAGGACCGGCTCGTCATGCCACCTGACACGAGCGACCAGGTCTCGCCACCGGTCGCCGAGTACCACAAGTCGAACGACGCGGCGGAAGCGCCGGGAGGATCGTTCCACAGCAGCTCGACCTGCGAGTTGGGGATGTAACGGGTGGGCTCGCCATCGCCGGACGCGAGGTCTACCTGGGGCGGGAGCACTCGGAGGTGGTCGGTCCCCCTGAACCAGGTGAGGTCCGCCAACTCCCCGATCAGCTCCACCGGAACGTCGTCGCCGGCCGGGAGGAAGCCCGCCAGCTCCGAACGGTCGAACTTGTACCCGATCCCCACCAGTCCGTCATGGTCGTCGTCCGAGAACGACAACGGTGAGTTCGGAGCGACCGCGACGGCGCGCTGGAGACGCACCGTGGACGTCACCGCCTGGTGCGGATCCTGACCCGCCAAGAGCTCCAGCGTGCCCTGCGCCCAGAGCCCGTGCGAGGAACGGTTCAGCGTGTTGGGATCCAAGTCGAACGTGGCGTTGGTCACGCCGACATGGAATTGGGATGACACCGGAAGGAAGGGCTCGTCTGGGTCGTTGCTCGAGATCGCCAGTTCTCCCGCGTAGTCGCCGTCCGCAAGGTCGCTGGCGTCGAACAGCACCTCCAGGGCCTGCGAGGAGCCGGCGGGGACGATGCCAGAGGAGGGGTTGACGGTGAGCCAGCGTGGCGAAGGCAGGAAGCGGATCGCGAGCGAATCGTGGATGTAGCTCGCGTTGAACGCAGCGGTGAGCCCATCGTCCCGCGCTCCGTTCTGGATGCCCACGGTAGCGCTGTTGGTGGGTGAGGCCATGCTCAAGTACTGATAGATGATCTCCCCGCTCGGATAGAGGATCGCCTCGAACGTGTAGGGGCCGCCGCCCCCGACGTGAGCCGCCTCGGTCCAAGCGACGACGAATCGGAGGCCGTCGAAATGGGTGTACATGGTACGGCTGGTGAACGCCAGATCGTCCCAGAACGGGGCGACGAGATTGGGAGGCGTTGCGCCACTGGGCAGTGGTTGGTTGGCGTGGGGTGAGAAGAATCCGGTGAAGGTCAGGAATCCATTGGTACAGACTCGGACGGCATTGAACGAGGCTCCGTAGAAGGGGAATGTCATGCCCATGGCGATGGGTGCCGAGAGCGCGTCATCGCCGGAGAGCGGGACCTGCTGTCCGATCCCGGTGATGTCCACCCAGCCGAATGGCGGCCCGCCCGAATCTTCGCTGTCGCGCCAGCGATAGCCGAAGCGGTCGGGCCCACCCCGACCGAGAATGCCGGCCCGAGGGTCTTGCTGGCCCTTGGCGAGCGGGAGCGCCTGGTGCGCGGTCACCGTGCTGTCGGACGTGGTTCTCGCGACCGAGAACTCGAGGTCGCTGCCTCCGGTGTTTTGAACCAAAAGAGTCTTCGTTCGCCTGAGGGCGAGAGGGCCGAGGGTGGTGGCGCCCGCCGCCCGCAGCGAGGCGGGGCTCACATCGATGTCGGGCGGGGGTGCGCAGGTTCCGGAGAGAGAAACCGTGAGCGGGTTCTCGTCTGGGTCGTCGCTTTGGAGAGTCAGGGTGCCGGTGCAAGGCGCGCATGCGCCAGACGGCGCGAAGCGCAGCGTGAGGGTGTCGCGCCGGCCTGGGTCGATGAGCTGGGGCGGCGCTCCTGAGGCGAGGCTGAAGCCCGAGTCCGCGACATTCGCGGCCGCCAGCTCGAGAACCCCGCTGCCCGTGTTGCTCACCTCGATCGTCCCATGGGTCGCCTGTCCGACGTACACCAAGCCGAAATCCAACTCCGTGGCGCTCACCGCGATATCCGGCAGCACGCCGGCGTTGAGGGCGACGGGCACCGTGACCAGGGCCTCGTCGGGGTCGTTGCTCCGGATCGAAACCGTTTCGCGGTACACCCCCGGCGGGACCCCGACCGTGCTCAAGCTCAGCTGCACCGGGAGCGAGCCACCAGGAGGCACGACGCCCGACGTCGGCTGGATGCCGAGGAACGGCACGAACGGCTGGAGCTGGACCGCGAGCGAATTGTGGATGTAGTTCGTGTTGAACACCACCGTGAGTCCGTCGTCCTGCGCCGCGTTCTGGATGCCCACCGTGGCCTCTACGGTCGGCACCGCCATGCTCAGGTACTGGTACACGATCCGGCCGTTCGGATAGAGGATGGCCTGGAAGGTGTATGGACCGCCCGCCCCGTAGTGGACGACGTCGACCCAGGAGACGATGAAGCGAGCGCCGTCGAAGTACGTGGAGACCCGCGGGCTCGAAAAGATCAGATCGTCCCAGAACGGTGCGATCAGGTTGGGGGGCGCACCCGGAGTGGGGAGTGGCTGATTGCCGAACGGCGCGCCGGTGCCGGGGCTGAAGGTGAGGAAGCCGTTGGTGCAGACGTAGACGGTGCTGAAGGTGTTGCCGTAGAAGGGGAAGCTCATTCCCATGTCGATCGGGCCCGAGATCGCGTCGTCGCCGGAGATCGGGACCGGTTGTCCGACGTCGCTGATATCCACCCACGCGAAGCTCGGTCCGCCAGGCTCGTCGCTGTCGGTCCAGCGGTAGCCGAACTGGTCGGGCCCGCCGCTGCCGAGGATGCCGGACCGTGGATCGGCGTGCCCCTTGGCGAGTGGACCGACCACCTCGTACACGGTATGGGCGCTGGCGACCGGACTCTCGACCGTGAACTGGAGGTCGCATCCCCCCGTGTTCCGGATCGTGAGCGTCCGCGTTTCGGAGGCGGGGATTGGGAGGTTGGCAACCACCTGGGTCGGTGACACCACGATGCCGGGGGCCGCCAGGCGGGTGCCCCGCACGTCCAGGGACGCCGTTGGGGTGTCGGGGTCGTTGCTCTGAACGCTGAGCACCGCCTGGTCAAGGCCGGCGGTCGCCGGGCAATAGGTCACGCGCAAGGTGCGGGATTCCCCCACCGCCAGAACGAAGCTCGAGGGCGTCACGGTGAACGCCGGATGGGAGACCTGGACCGACGTCACGCGCAGCGAGTCGGTGCCGAGGTTGCTTACGCGAACGCTGTCCACGACGCACGAGCCCACGAACAGGCTGCCGAAATCGACCGCTCCTGCCGGGAGCAGGTAGCGGAGCTTTACGATGTGCCGGTTCAGGGAGCAGAAATCGTTGACGTCCGAAGTGTTCTGGACCTCGGCGTGCACGATTCCGTCCGCGGTCAGGGCAGCCAGGGTGCCGGCATCCACGGCGAACTCTCCGTGCGCCGTCGTGCAGTCGGTCCCGGTATTGCCGACCTGCCCGAGCGTGTAACCCTCCGCCGTCAGCGTGGCGGTCTCGGGCGGGAACCCATAGTCCCCGTCGGCGTCCAGCTCGAAAGCGCCATCGCCGCGCGGAGGAACCGCGATCGCGAGGCTGTGCGTGGTCCGCGAGCGAGAGGTCGGGAATGCCGGTGACACGCAAGTGCGTCGGCACGGTGGTCTCGGGCTCATCGGGATCGTTGCTCGTGATCAGCAGATCGGCGTAGTAGTCGCCACCCAGCTGCCGTGTGGCGTCGAATCGGATTTCGACCGAAGCGCTGCCGCCGGCGGCGATCGTTCCCTGGGGCGGGTCCGCCGATAGCCATTCCGGGCTGCGGAGGAAGTCGATCTCGTTGATCAGCAGCTCGACCGCGTCGAGCTGGCCGTCCGAGTCGAGGTCGGCCCGGTTCTCCGAGACGATGAAGCTGTTCACGATCGCGCGACGGTTGGCGGACACCACGATCGCGCTCTGATCGGTCGTTCGGGCCGGAACGAAGCCCGCCGGGTCGCTGGCCGGAGCCGAGACCCCGGTGCGATCGCCGTCGTCGGTGTACAAGTTGTTCATCAGGGCGAACTGCGGGACCGTCTCGGGGCGGCGGAAGAGCGAATGCGTGGCATCCCACCAATACGCAGGCGCCGGGGAGAGCAGGTCGCC
>VBOY01000054.1 GCA_005893295.1 Candidatus Eiseniibacteriota bacterium | reverse complement strand
ATGCTGCACCATTCGCTGACCCGGGACGGCCAGACCGTGAGCTGGGGAGCGATCCGGCGCCACCACGTCGAGACCCGCGACTGGGGCGCGATCGGATACCACTACGGGGTCGAGTTGGTGGGGGATCACTACGAGGTGCTAATGGGCCGTTCCGAGCTCGACCCGGCTGCGGCCTGCCCCGAGGAGCAGATGAACGCTCGCGCGCTCCACGTCTGCTGCGTCGGAAACTTCGATGACACCGCACCGCCCAGCGCCATGCTCGAAGTCCTCGTGGGGCTCGTGATCCTTCCAGCTATGGTCGAATACGGGCTTCCGCCCGAACGCATCATCGGCCACCGCGACGTCAATCCAATCAAGACCTGTCCGCGGACGCGCTTCGACCTCGACGTCGTACGCACGATCTCACTGGAGTTCACCGGGACCCTGGCAGGTGTGGAACGGTGGCACCACGAACAGGGGGCTGGAAAGGGTCCGCTCGCGGCCCTGCGGCGCGCGGCGCCGGGCCGGGTGACCCGAGAGGACCTGGCGCACCGCCTGGGATGGCCGCTGCAGACGCTCGCCGAGCTCGAGTCATCGGCCGCCTTGCCCCCGGACGACCAGGTTCCCCATTACGCCCGCGCGCTCGGGATCTCCGAGCACCGGGTGCTCGAAGCCTTCACGCTGGCGGCCTTGGAATACCATCGCCAGAAGCTCGCCGAGGCGAGCGCGCGGCTCGGCGTGCTGCACACGCAGTCGCCGAAACCGAGGCCGCGGGCGGCGGCCTAGCCCCGCGGCGACTCCAGGGATCTCCGGGTTTCCTTCGGACTTCGAACTGCGGGAATGCGGCTTCAAGCGCTTCCTTGGCTGGAGGATAGAACTCCCGAGGTCCCGTCGAGCGCCGCCAAGAATAGGGCAATGGGTTCCGCTGTCATTTCGGGCACTATCGGGACCGAGCGCTTCGAGCAGTCGGCCGGCGCGCGCCCGCGCACCTGGCTCTTCGCTCCAGCGCCCGGCCACGGCGCGCTCGAACGCGGCGCGGGCACCGGTCGAGTCCCGTACACCCAGCAACGCCTCGCCCAGGATCTCGAGCGCGAAGCCACGATCCGGATACAGGGCGACCGCCCGCCGCGCAGGCTCGAGCGCGCCCCATGGGTTCCCCATGGCGAGCCGATCCCTCGCCCATTCGAGCAGGATGAACGCGTCGCAGGGCGCCAACGCCGCCGCCCGCGCGAACGAGGCCTCGGTCGCGGCCGTGCGCGTCGAGTCTCCGAGCATCGCCTCGCTACCGAGCACGTCCGCGAGCCGGCGGTGGTTGGCGGCACGCAGCGGAACCCGGCGCACCGCTTCGCGCGCCGAGCGTTCGGCGACGCGCAGCAGCTCGAGCGGGCGGCTGGAGCCCGCCGCCCAGGTCATGAGCAGCTCGCTCGCCGTGCGCGGCACCAGGTCCGACCACGGGGCGCGCCCGCCCCACACCTGCGCGCGCGCGGCCAGCTCCCCTGCCTCGGCCTCCCCTCCTGCCGCAGCGGCGAGCCCGCCGTGATCCACCCAGCGACGCGCCTCGCCCGCGGCCCACAGCGCGTTGAGATCGCACGCGGACGCCACCAGGCCGAGCGCCGCCGCGGCGAGTCCCGCGCTCCACGCCCCGAGCCTCGGGGCTCTCCCGCCTCCGGGGCGCCGCGGCGCGCGGGCCGGGGCGGGGCGCCGCGGTGCCACGGCCGGGTCGATGGAGACCGCCTGGCTCGCCATTCCCGCGATGAGCACCGTCAGGGCGACCGCCCCCGCGATTCCCAACGCCCCGGTGCTCCCGGCGACCGCCAGCGCCGCCAGCGCGCCCGCCAGGGGTGCGACCGTTTCGCGGGCGCGACCGCCCCTGCGCCATGCCGCGCGCAACGCGAACCCCAGGCTCACGGTGCACCCCGCCGCGGCTACGATCCCCAGCACGCCTCGGGTCGCGAGCGTGTGGAGGTAGATCGAGTGGGCGTGCCAGGCCACGTGATTCCACTCGAGGCGCCAGAACTCGGCGGGCTGAAAGCGCGTGAACACGATCCCGAACGTGTCGGGCCCCTGTCCCAGGAGCGCGCGCTCTCGCCACATCGCCCATGCCGCGTTCCAGATGTCGAGACGCGTGCTGCCCGGGCCCGCGAACGGCGATGCCATCTCGCGCACGCGTTCCACGATCAACCTGCGGGCCGGGGACAACACGATCGCGAGCACGAGGGGGATCGCGACGCTTGCGGCCACGAGAGCTCCGCGTCGCGAGATCCGCGGCCGCCGGCTCGCTGCGGCAGCGAGGGCGGCCCAGGCGGCACGCGAGAAGGTGAGGACCGTCGCGAGCGCCAGCACCGCCATCGCGAGCGCGCGCAGGCCGCGGCGGCGCCCCGGCAGGAGCGCGCCCCCGAATGCCGCCGCACAGGCGGCGCTGGTCACGACGCCGAGCAGGTTCGCGTGTCCCAGGGTCCCGCCCGGGCGGACGAACGCTCCCAGCATCGCCACCTGCGTCCAGGAGAACGGGTCCAAGCCCGCCAGCTGGAGGAACGCATAGCCGGACGCCAGGCACGCCGCGACGAGCCACGCGTCGAGCGCTCCGCGAACATCCTCGGGCCGCGGCAGGAACACGCGTGCCGCCAGATAGAGCCCCGCAAGGGATAGCGACGTCAGCAGGCCTTCGTGCTGCTGGGGATCGCCGAAGATGCTGGTTCGCGGCGACACGGATGCCATCGAGGCGAGAGCCTCGACCGCAAGCCACGCTCCGATCGCGATGTCGAGCGGCTGCCAGCGCCACGAGGGGCGGCCAGACCGAGCCCCGCCACGCGCACCACCGCCGCCTTGGGGGATTCCCATCCTTCGAGCAGCACGGGGACGAAGGCGAGCGTGGCGAGCATCCACGCCGCGCACAGCGCGCCGCGCACGGGCTCAGAGCGTCCGCGCGGCTCGCGCCTCGACGGACGCCGCGCGGCGCGCATCCGGCGCGGGGCCCCCGGTGCGCCGCGTCCAAGCGCGCCCGGAGATCATTTCCTGCGGGCGGCGGCGGCCTTGGCCGAGCTCAGGGCGCGCCGGTAGCTCGGCGGCAGCTGGTGCGGTCCCTTGTCGGACCACCAGCGCGGTGTCTCACTGTAGATCCACACGTACTCGTCCGCGGTCTCGAGCGCCTTGCGTGTCAGCGCTTCGAAGGTGGAGGGCGAGTAGTAGTTCCGCTCGGTGTGAATCGGATCCCAGCCATTCTTCCTCCAATCGTGGTCCATCCAGATAGCGAACCCGAACGAGAAGACCGCGGCGTAACGGCTCGAGTCGGCGACGATGGGCAGCACGTCCCGTTTCATCAAATGATATGCGGTGGTGAATCGAGCCGTGTCGCGCACGCCATACGAGAGCTCGTACCCATCGACCAATCGCGTCTTGCCGCGAGTGGCCTCGACCATGCCATCCAGGAACGGGGCGAGCAGTCCGTAGGGACCCTTGGCAAGCGGTTGCTTGCCGCTCTCCGACTGGGACCACGGCGTGCTGTAGCCGAACAACAGGAACACGGTGAGATCCGGGTAGCCCTCCTGGAACGCCTCCATCACCTCGCGACCGCGGCGGCGCACTTGCGCCGCGTACTCGTCCCACGAGCGCGTGCTGGCGTCACGCAGCTTTTCGTAATCGAACAGGTTGCCCTTGTAGGGCTCCGGATCGAACAAGATGCCGGCCGATCCCCCGCGCTGCGCGATGCTGGCCGCGAGCCGCGCGTTCGCGAGCACGGCGCCGTAGTCGTCGAACCAATCGAGATCGGCGGGCGTGCCGTTGAAGCGCAGGAAGTTGTGGCGGAAGCGCCGGAATCGGGTGGCTCGCAGGTCCTCCAGCCCCGGACGCAGCTCCTCCTCGGTGAACGCGCGCCGGCCCCAGGCTTCCCAGGTGAAATTGCCGGTGGTGCTGTCCGGACGGGCGTACAAGAGATGGTAGACGCAGCCATCGAACGGGGAGGCCTCCATCTCGGCGATGTGGGCGCGCATGAAGGCGGGATCCGGCTCATCCCATCCCATCTCGATCAGCTTCTTGGGCCCCGCGCACGCCGGTAAGGCGGCGCCGCAGAGGAGCAGCACGACGAGGACCAGCAGGTTCGCGCGCCGCGGGCCGAACGCTCCCCGCCGAGGGCCGCGAGTATGCATGGCACGTACTATGCCCGAGGCCCGGGCCAGCGGCAACCCGCGCGGCTGCGGCAATGCCGTGTCCGAGGGTCGGGTGCTCAGCGCTCCCGCGCGCGTGGTGCTTTCGTCGCGGTCGAGCGGTGCTTCGTGCGCTCCATCCGCTCCGTGAGCTTGGCCAGCGCCCCGGCCAGATCGGGCGTCTGCTCGAGCAACGGCCGAAGCGGGTCGCGCCCGATCCGGGAGAGACGAGCGGGAACGGTGCGAAGGGTGAATGCCTGCGGGTCGAGCTTGCGGTTCACCTCGCGCCACTCGAGCGGAGTCGAGACCGGCGCTCCGGGGAGGGGTCGCACGCTGAAGGGCGCCACCAGCAACTGCCCGTGCCGATTCTGCAGGAAGTCCAGGTAGACGCGCCCGCCGCGCGCTCCGATCGCGCGCGCGATCGTGGCGATCTCGGGATGCTCCTCTTGCACGATCCGCGCGAGCAAATGAGCGAGCATTCGAGATTGCTCGTAGGTGAACTGGCGTGCCAAGGGGATCAGCACGTGGAGACCGGTCGAGCCGCTGGTCTTGATGAACGGTTCGAGCCCGATCTCTTCGCACAGCGCCCGCACCGCGAGCGCCAGCTCGACGACGTGGGCGAACGGCGCGCCCTTGGGATCGAGGTCGAGGATCGTCCAGTCGGGCTGCTGGAGCGTGGCGATCCTGCTCGACCACACGTGGAGCGGGATCGTGCCCAGGTTGGCGAGGAACAACAGTGCCTCCTCGCTGTCGCAGACGAGATAGTCGATCTCGCGTTCCGCGTGCTCGCTCCAGATTCGTTCGGTGCGGATCCAATCGGGCGTGAACGCCGGCGCGTTCTTCTGGAAGAAGCTCTTGCCGTGGATCCCATCCGGGTAGCGCGTCAGCACGACCGGCCGGTCGGCGAGATACGGCAGAATCCACGGCCCGATCGCCCGGTAGTACTCGATCAGGTCGCCCTTCGAGTACCCATGCTCGGGCCAGAAGATCTTGCTCAGGTTCGAGAAGCGCTGCACCCGCTCGGGCGCCGCCGCTTGCGGAGCCGGTTCCGGATCCGGCGCCGGCGCCCCCCGCGCGCGCACGCAGTCCTCCGGCGCCTTGTCGTCGCGCAGTCGCACGAACACCGGCTGCCGCAGCGCGCCTTCGTCGGTCCACTCCTTGTAGCGAACCTCCGCCACCAGCTTGGGAGCGACCCACGTCGCGTCCTTGGGTGAAGGGATGTTGCCCGTACACGGCGGGCTCGGGCGGCGGATCGCGTCGAGCTTGGCCCTGAGCGCGGCGAGCATCCTGTGATCGAAACCCGTCCCCACGCGGCCGGCGTAGACCAGCGTTCCGTCCTCGAATGCCCCGAGGTGAAGCGCCCCGAAGCCGGATCGCGATCCCCGTGGCGAACTGTAGCCACAGATCACGAAGTCGCCGGTCTTGTCCGCCACGACCTTGAGCCAATCTCCGGAGCGCCCAGCCCGATAGGGCCCGTGCGCTTTCTTTGCGATCACTCCCTCGAGGCCGAGGGAGCGCGCCTGCTCGAACATCTCGCCACCGCGCCGCTCCACGTGGTCGGCGAAGGCGAGCGGGCCGACCGCGGGCAGCACTCGGCGCAACAGGCGCTTGCGCTCGAGCAGCGGCAGCTTGCGCAGGTCGAAGCCATCGAATCCCAGCAGGTCGAAGAGGAACAGCGTCGCCGGCCGCTCGACCGCCGCGCGCTCGATGTCGGCCCGCCGCGACAGCCGGGCGCGGCCCTGGAGCAACTGGAAATCGGGATGCCCCCGTTCGTCGAGCACGACGACTTCTCCATCCATCACCAGGCCGGGGTAAGGAAGCGCCCGCAGCCCCCGCGCGACCTCGGGATACGTCGCGGTCACCTCGCCACCACCGCGTGAGCGCAGCAGCGGCGAGCCGTCCGCGGGGCGCGCGGCGATCAGCCGGTACCCGTCGTACTTGATCTCGAAGATCCAGTCCTGAGACGAGAAGGGCGCCTCGGCGACCTGGGCGAGCATCAGCTCGATCGCGAGCGGATCGACGGGCTTCCGCGGCGCTCCGACCTCGACGAGTCGAGCACGGATCTCGTCGGCCCGCGTGCGGCCGTCGCGCAATTCCTCGACCGTGAGCCCCGAGAAGATCGATTCGTCCGGGATCGGGGCGTCCTCGCTTTTCGCCCAGGCGTCCGCCTTCTTGATGAGGAGCCAGTCCTTCTCGCTCTGCTTGAGCCGCACCAGGGTCCATACGCCTCGCAGCTTGTGACCTCGTAGCTCGAAATGGAGCTTGCCCGAGACGATCCCTTCGTCCGGGTCGTCGTAGGGAAGCCAGACGCCGTTGTCCCACACGATCACCGCTCCCGCGCCGTAGTTTCCCTCGGGGATGATCCCCTCGAAATCCGCGTATTCGACCGGGTGATCTTCCACGTGCACCGCGAGTCGCTTCTCTTTGGGGTCGAACGAGATACCGTGGGGCACCGCCCAGGACCACAGGGTGCCTCCGCACTCCAGGCGGAAGTCGTAATGGGTTCTGCGGGCGGCGTGCTTCTGGACCACGAAGAGCCTCGGGCGCGGCACCGCGGAGCGGAATGGCTCGCCGGTGCGCTCGGCAGAGCGCTTGGCCCGGTATGCGGCGAGGCGGTCCGCCTGCGCGGGCGGCGCTCGGTCAGGCGGGGGCGCGACGGGGGCGGTCTTGCGGCCTTGCGAGGGGCGGCGGGCCTTCGATCGAGCCTGGGGGCCGGCTTTGCGCTCGCGCGCCTTCTCATCTGGCATGACCCAAAGCCCTGCTAAACATCGCGATCCCCAAGGACGATGGTTTTAGCTGTTGCCCCCGGTCGCTTCCAGCGTGGTAGGGTCCTCTATTCATGGCTGCTCATTCCATCGGTTCGGCCACCATCTCGTTCGGCCTGGTCTCGATCCCGATCCGGCTCTACTCGACCGGGCAGGCGTCGGAGTCCGTCTCGTTCCGCATGGTGCACAAAAAGTGCGGCACGCCGCTCAAGCAGCAGTACGTGTGCCCCAAGGACCACGAGACCGTCGAGCGGGACGATATCGCAAAGGGCTACGAGTACGCGAAGGACCAATACGTGCTCTTCTCGCCCGAGGAGCTCAAGGCGCTGGAGGAGGCCGCGAGCCGAACGATCGCGCTCACCGAGTTCGTGCCGATCACCAAGGTGGACCCCATTTACTACGACAGGCCCTACTACTTGGGGCCCGACAAGGGAGCGGAGCGCGCCTATGCACTGTTGACCGCCGCCATGCGGCGCACCGGCGTGGCCGGTCTCGCCCAATACGCCTCTCGCGGCAAGCAGTACTTGGTGATGCTGCGGGCGGCCGAGGATGGCCTGGTGATGCAGCAGCTCCGTTACGCCGAGGAGGTGCGGCCCTTCTCCGAGGTCCCATTGCCCGAGAAGGCGACCCTCAAGCCGGAAGAGCTCAAGCTCGCGCAGCAGCTGATGGAGCAGAACGTGCGCACCGAGTTCCACCCCGAGTCCTACCACGACACGGTGCGCAAGCGGATGCTCGAGGCGATCCAGCAGAAGGTCGAGGGCCAGGAGATCTCGCTCGCCCCTGGCGAGCCGCCCCGCGCCCAGATCATCGACCTGATGCAAGCGCTCAAGGCGAGCCTCGGCATGGCCGCGGGCGCCGCGCGCGCCGCAGCCGGCGAGGCGCCCGCGCGTAAGCCCGCTCGCCGCGCGCCTCGCGTGGCGGCCAACCGAGCCGCGGCCGCAGGCAACGGGCGCACCCGGAAGAAGGCTTCCCGCTAGCTCAGGCGCTGTGGTATTGCAGCATCGTGAGTCGCACTGCTGATTCCGCAACCGCGCGCGTCTCGTTCGCCGGCGGGTACTCGCTGCGCGACGTGTCCAGGCTGCTCGGCCTTTCCCCCGGGCAAATTCGCGCCTACGTCAAGAGCGGCTGCGTCGGGCCTCGCCGCGGCGAACAGGGCGAGCATCGCTTTTCGTTTCCCGACGTCGTGCTGCTGCGCACCGGCAAGGAGCTGATGGCGGCACTGCCGGCGCGCAAGGTCCATCGAGCCTTGCGTCGACTCAAGGATCAGCTCCCGCAAGGCCGCGCGATCACCGGCGTGCGCATCACCGCGGAGGGCGACACCATCGTGGTGCGCGACGGGGCCTCGACGTGGCTCCCGGAGTCCGGCCAGGCACTTCTCGACCTCGACGTGTCGCAGGTCGCGAGCCAGGTGGCTCCCCTGGCGCGCCGCGCAGCGGCGGCGGCGCGAAGCGCGGCCACCGAGCTGGACGCCGAGGATTGGTACCGGATCGGCTGCGACCTGGAGCCCTGCGACCTGGATCAGGCGCGCGACGCATACGAACGCTCGCTCGAGCTCGATCCCGAGCACGTCGATGCGCGGGTGAACCTGGGCCGATTGTTGCACGAGGTCGGCGACGCGCGCGCGGCGGAGGCCCACTATCGCACCGCACTGGGGTTTGCCCCCGATGATGCGACCGCGGCGTTCAACCTGGGGGTGGCGCTCGAAGATCTCGGGCGCCGCGCGGAAGCAGTCGCGGCTTACGAGCGAGCGCTGGCCACCGATCCGGACCTGCCCGATGCCCATTTCAACTTGGCCCGGCTGCTCGAGCAGTTGGGGCGCGACCGCGAAGCGCTCGGTCACCTGCAGGTGTTCCGCCGCCTCACCCAGGGCCGACTCCAGGCGTACTGATCCGGTCGCCCCGCGACCCTGCCAGCCGATCGATCGGCCGTTTCAGGAATCCATTGGACAGTTCGTTTCAGGTTTCGCTAGAACCTCTTTCGTAGCCCGGCCCAGGGAGCCCTTGCCCCCCCGAGCCGCGTCAAGGTTCCAGGACACCCTCGACCGCTCCGCGGCACCGTGGTCCGACGCCCCAGGCGCCGTGACCACCCAGTGGATCGTCGAGCCGCGCGAGCCGTCGACGGGATTCTCGTCGCGGTCCGCCTGATTCGCGCAGCCCGCCGCCCTGGTTTGACCTGGCGCACCACGCGAGTCAAGGTGGTGGCGTCGCCCGCGGCGGGATCCCCGTCGCGGGCGCAATGCGCCATGCGCCGAACCCTGGTCGTGCTCGTTCTGCTTCTGACCCTGGCCGCGGCACCGTCCGCCTGCGCCCAGGCGGTTCCACACGCTTCCGGGTTCGCGCTGGAGACCGTCGCCTCGGGGCTCAGCGATCCCCTTTACCTCACCGCCCCGCGCTCCGATCCGCGGTTGTTCGTGGTCGAGCAACCGGGGCGCATCCGCGTGATTCGCGGCGGACGCCTCCTCCCGACCCCATTTCTCGATCTCACGGACCGGGTGCGAGACGGTGGCGAGCGCGGGCTGCTGAGCGTGGCGTTCCACCCCCGCTACGCGAGCAACGGTTGGCTCTACGTGAACTACACGGACCGCAACGGCGACACGCGAATCGAGCGCTACTCCGTGACCGCGAATCCCGACGTCGCCGACCCGGCCTCCGCCAAGCTGCTGCTCACGATCCGACAGCCCTACGCCAACCACAACGGCGGGCTCGTGCTCTTCGGGCCCGACGGCATGCTCTACATCGGCATGGGAGACGGCGGCAGCGCCGGCGATCCGCACGGGAACGCTCAGGATCGCTCCACCCTGCTCGGCGATCTGCTGCGCATCGACGTGGACCATGGCGACCCCTACGCGATCCCGCCCGACAACCCGTTCGTGGGACGCCCTGGGATGCGCGGGGAGATCTGGGCCTGGGGCCTGCGCAACCCGTGGCGGTTCTGCTTCGATCCTCCCACCCGCAGCCTCTACATCGCGGACGTGGGCCAGAATCGCTGGGAGGAGATCGACGTAGTCGACGCACGCCGCGGGGGACTCAACTTCGGCTGGAACATCATGGAGGGATCCCACTGCTTCCGCACCTCGCACTGTGAGTCCCGGGGCCTGGTCCTCCCGGTGATCGAGTACGGGCACGACGCCGGATGTTCCATCATCGGCGGGTTCGTCTATCGTGGTCGCCGCCTGCCCCAACTGGTGGGTCACTACGTCTACGGCGACTATTGCGGCGGCTGGATCCGCAGCGCCCGCATCGAAGGTGGCTACGCCACGCTCGAGCGCCAGTGGGACGTGAAGCCGGTCGGCGAGGTGCTGTCGTTCGGCGAAGACGCAGCGGGGGAGCTGTACGTGATGACCGCGGACGGCAGGGTCAGGCGGATCGTCGCGCGACGCTGAGGGCCGCCGGCGAAAGCCGGGCGCTCGCCTGACTCGCGCCGAAGCTCCCCGCGCCCTTCCCTCAAGCTTCGCTGGCCGCGCTCTCCATCGGCACCGCGTCCCAGCCCTGGAGCGCCGCAGGATCCTGCTCCACCACCTGCAGCACGAGCAGTGTCATGTCGTCGCGCGGCTCTTCCTGGCCCAGGAACCTCCGCAGCTCCTCCAGGATGCGCTCCGCGACCTCGCGGGCCGACAGCTCCCGCGGGAGCGCGCGCACCAGATCGAGCAGGCGCTCCTCCCCGAACAGCTCCTGGCCGCCGTTCGTGGCCTCCGTGATGCCGTCGGTGTAGAGCACGACGCGGTCGCCGGTGTGCAGCGACACCGTGCCTTCCTCGTACTGGGCCGCCTCGGTGATGCCGAGCAGCAGGCCGCCGCGCTCCAGCAGCACCTGCTCACCGCCGACCCGCGCCACGATCGGGTAATTGTGCCCGGCGTTCGAGAACGTCATCCCCAACCGGTGCTGGTCGATGCGCGCCAAGAAGAAGGTGGCGAACTGGTGCACCGCCGTCCCCCGGTAGACGAGCGAGTTCATGTTGCGCAGCATCTCGCCCACGGAGTTGATCGAGGCGGCCTGGGTGCGCAGCGAGGCCTGGAGCATCGAGGACAGGAGTGCAGCCGGCACCCCCTTGCCCGCCACGTCGGCGATCGCCAGCACGAACGAGCCGTCCCCCGCCGGCACCAGGTCGTAGAAGTCGCCGGCCACCTCCTTGGAGGGGATGTTGAGCGCGTGCACCTGGAAGCGGGACATGGCCGGGAACTGCGAGAGCAGGAACGAGCTCTGGATCTGCCGCGCCAGGCGCAGCTCCTCTTCGATCCGCACCACTTCGACTCGGTCGCGCACCAGCAAGGCGTTCTGCAGCGAAACCGCCATCTGCCCCGCGAGCGCGGAGAGCAGCGACACGTCCTCCGACGTGAACTGGATCCCGGTTACCTTTTCGCCCAACAGCAACGCGCCCACCGTTTCGCCGCGCGTCCGCAGCGGCACCAACAGCGCCGCCCCGAGGCGTCCCGACAGGAAATCCCGATCCTCCTCGCTGAGCCCGTCTCCGGCATCGAGTCTCACGATCTCGTCGCCGGCCGGCAGCCGCTTCAGCACGTGCCGGAGCCCCTCTTGCTCCTCTAAGTCCGGCGCGCGTCCCACGCCCACTCGCAGCAGGACGCCGTCGCGGGGCAACGCCGCGACGTAGGCGCGCTTGAGCAGCATGGCCTCGGCGATCGTCCGGATCGAGCGCTCGAGCAGGGCGTCGAGCTCGAGGGTGCTCATCAGCTCGCGCCCCAGACTGCGCAGCACGTTCCGATAATCGCCGGGGTCACGTTGGAACATGCGGTCCAGCAGCTCCTCGACCCGCCCCATGAGCGGCTGGAACACCACCAAGGCGAAGACCAGGAACACCGGCTCGATCACGCGGCGGTCGATCCCCGAGAATCCGACGAGGATTCGCTGGAGCTGCATGACGATCAGCAGGTACAGACCCACCATGGCTGCGGAAGCCGCTCCGTACAGAATGCCGCGCCGGGCGAGCAGCTTGGCATCGAGAAACTTGTAGCGCACGATCGAGTACGCGATCGCGCCCGAGCCCACCAGGAGCGCGGCGGCCGTGAGCCCGGCCCGCGTTGCGTCGCCGATCCGCAGCGCGACGAGCGTGGGGATCAGCTCGCCGGTGGCATAGAGCAGGAGGCATGCGTCGAGTCCCACCCCGATCACGCGGAGCTGGTTGCGCAGCCGCGGCATGCGCGAGGCCCGGTAGCTTGCGATCAAGAGCAGGATCGCCGCGACCCCGAATCCCAAGTTCACCGACGAGAAGAACGCCCGGTGAACCTGGAAGAACAGCTGGATCAGGACGCGGAGGAGATTGGCCAGCGGGGCCAGGACCCCCAGCTTGATCGGGTTCTCCCAGCCCTTGGGCAAGGACGAGAGGATGAACAGCAAGCCGAAGTGCACGACGTGCGGCAGGTAGACCAGCACCTCGAAGCGGGGCGCGAACGGGACCAGCTTCTGTAGGCCCCCCCCGGGACGGGTGAACGCTCGCTCGCGTGGGAAGATGCAGGCGAACAGGAACAGGCTGGGAAAGAAGAACTCCCACAGGAACGCGAAGTGCAGCGCGGCCGTGTCTCCGCCACGGCCCGCGTTCAGTCCCAGCCCGCTGATCAGCGAGCCGAACCCGCCGAAGAACAGCATGAGCGAGACGACGCGATTGAGCCTCTGCCGCGGGTTCTCGCGCAGGATGAGAAGGCCCAGGAGGAACACCAGGCCGCCGAGAACCAGGTTGAGCGTCGCTAGAACGGTAAGGGTACTCATCGACCGCGGGCGGACCCCCTCAACCGATGGAATCGAGCAGAAGCCTCTTCCGGCTTCCTACGCGCACTGGTGCGTGAAGGTGTCCGTTCATCGTAAGGCGCGCTTGAGGTTCGGACCAAGCACGGCAACGCTTCGACGACCGCACCTGCACGCATGTGCCCTGCCTCTTCACGGCTCACGAGGGCGGTCCCGTGACCCCCGAGCGATCGATCGAGAACAGGAGGATGCAGCCAGCCGGCATCGCCACCGGGCGAGCACCCCAGAGGCGCTGGAAATCGAAGCGGATCGGTCCCGCGGTGCGCCCCGAGGTCGTGGTCATGCGTTGCCACAACCCGACATAGTAGTAGCTGCTGATCGCCAGCCAGTCGGAGTCGCGACTCGGCGTGCCCCCTCGATACGGCAGGTAATCGATGCCGTAGATCGCCGGATCGGTCGTCCCGTGATACGCGAGGTGGACGCGCTGGATGCCGCGCCGCGCGAGCTCGTCCTTGAGCGCGATCAACCCCTGTCCCCAATCGACGTTGGAGTCGTTCACCAGCCATTGGCCGCCACTCGAGCCTCCGCTCGGCCAGTTGAAGAACGACAGGTACCAGGGGGCATGCGCCCCTACCTCGATCGCCTGAAGCGTCGCCAGCAGCGTTCCCGCCACCACCCAGCGCCTCACCCGCCCGCGCAGCGCAGCGGGCACGCGACTCGGGGGTGGCGCGAGCCCGCCGAGCCACACGCAGAGCAACGGGACGAGCGGGAACATGTAGCGGATGCCGATGTTGAGGGTGAACAGGAACATCGCCGAGCCAAGAATCATCGCAATCGGCACCAGCAAGAACGCTTCGTGCCAGCGGCGCGGGCGCGCGCCCGGGAACAGGTCTCGGCCGAAACGCGCGGCGAGTGCCCCCAAGAAGCCGAGCGGCCACTTGAACAGGAACGCGAGCGGCAGGTAGTACCAGACGCGGCCCGATCGCACCTGATGGAGGAGGTACGTGGGCGTCCCGCCTGCCCCTTCGCGGGCCTGGATGTCGAGGCCGAACAGATAGGCGTCCGGCAATGGCAGGCGGAGCCATGGCACGCGCTGCTGCAGGTGCTGGAAGGATGGCGACGCGAACTGCCAGGCGGAGAGCGGGCGGAACGACACGTGCGCGAGATATCCCAGGTCGAGGATCACGAGCGTCGCCGGCACGGCCAGCAACAGCCCCAGCCACACTCGCGCGGGCCGTCGGATGCGGGAGAGAGCGGTGCCGAGGACGGCGAGCAGCAGGAGAATCGGACCGAGGATCGCGGTGTTGAAGCGGGTGAGGGCGCAGAAGCCGAGCGCGAGCACGGCCTTGAGCCACCACGTCCAGCGCCCGCTTCGGCAAAAGCCCCAGAACGCGTACACCGCGGCCAGCATTCCGAACCCCGTGGCGACGTCCATCGTGGCGACGCCGGCGTGGGCGAGCGATTCGGCCGCGGTGACATAGAACGCCAGCGCCAGCAGCCCCGCGGCGCGCCCCTGCAAGCGGCGCGCGTACTTCCACACCAGGAAACCGGTGGCCAGGGAGATCAGAGCCACCACGCAACGAGCGGCGAAGAACACCCGGTGGTAGCGGTCGGCGTTGCGACGCATGAACGACTCCCCCGCCACCCACTGGTCCTGCGTGTCGACCGCCGCCGGATCGGGGAGCCGCGCCCCGGCCGCCAGCGCCGGCAGCGCGAAGAGAGTCTTGACGAGCGGGGGGTTGAAGGGCGAGATGCGGAAATCTCCGCGCGCTGCGATCAGGACCCCCGACGGGAGGTGAAAGTTCTCGTCGAAGGTGACCGAGTTGCGCAGAGCCCCCCAGAGCGCGAGGACCAGGTGGAGGCCGAGCAGCAACGCCACCCACGCCCGCTCGTGGCGTAGCCAGCCGGTCCGGGCGCCGGCACTCGGCCGCGCGGGCCGACTTGCACCCGGGTGGCCTCGGCGATCCCTTTTCCGAGGGCGCGTCACGCGCGTCGGCGCGCGCTGCGCCGCGGGCCCTCGTGGCGCGCGACCACGGTCGTACCGATGCCGCCCCGGACGTTGAACCTGCCGATCACCGTCATGCGGCGCGGCCGAAGCGCTCGCACCAGATCCTCCAAGATCTGATTCGTCGCCTGCTCGAAGAAGTGCCCCTGGTCGCGAAAGGACCAGAGGTAGAGCTTCAAGGACTTGA
This sequence comes from Candidatus Eiseniibacteriota bacterium, assembly GCA_005893295.1. Taxonomy (GTDB): domain Bacteria; phylum Eisenbacteria; class RBG-16-71-46; order RBG-16-71-46; family RBG-16-71-46; genus WS-8. The sequence goes on along the minus strand of VBOY01000054.1, from coordinate 1,584 downwards.
GCTCGACGCAGCGCCGGTCCGGCACATAGATCACGATGATGGTGCCGAAGTCCGGCTGGCCGGTCATCGGACAGACCGCGGTGTATTCGGGGCATTCGTGCCGGATGACGTAATCGCGACCGGGAGAGGGATTGGGGAAGGTCGCGAGGCTCTGGCTCGGCCGGGTCGGCATGCGTCCTCCGGGGTGGGTGTCGCGCGCGAGGAGTGTGCGAGAAGCGTGAACCGAGGGTCAAGGCGCAGGGATCCTGTCGCTGCGAGAGGCGACCGACGCCGAGCCGTCGGCTGGCCGGCCGACGCGGCCCCGTGGTAGCGTGGCGGCCCAATGAAACGCGTGTATCTCGAAACTTATGGTTGCCAGATGAATCTGGCCGACAGCGAGCTCATGGCGGGGGTGCTCGAGCGGGGCGGATTCTCGCTCGTCGAACGTCCCGAGGACGCGGACGCGATCCTGCTCAACACCTGCGCGATCCGCGAGCACGCGGAGCAGCGCGTGCTGGGCCGGCTGGGCGACTTCGCGCGCCTCAAGGCCTCGCGCCCGCACGTGGTGGTCGGCGTGGCCGGGTGCATGGCGCAGCACCTGCGCTCCCGGCTGCTCGAGCACTCGCGGATCCTCGATCTGGTCGTCGGCCCGGATGGATATCGCCGGCTGCCCGAGCTTCTGCGTCGGGCTGCCGCCGAGCCGACCACCGACGTGCGGCTCGATCGCGACGAGACCTACGGCGACCTCGAGCCCAAGCGCGAGAGCGGCGTGCGGGCCTGGGTGACGATCCAGCGGGGATGCGACAAGTTCTGTACCTACTGCGTGGTTCCGTACACACGCGGCCGCGAGCGAAGCCTGCCGCTCGTGGACCTGGTGCGCGAAATGGAGCACGCGGTCGCCCGGGGATTTCGCGAGGTCGTGTTCCTCGGACAGACCGTGAACTCGTACCGGCACGGCACCGACGACTTCTCCGACCTGCTGCGCGCCGCCAACCGCGTCGACGGCCTGCTTCGCATCCGCTTCACCTCTCCGCACCCGAGCGACATGAGCGATCGAGTGATCGCCGCGATGGCGGAGTGCGAGAAGGTGTGCCCGCAGGTGCATTTGCCCGTTCAGTCTACCTACACCGTGGACCGCTACCGGCGCATCGTGGCCGACCTGCGCGCTGCGATCCCCGAGCTCGCGCTGACCACCGACGTCATCGTCGGCTTCCCGGGGGAGACCGACGACGATTTCGAGCGCACCGTCTCACTGTTGCGCGAGGCGCGCTACGACAGCGCGTTCCTGTTCAAGTACTCGGCGCGGCCCGACACCAAGGCGTTCCGCTGGGGTGACACGATCGCCGAGGAGCGCAAGGGCACCCGACTCACGCGGCTCATCGAGCTGCAGCAAGCGATTTCACGCGAGATCAACGAAACCTGGCTCGGACGAGAAGTCGAGGTGCTCGTGGAAGGCCCCGCCGAACGGCGTCCGGCCCGCAGGGCCGGGCAGCTCTTCGGAAAGAGCCCCCAGTTCAAGAGCGTGGTGTTCGCGAACGACGGCACACCAGCCGGCATGCTGCGGCGCCTGCGGATCGTGGCCGCGACGTCGGCGACGCTGATGGG
>VBOY01000149.1:8158-13782 GCA_005893295.1 Candidatus Eiseniibacteriota bacterium | reverse complement strand
CGGCGAGCTGGTCGCGGGTGCAGAAGATGTGCGAGTCGTCCTGCGTGAACCCGCGCACGCGCTCCATACCGTGGAGCACTCCCGAGCGCTCGTACCGGTACACCGTGCCGAGCTCCGCGTAGCGCACCGGCAGCTCTCGGTACGAATGCTTACGGGTCTTGTAGATCATGATGTGGAGCGGGCAGTTCATGGGCTTGGTGCGATAGGGCTGCCCGTCGATGTCCATCGGCGCGTACATGAGATCGGCGTAGTTCTCGAGATGGCCCGAGAGCTCGTAGAGCCGCTCGCTGGCGATGTGGGGCGTGTACACGAACTGGTAGCCGCGCTTGAGGTGCTCCTCCTTCCAGAACTCCTCGATCAGGTGGCGCACCATGCCGCCCTTGGGGTGCCAGTGGATCAGCCCCGCTCCCACCTCCTCGTGGACCGAGAACAAATCCAGCTCCTTGCCGAGCCGGCGGTGGTCGCGCTTGAGCGACTCCTCGATGCGGAGCAGATGAGCTTCCAACTCCGCCAGGGTCGGAAACGCCGTGCCATAGATGCGCTGCAGCATTTCGTTGCGCTCGTTGCCGAGCCAGTACGCTCCCGCGACGTGGGTGAGCTTGAACGCCTGGATGCCCCCGGTGCTCTCGAGATGCGGTCCGCGGCACAGGTCGAGGAACGGGCCGTTGCGGTAATAGGTCACCTTGGCGCCGGGCGGGATCTGGGAAAGAAAATGGAGCTTGTACTTCTCTCCTGCCGCCTGGAAGCGCTGCTCGGCTTCCTCGCGCGTCGTCTCCGAGTACTCGAAGGGTTGGTCCGCGGCCACGATCTCGCGCATCCGCGCCTCGATCCGCTCGAGGTCTTCGGGGGTGAACGGCTGGGGGCGCGCGAAGTCGTAGTAGAAACCGCCCTCGATCGGCGGACCGCCCGCGACCTTGACCTCGGGAAACAACTCGGTGACCGCGGTCGCCAGCACGTGGGCCGCCGAGTGCCGCAGGCGGTAGAGTGCCTCGCCACCCGGGTACTTGGCGATCTCGGGACGATCCTCGGAAGTGGTGGTCATGGACATGGTGTGGCTCTCGGACGGTTCTATGGTTGACTCCTACGGGACGGCCCTCGCCGGAAGCCGAGCGGGCCACGCTCTCATGGCGCTCGCCGGCCAGATGGTGGGCGATACTGGACTTGAACCAGTGACCCCTTGCTTGTCGAGCAAGTGCTCTGCCAGCTGAGCTAATCGCCCTTCACGCGATGCATTAAGCCGGGCGACGCCCGGTGTGTCAAGGTGTGGGCCTAGAGCGGCCTTGGGGCGCTGGCCCCCGCCCGCATGCGCGCGGCGAGGGATCCCCCACGCCGCGTGCCCCACTCACACTCTCCGGCCGATCACCTGGGCGATGGTCCGGATTTGGTCCACCAGCTCCGCGTACTGCACGGGATAGAGCGACTGGGGGCCGTCGGAGAGCGCGTGATCCGGATCGTGGTGCACCTCGATCAAGAGCCCGTCGGCGCCTGCGGCGATCGCGGCACGTGCCATCGGCGCCACCTTGTCGCGGATGCCGGTGCCGTGCGAGGGGTCGACGATCACCGGCAGATGGGACAGCTCCTTCACCACCGGAATCGCGTTCAGGTCGAGCGTGTTGCGGGTGTAGGTCTCGAACGTGCGGATGCCGCGCTCGCACAGGATCACCTGGCGATTCCCCTGCGAGACGATGTGCTCGGCCCCGAGCAACCATTCTTCGATGGTCGAGGCCATGCCGCGCTTGAGCAACACCGGTTTGTCGGCATGGCCGACCTCACGCAGCAGCGAGTAGTTCTGCATGTTGCGCGCCCCCACCTGGAGGATGTCCGCGTAGCGCGCGACCAAGGGCACCTGTTGCGAGTCCATCACCTCACTCACCACCGCGAGTCCGTGCGCGTCGGCGGCGCGGCGCAGCAGCTTGAGCCCCTCTTCGCCGAGCCCCTGAAACGAATACGGCGAGCTGCGCGGCTTGTAGGCGCCGCCGCGCATCACGGTGGCGCCGGCGCGCGCCACCGCGGCCGCGATCGTGAAGGCCTGTTCCTCCCCTTCAATCGAACACGGCCCGGCCATCAGCGCCAGTTGGGTGCTGCCCACCGCGCAGCGTCCCACCGTGATCACGGTGTCTTGGGGGTGGAACGCGCGGCTCACGAGCTTGAACGGGACCGCGATCGTGTCGACCGAGTCGACCTCGGCCCAGCGCCGCACCTGATCCCAGTCCACCGGCACCCCGTCGCCTACCGCGGCGAGCCGGATGCGACCCAAATGGTCGGTACGATGCACCGCAAGGCCGAGCATGCGCAGTCTCGCGGCCACGTCGCTCGCCGCGACCTCGCTCACGCTCGCTTTGAGCAGCAACAGCATGCCGGATCCAACCTCTGACGGCGGCCCCGCGCGGCCGCCTGCCTACCTGTCCCGCCCGCGCAGCGCGCGCTGGCGCAGCCATGCCTCCATGAGCGTGATCCCCATCATGCTCTCGGCCACCGGCACGACGCGCGGGCAGATGCAGGGATCGTGACGGCCCCGGATCTCGATCGTGGTCGTCCCTCCCTGGCGAGTGGCCGCCGTTTGCGGCTTGCCGATCGACGTGGCGGCGCGCACGGCGATCCGCGCCACGATGTCGGCTCCGTTGGAGATCCCACCGGCGATGCCGCCAGCGAAGTTCGTGAGGTACGCGTGCCCGTCGAACACGTCATTCGTCTGCGAGCCCTGAAGCGCGCACATCCCGAATCCGCCGCCGATCTCGACTCCTTTGACCGCCGGGATCGACAGCATCGCGGCTCCCAAGAGCGCGTCGAGCTTGGCCATCGTCGGATCGCCCCAACCCGGCGGCGCGCCCATCGCCACCACCTCCACCACGCCGCTCACGCGCGCCATGTCGGCCGCCGCCTTCGCGTCGGGACAGCGCACCGGGTTCTGCTCGGTCTGCTCCCAGTCGCGGCGTACCGCGCGCACGCTCCCGACTTGCACCGTGCCGCCGGCGATCGTCACGCCGACGGTGGCGACCGCCGCGCGCGCCAGAGCGCCCGCGGCCACGCGGCCCACCGTCTCGCGTCCCGAGGAGCGGCCCCCTCCGCGGTGATCGCGCACGCCATACTTCGCGAAGGTGGCATGGTCCGCATGCCCCGGCCGAAACACGTCTTTGAGGGACGCGTAGTCCTCGGATCGGGCGTCGGTATTGCGCACCAGCATCGCGATCGGGGTGCCCAGCGTGACGCCCTCGAACACTCCCGAAAGAATCTCGACCTGGTCGGCTTCGCTCCGTTGCGTGGTGAGCGCGCTCTGGCCCGGGCGCCGGCGATCCATCTGGCGTTGCAACTCGGCCGGGTCCACCGCGATCCCGGGCGGCATGCCGTCGACCACCACGCCCACCGCCGGGCCATGCGACTCGCCGAAGGTGGTGACGACGAACAGTCGGCCGAACGAGGACGACACGGCTAGCGCCGCCGGCGCGATCGCCCGGTCGCGACGCGGCGTGGCGATTGCCCCGTGGCGCCGTGTGGTCCGCCGGCTTCGCGCGCCCTTTGGAAGGCGGCGATCGTGCGGGCGCGAAACGCTCGATGGGCCTCGACCATGCGCTCGAATTGATACAGGTAGGTGGGGCGGATGTCGGCGCGCGCCGCGGCGAGCCACGGCTTGCAGCGCTCCCAGGTGACGATGTCCTCGCCGGTGTGATCGAAGAACAGCTCGTCGTGAAGCACGCCCCGGTTCACCAGGGTCGCCACCATCTCCCAGTAGCTGACCGTCATGCGGAAGAACCGATCTTCCTCGCTGTGGCCGAGGTAGCGGGGTTTGATCTCGCTCCACGCGGCCGCCTTGAACTCGGTCAGGAACCAGGCGCGTGCGCGCCTGAGCTCGGGCTCGCGGCGGATCTCGTAGAGGTGGAGCAGCAGCTCGGCGTCGGCGTGGCTGGGCTTGCGCATCACAGGCTCCGGTCGTTGGGTCGACCGGCCACTCTACCAAAACCACGCCTAGTACAAGAGCACCAGCCTCCGCTCCAGCGCCTGGCCGAGGACCACCGCGCGGAGCAGGTAGATGCCGGCAGCGAGGCGTTGGCCGCTTTCTCCCCTGCCGTCCCAGCGCAGCGTCTGCCTGCCCGCGCCCCACGGCGTGCCGTCCCGAACCAGGCGGCGGACGGTCCGGCCCTGTGGGTCGAGCACCACGACCGACACGGTCGCAGGTCTGGGCAGCGTCATCACGAACGACGCCGCGCCACGAGCCGGGTTGGGCCAGGCTGGCCCCAACTCGACCGCGGACGACGCCACGGCCGGCGGCAGCACGGCGACGGGCGGCTGCGTGGCGGCGATCAGCTCGAACTCGTCCACCGCCGCCTCGACGATGGAGCCCGCCCCTTGATCCTCGGCCACGAAACGGAACCGAACCTGATTCGGCGTGCCGAACAGGGCGAGCAGGTTCACGCTCACCGGAGTCCAGCGGTTGTCTCCGAGCGACGCGGTCTCGACCGTGGTCCAGTTTGCGCCGCCGTTGTTGGAGGCATCCACGCGCCACGCATCGTCGAGCTCGGATCCCAGGTGGTTCGAATACCAGCGCCGGTAGTGCGCCTCGACCTTCACGTAGGGGCCACCGCTCGATAGATCGAACACCGGCGAGAGCAACGTGGTCTTGCCGCCGTCGACGTCGGCCTCGCCGACGTCGCCCCCCGGCGTCCCGTTCTGCGTGACGAAGCAGGCCGTCCCCGGCGCGCCCGTGAAGTCGGCGTCGGGCTGGGCAACCGTGCCGAGAGGTATGGTGCGCTGCCACACGCCCGAGGTCGCGGCATCCCCTACGTCTCCCACCGTCCAGCCGCCGGCCGTCTCGAACGGCTCGTACACGCTCGCGACGTCGAAGGCATGGGTACCGGACCCCGCCGGCGAGCTGACCGGGTGCTGCCGGACGGGCGCGCCGGGATGCTCGCCGTGTACTCGTCGGGATTCCCGGTCGCGGTCATGGTCGCCGACGTGGTGGGTCCTCCGTTCACCCGGTATGTGAGCGTCACCGAGGCTGGATCGGGTGTGGCGGTGCCCGCGGTCACCCGCGCGGTGACGGGATATGGCGTGCTGGTGTTGGTCGTGTGCGGCAGCGGCTGGTGGGCGATCAGGATCGGGCCCACCGCGCGTGCGGAGAAGCTGTAGCTCGCGGCGACGCCCGAGGTGCTGGGGTCTCCGATCACGAGCGCCGCCCATTCGAGGTTGGTCCAGTCGTACCCGGAAAGCTGCAGCGTTCCCGCTCCGCCGCTCAGCGGCATCGGCACCCGTGTCAACGTGCCTGCGAGATCGCGCAGGACCACCGACGTACGCCAGTCGACGCTCGGGCTTCCGGCGAAGGTGAACTCGGGGGTGCCGCTCAGCGAGCGATCGTAGTTGGTGATCAGGCGCGCATTCGCCGCCAGGTGAGCGACGCTGCCCGCCGTGGTCGGCACCGGAAGCGCGGCATGGGTCGAGGTAGCCGGAGGTCCCCAGTAGCGGTTCGCCTCACCGAAGCCGAATCCGGCGCCAGTGCGGGAGCCGCAGGCGAAGTTCCAGACCACGTACTCCCCCCAGGCGTCCTGGAAGCTCACGCCCCAGTTGGCCAGGTTCTGCGCGTAGGTGGTGAGCACCGGCTCGGCGGGGAACGATTGGCGCCGCTCCCAGAA
>VBOY01000149.1:0-7983 GCA_005893295.1 Candidatus Eiseniibacteriota bacterium | reverse complement strand
TGATCTGGCTGGCATGCTTGAACTCGTGGGCCACGGTCACGCGCAGCGCCCCGATCTGGTCGCCTTCCGGGTCGTCGTTGGGCGGGAAGCCGATGAAATTGGGATGGAGCACGATCTTGGTGCGCACCCCCGAGACCACGGTTGTGAATCCATAGGAGTTCTGGTTCTGGTATTGGATCAAGTACTTGTTGTTTGGCCCGCCGCTGAGCTGCGGGGCGAGATAGCCGAGGCTGCCGACCTCGGTCGACCACGCGTATTCGCAGGCAGTGGCGGTCCACTCGACGTAGTCCGGGACGCCGTTGGCCGGATTGACGTCGGCCGGCGGGACGCCGCCCTGGCCACTGGTCGTGTACTCGATGTGGAAGTGGGTGGTCTCGTACACCAGGGCCGCCGCGTGGTCAGCCGGCTGCCGGTCGCGCGCAAGGTGTACCGTTCGTACAGCGCCCGCGTCTCGGGATCCAGCCGATCGAGATTCGTGCGCAGCTCCTCGAGGACCAGCGTGCCGCAGCGTGCGGGGCGTAGATCGCCCTTGGACCACCGTGGGTCCATGCTCCCCCTCTCGAAGAGATAGTAGAGTTTCTGGCGCGCAGCGGAGGAGTAGTCGATCTCGCCTCGGGAGAGGGCGGTGTCGACGCGCTCGAGCACGGCGTCTGGCGCGGCGCCCACCGGGCCATTGGAGCCTCGCGGATCGAGCTGTGCCCGCGCGGTTGCGCAGAACGACGCGGCGCACGTCGCCGCCAGCGCGAGGCCCAGGTACACGGAGGGGCGAGCGAGGGGTTTCATGGAGCGGCCTCCAGGGGGGGATGGCACCGATCGAGAGCCATGAGGATATCAGACGCCGCGCGCCGCGGGCGATGCGTGTCGGCGATCCGCGACAGATCGACCCCCGCCTGGGCGGGCCGGCGCCGGATCCGGTGATCGCAGGCATCGTTCGCCGGCGCGTTCCGGCGCTGCTCGCGACGCTCTGCGTGGCGTCGATCGCTTTCGCGTCCTGGATCTGGCTTCACCCGCCGGATCCCGTTGCCGACCTGCGAGCCCACGCGGGGCGGCTCGTCTCCCTCCGCAGGACCCCGGCCGCGGCGCTCGGCGCTCGGGTCGAGCGATGGCGCATGGTCGCCTCGAACGGGGACACGGCGGTTGGCCTGTGGCGGGCGGCGCGAGCCCGGCCCGAGCAGGCGGCGGCCGCATCGCCCGGCCGAGCACCAGCCTCCGCGCGGGCGTGGGCAGTCGTCATCCTGGGCGGCATCGGGACGGATGATCGCGCGCTGTTGCTGGTGCCCGATTCGCTGCCGGTGAACGTCCTCGCGGTCGCTTGGCCTTGGAACGGTCCGCGCCCCATGGGATGGCTGGAGTTCATCGCGCGTGTCCCCATCATGCGCCGCGCGTTGCTCCGAACACCGGGCACGATCGCGCTCGGCGTGGAAGCGGTGCGTCGGGAATGCCCCGCCTGTCGCGTGGCGCTGCTCGGCGCGAGCCTCGGCGCACCGCCGACCGCGGTCGCCCTGAGCCTCGAGCGGGCGGACGCGATCGTGCTCGTGGACGGCGGGGCAGATCTCGACCGGCTGCTGCGCGCGGAGGTGAGTCACGCGACCCGAGGCGGCATCGTGGGCGCGATCGTGGGAGCAGCCGCGGGGGTGCTCGGCGCGCGACTCCTTTCGTCGCTCGAGCCGGCACGCCACCTGGCCTCGGCGCGCGAGCTACCTGCGCTGCTCGTGGACGCCGAACGCGAGGAACGCGTGCCGCAGGCGTGCGTCGAGAGACTTAGAGAGACGCTCCCGCAGGCGGATCGAGCGACTCACGTGGGTGGGCACGTTCGAGCGGAGAATGCACAACAGATCGCATCGCTCGTGGAGATCGTTTGGGGCTGGCTCGCCGCTCTTCGCGATCGCGAGAATGGATCGTAGGGCGAGCGGGGGCCCAAAGCGTAGGATGCATTCCGCCGTGGCAAAACCCCCTGCAGACTGCGGTCACCAAGGGTTCTCGACCGTGAGGATCCGGCACGAAGCCTGCTTGTTCCGCGCCGACTCCCTGGCGTCCCGATCGTAGGAGGACCTCGTCCTGCCCATTCGCGTCCGTGCCACCGATTTGCGCTTGCTGACCGTGTTTCGTGGCGCGTGCGGCGCCGCCGCGGTGGCCATTCTCTCCCCCTTCGTGGATCTAAATCTGGGCGGTGCGCCGATCCAAGTGGTCGGGGTGGCGCTCGCTCAGTCCTCCCCCGATGTCATTCGACCCGCGGCGATCACAGACCTCGGCGACGGCTCGCCTGGCTCAACCGTGGTCTTCGTGGGAGCGGGTGACATCGCCGTGGGTGGCGGCTCTCAAGAGGCGACCGCCCGATTGCTCGACGGGATCCCGGGAACGGTATTCACCCTTGGAGACAACGCCTATCCTGACGGTACGGCGTCCAATTACGCCACCTACTACGACCCGAGCTGGGGCCGGCACAAGGCGCGCACGAAGCCGTGCCCTGGCAACCACGACTATCACACCGCCAACGCCGCGGGCTATTTCGCCTATTTCGGCTCCCTGGCGGGCCCCTCAGGCCAGGGCTACTACAGCTTTGATCTCGGAGACTGGCACGTCATCTCGCTCGATGGTGAAATCTCGACGGCGGTGGGCTCGCCCCAGGAGGTATGGCTGCGAGCCGATCTCGCGGCCCACACCAACCAGTGCTGCCTCGCCTACTGGCACGAGCCGCTCTTCGATTCCGGCAGCATTCACGGCGGCCAGTCGCAGTACGTCCAGCCATTGTGGCAGGCGCTCTACGACTACCACGCCGAGATCATCCTCAACGGCCACGAACACATCTACGAGCGGTTCGCGCCCCAGACGCCGGGCGGTGCCGCCGATCCCGCCAATGGCATTCGAGAATTCATCGTCGGGACGGGCGGAGCCGGTCTCTACACCGTGACCACGCCCAAGCCCAATTCCGAGGTCCACAACACCAGCACCTATGGGGTGCTCAAGCTGACGCTGGGGCCGGGCACCTATTCGTGGCAGTTCATCCCCATCGCCGGCCAGACGTTCACCGACTCGGGCAGCGGAACCTGCCATCGCTAGCGGGGCCCTGTCGGCCAGGTCGTCCCGCGTGGGCACTCACCTCAAGTCGTTCCCTGTCAGCGGGTAATCACGAACCTCCGCGTGAAGCTCCGCCCCGCGACCTCGAGGTGGAGGAAATAGACGCCCGACGCGACGCGCTCGCCGCTCGAGGCCCGGGCATCCCACGTGAAGTGGTGGACGCCGGGCCCGAAGTCGCCCCGTGCCACGGAGGCCACGCGGCGCCCGTGGATGTCGATGACTGCGAGGTGAACGGAGCTCGAACGCGGCAGGGCGAATCCGAAACGCAACGCGCCGAGCGCCGGATTCGGAGCGACTTGCGTCAGCGCGAACTCGACCGGCTGCGGTTTCTGCACCGCGACGGCCCCCGGATGGATCGAGAACGGTCGATCGCTGAGGTCGGCGGCGGTCAGGGCCGAAGGGCCGGGCGGATTGTGCGCGACCACCTTCACGTAGGCGTTGTCCGTCTCCGGACCGGTCACCGGCCAATCGTACGCACCGGTGTTGGGAATCCCGGTGGCGACCATCTCGTAGCTCCCGTTCGGCCCCGTGCGTGAGAGGTACAGGTCGACGCTGTCGATGTGGTCGTTGTCGTCCGGGTCGTCCGCGGGAGCCCACATCAGCGTCACCAGCGCGTCGAGCGGGAGCGTCTCGTTGCCGTTGGGGAAGGTGACGGCCACCGCCGGCGCTCCCACCGGGTTGAAGATCGCCGTCACCTCCGCGTTGCCGGTGAGATGCAGGGTCGACGGGCTGGTCGACCCGTTCACCGCTCCGCTCCAGCTCGTGAAGGCCCAGCCGGCGGCCGGGGTTGCGGTCAGCGTGACGTCATAGTTGTCGGGATAGAGCGCCTGGTCCGGGGAGCGCGTCAGCGTGCCGTCTCCGAGAGTGCCCGTCGCCAGGGTGTGCACGTTCTCAGCGAAGCTCACCGCGAGCGTGTGGTTCGCGACCACCCCGGTGAAGGTATGGCTCGGCGCCGGTCCCTGCGACGTGTTGTCGACCACGACGTCGAACACGCTGTAGCCGGGATCGGGCGTGAAGGTGAATGTCTGGTCGGCGCCGCAGTTGACGACCACCGAGCCGGTGGGGTCGATGCCGCCGTTCGGGCCCGGGGACGCGTTGATCGTGTAGTTCCGCAGCACGATCGTCACCGAGGTGCCGGCGCCGCATCCGCTGGCATCGGTCACGGTCACCGAATAGCTGCCCGCGGTCAGGCTCGATATGTCCTCGGTGGCGGCGCCATTGCTCCATGCAAAGGTGTAGGGCTCCACGCCGCCGCTGACCGTCAAGTCGATCGACCCGTCGGGACCGATGAGGCACGTCGTCGTGTGGGTTTCCGACAACGTGATGGCGCTCGGCTCGGTCACCGTGATGCTGGCGGTCGCGGTGCAGCCGAACGTGCCGGTGCCCGTATGAGGTGGCGTCCCTCCCGCGGCGCTCACGGTCACCGTCGTGGTGCCGCCGTGACAGGCGATCGGCGCATCCAGGCTCACGCTCGCGGCGAGCGTCGGCGGCTCGGCGACCGTGATGCTTGTGGTCGTGGTGCAGCCGTTGGCGTCGGTCACGGTGTAGTCGTGACTGCCGGATGAGACGGTGAACGTGCCGGTGCCGGCATGAGGTGGCGTCCCCCCCGTGGCGCTCACGATCACCGTCGTGGTGCCGCCGTGACAGGCGATCGGCGCATCCAGGCTCACGCTCGCGGCGAGCACCGGCGGCTCGGCGACCGTGATGCTGGCGGTCGTGGTGCATCCGTTGGCATCGGCGAGGTCGACGGCGTGAGATCCAGCTCCCAGGCCGGGGAATGCATGCGGCGAGCTGACGGTGGCGAAAACCCCGCCATCGATCCGAACCCGCAGCGCTCCCGTCCCGCCCGAGAACGTCGCCGTCGCGGTGCCGTTGGACGCGCCGTTGCAGGTGACGTCGGTCTTCGCCAGCGCGAGCGCCAGCGCCGGCGGCTCGGCGATCGTCGTGTTCAGCGTCGCAGTCACGCGGTTCACATCCGTGACCGTCACCGTGTAGGTGCCGGCGCCGAGGTTGGTGCGATCCTCGGTGGTCGGACCATCCCTCCACTCGTAGGTGAAGGGTGCGGTGCCACCGCTCACCGTGAGGTCGATGGATCCGGTGAGCAGTCCGTGGCAGGTCACGTCGAGGTGGGTCTCGCTCAAACGGATCGCCGGCGGCGCGGTGGTGGTGAAGCTGTTGACCGATCCCTGCGTGGCGGCCGAGCCGTCGCTCACGACCGCGTACCACTCGTAGGCCGCGCTGAAGCTCCGGCCCGGCCAGCTGATCGTGGCGTTCGATCCGGACGACACCGTGGTGCTCCCGATCAGCGCGAAAGGCTGAACCGGGTTCATGTTGTAGGGAAGCGAGAACTCGCTGTCGCCATCGGTCTCGTATTGGTCGAGCCACGGCGAATAGGTCTTGACCCGGATCTCGTCGTTCGCGGGCGAGAACTCGAGAACCCGCAAGAAACCGTTCCCGCCGTTGGTCCGGCCCTGGTAGTCGGAGAGCAGAGTGTGAACCGTGTTGCCGTTGTAGACGTCCTGCCGGCGGCCTTCTCCCGGAACGTGACCGCACAGCATCAAGAACAGGTTCGAATGTCCCTTGAGCGCATCGTAGGTCGCCTGGCCCTGCGGACCGAAGCCGGCGGGGTTGCCGGTGTTGCAGAGGAAGTGGCTGAGGACGATCGCTCGGCGGTCGTTGTAGGTCGTCAGCAGATTGTCGGCCCAGGTGAGGACGGCCGCGTCCGGCGAGGTGTCGTACTCGAGCGAGACGACGATGAAGTCCATCCCGCTGGCGCTGAACAGGTCGTACCAGTTGTCGTTGTTCGAGCCGTAGTGGCCCCCGTAGTAGGTGCGACCCGAGAAATGCGACGCGCCGAAGTACTGGTTGTAGAAGGTCGTGGTGCCGTTGGCGTCGCCATTCGGGGACTGGTCGTGGTTCCCCACGCTCACGCCGAACGGCAGGCCCTCGGGCAGACCCGTGGCCGCCGAGTTCTCGAGCACGCTCAGCGAGGCGCTGGCGCGCTGCCACTCGATATCGTTGCCTCCGTTGTCGCCGTGCTCCACGCAGTCGCCGAGGTGGCCGGCGTAGACGATGTTGCGCGCCATGCGGTTGTTCACGATCCAATTGGTCTGGGCCTGGAAGATCGCGTTCGAGCCGCCATTGAGTTGCCCGGTGTAGTACTGGGTGTCGGGGAGTCCGATGAGCGTGAAGTCCGCGCCCGGGCTCGCAGGGGCGGGACGGCCGTAGAAGGTGACCGTCAGGCTCCCGCCATCCGGATCCGAGACCGCCACGTCGAGCGTCGGGGAGGTCGTCACGCCGGTGGCATGATCCGCCGGAGCGTTGAGCACCGGCTCTGGCGGCTGTTGGTTGAGCGCCAGGTCGAACGGCGCGCCGGCGACCCACGTGTAGCCGGAGCCGGTCACGGTTCCGGCCACGGAGGTGCCTGCCGAGCCCGCGACCACCGTCCCGGAACCCTCGTCGAGGCTCCAGCGCGCCACCAGCCCCGACTGCGCCAGCGCGAGCTGGGCGTTGGCGGTTTGTTGGAGCTCGGTCTGCGAGCGCGCGAAGTTCCAGACCCGCACCTCGTCGAGCTCTCCGTCGAAGAAGCCGTTGGATGCGCCGGTCGACGTCAGGGCCGTCGCGAGAGCCGCATGCTGGATGCTGTTGGACCGCACCGGCTGGTTGATGGGCAGCGCGGCTTCCAGGGTACCGTCCAGGTAGAGCTTCCACGTGACGCCGTCGTACGTCACCGCGCCATGGTGCCACCCGTTCCCGACCGGGGTGAAGCCTCCCACCGGGTGGTTCTGCCCGGGCGAGGCGGCTCCAGCGCCCTCCTCGAAGTCGGCGCACAGCACGCCGTCGGAGTTGCGAATGCCGAGGAAGAAATTCATGTCGACGTTGCTGTTCTCCGCCTCGGGGGCGCCGTGCGTGACGAGCGGGATCGCATCCGGAATGCCGCCGGTGCCCGTCGTGGTCGTGGTGCCTGCCCCGTCCCGGCGGAACCAGCATTCGACCGTGAACTCCGCGAGGTCCAGCGCCGCCGGGTCGCCGAAGGTCACATAGGTGTTGCCCGCGAAGTCGAGGCCGGTGTTGGACTGGGCGGGAGTCGAGGCACAGGCCGGACCGTCGGGGGCGGAAGCCCCGGAGCCGTTCACCGCGCGCACCCGGTAGCAGTACTGCGTCGAAGGCGTGAGCAGCACGTTCGCGTAGCTGGTCGTACCCGCGGGCACCGAGGCCAGCAGCGAGTAGGTGCCGCCGATTCCCGTCGTCGACCGCTCGATCTGGAAACTGCTCTCGTTGTTCGAATTGTCGTTCCACGTCAGGTTGATCTGGCTATGGGTCGCGGCCACCGCCGCGAGAGCCGATGGCGCCGCGGGAGGCGTGAACGCCAAGTTGAAGGGAGCGCCCGTCACCCAGGTGTAGTTGGAACCGGTCACCGTCCCGGTCACCGCCGTGCCGGCGGAACCATTGACGACCGTTCCCGAGCCCTCGTCCAGGCTCCAGCGGGCGGCCAGCCCCGGCTGCGACGTCGCGATCTGGCTGTTGGCGGCTGACTGGATGTCCAACGCGCTCCGGACCGTGCTCCACACCCGCACTTCATCCAACACGCCGTCGAAGAAGCCGTTGGTGCCGCCGGTGGAGGTGAGGGAGGTCGCGAGCGCGGCGTGCTGAATCGAGTTCGACCGCACCGGTTGCCCCACCAGGAGCGAGGTCTCGAGGTTGCCGTCGAGGTAGAGATTCCAGGTCGTCCCGTCGTAGGTCGCCGCCCCATGATGCCACCCGTTCCCGACCGGAGTGACTCCGGCCACCGCATGGTTCAGCCCCGGCGTCGTGCCGCCCGCGCCCTCCTCGAAATCCGCGCAGAGGACTCCGTCCGAAGAGCGGATCCCGAGGAAGTAGTTCATGTCGACGTTGCTGTTGTCC
>VBOY01000148.1 GCA_005893295.1 Candidatus Eiseniibacteriota bacterium | reverse complement strand
CCCTTCCGTCACGCGAGCTGGCGGAGGCCGTGGCCAACGAGGTCGGCGGCGACGTCGTCGAGGTGGTCCTGCCGCGCTAGCGGCTGGCTCGCTCGCCTGACCAGCGCCGATCGGTCCGATACTTCGAGCGTGAACTTGCGCGACCGCATGCAGAAGCTCCATGACGTGACGAACGAGATGCTCGGCATCATGGAGCTCGACCGGCTTTACACGACCGTCGCCGAAGTTGCGAGGTCGCTGGACACGGCGGACGCCGCGGCCTTGATGATCGTCGACGACGACGAGAAGGCCCTCGTGATCCGTGGTTACAGCGGGCTGTCCCCTGGCTACGCGAAGTCCCAGCGCATCCCACTTGAGCGAGCGATGCGGCACTACCAGCATCCCGGTTCGGTCGTCGTACGCGATCTTCGCACGCCGCTGGGCAATCCGAGTCTCATCCAGGCCGAAGGGCTCGCGAAGGTGCTCGCGCTGTCGGTCGCGCGCGAAGGGGAGCTCATCGGGGCGCTGCACATCTACACGCGGGATCCCGCGCGCGACTTCGACGAGATCGACCGTGATCTCGCCCAGATCCTCGCCGCTCAGGTCTCGGTGGCGATCGCCAATGCGCGGCTCTTCACCCGGCTCCGGCAGGTGGACGCGGAGCGCGAGCGATTCCTGTCGATCGTCTCGCACGAGCTGCGGACACCGCTCACGCCGCTGAAGGCACTGGCGCAGCTGCAGCTCGGCCGACTGCGTCGCTCGCAGCAGCGCGGGACGCCCATGGATCTGGAAGCCCTTGAGCGCAACCTCGAATCGATCGAGCGTCAGGTCGACCGAATGAATGGCCTCGTGAGCGATCTGCTGTCGGTCTCGCGAGCCGGTCGTGGGCAGCTCGATATGGAGCCCGCTCCCTTCGACCTCGCAGCCGAGGTGCGCGACGTCGTCGGGCGCTACGTCGCGGCCACGCGCGAGGAGGGCCGGCACTCCTTCACGATCGATTCGCCGGATACGCTGACCTATGAGGGCGACCAAGCGCGCATCGACCAGCTGCTCATGAACCTGATCGGGAACGCGGTGAAGTACTCGCCGCGCGGAGGCCAGGTCGCGGTGCACCTCGCGCGGGAGAACGGTGCGGCCGAGATCGCGATCACCGACCAGGGCATCGGGATCCCCGCCAGCGACATACCGCGGCTGGGTGAGGCCTTCACGCGCGGGATCGGAAAGGCCGCGACGTTCGCCGGCATGGGGATCGGCCTCTACGTCGCGAAGATCGTGGCCGAGGGGCACGGCGGATCCCTGGAGCTCGAAAGCGCGGGCGAGGACAAGGGAACGACGGTGCGGGTGCGGCTTCCGCTGTAGACGACCTTGTCGCATGAACGTGTGACGCCATGTCACTCATTCGTGTGACAGTCGAGGTCTTCCAAATCGTTAGCTGATGCCTCACGTTCTGACCCTTGGGCAAGGATTGGGCTAAGGGTCTTACAAAGCAGACGGATGCCCGCGTGGCTCGCGCGGCCGCGAGTCACCGCGGACTCCGCTATGTCCGGCGAACGCCGCTCCGCGAGCACAAAGGGCGCAACCGTGGCTTCTATCGCACGACGCCTCTTGTTTGGGATGCCCAACTCGCGTATGCGCTCGGGCTCGCTGCGACGGATGGGTGCCTCGCTGGGGACGGCCGCCATGTTGCGATCGGGAGCGAGGACCGTGAGCAGGTCGAGGCCTTCCTGCGCTGCGTTGGCAGACCGAACGCTCACATATCGAAAGACAGAAACAAAGTCTATTTCCGTGCTCAACTCGGCGACCTCCAGCTTTACACGCTCTTCGCAAGTGCGGGCCTTACACCGCGGAAGAGCCTCACTCTCGGACCACTTTGTTTTCCGTCTGAGTACTTCTGGCATGTGGTACGCGGACTCATCGATGGCGACGGGTCAGTGAAGCACTATGTACATCATCCAGTCAGAGCGAGATATCCACGTCTAACCTACGAGCGTCTTCAGGTTGTCTTCCACTCGGCGAGTCTCGCGCATGTCGAATGGTTGAGGTCTCAGCTCTTAGATCGCGGCATTCGAAGTGCGCTGATCGTCGACGATCGACCGCCGCCAAAGAGAGTCTCTGAGAATCCCATGTATCGAGTGACGCTCGGCAAGTACGCTGCGATCACCCTTCTATCCGCGATTTATGCGGATCCCGATGCGCCTCGACTCGCACGCAAGTGGCGTAAATGGAACGAGTTCTACCTGCGTTATTCGGACCCCCAGGCGGCTAAACTTGTTCGTCGAACCGGAGCGGCGGGTCGGTCATACGACGCGATAGCGGCCTCGTCGCACAAAGCCTGAGCCTCTCGCGCAGGATCCGAGACTACCCGTGATCTGTGCCGGAGGAGGTGTGTGAGTTCACCACATAGCGGACAGATGTCTCAAGACATAGTGGACACCCAGCCAGACGAGGGGGTGTCGCGATGGGTCTGGGACGCTACGTGGTGGACGCGATCGTGCTCGAGGGCCGCAGCCCGAGCGAGCTTGCCAGGAGTCATCACATCTCGCGCAGCTGGATCTATGAGCTGCTCTCCCGCTACCGCAGCGGTGGCTACGCGGCGCTCGAGCCGCGCTCACGTCGACCGCGGTCGTGCGCGCATCAGGTGCGGCCTCGCGTCCAGGCCGCGGTCCTCAAGCTGCGCCACGAGCTTGCGGCCGCGGGCCACGACGCCGGCGCGCACACCATCGCGCATCACCTCTCACGCCGCGTCGCGACAGTCCCCTCCATCGCGACGATCTGGCGCATCCTCTCGCGCCACGGGCTGATCACACCCCAGCCGCACAAGCGTCCGCGCTCCTCGTTCACCCGCTTTGAAGCCCAGCTGCCCAACGAGATGTGGCAGGCCGACAGCACGCACTGGCTGCTGGCAGACGATCGCGACGTCGAGATCCTCAACCTCATTGATGACCACTCCCGCGTGGCGCTGGCTTCTGTCGCCTTCGCCACGGTGAAGGCCGCTGACGTCGTGCGGGTCTTCGCTGAGGCCAGCGGGCGCTACGGTCTGCCGGCCAGCTTCCTCAGCGACAACGGCGCGGTCTTCAGCGGTGGCTCGCGCGGCGGCAAGGTGCTCCTGGAGACTGAGCTGGAGCGTCTGGGCATCCGCTGCATCCACTCGACGGCCTATCACCCCCAAACCTGCGGCAAGGTGGAGCGCTTTCACCAGACCCTCAAACGATTCCTGGCGAGGCAGTCGCGCCCGGAGTCGCTCGCGCACCTGCAGATGCAGCTCGATGTGTTTCGCGCCTATTACAACCAGCGCAGGCCGCACCGCGCGCTGGGGCAGCGCACGCCGCTC
Organism: Candidatus Eiseniibacteriota bacterium; assembly: GCA_005893295.1. Lineage (GTDB taxonomy): Bacteria > Eisenbacteria > RBG-16-71-46 > RBG-16-71-46 > RBG-16-71-46 > WS-8. The sequence goes on along the minus strand of VBOY01000148.1, from coordinate 108 downwards.
GTGGCCTGGAGCGCGCGCATCAAAGCCCGACCGCCGGAGCTGCCCGACGCGGTGACTGACTTCCGCGTGCGCCAGGACAAAGTCGACAGCTGCGGCCGAGTCACGCTG
>VBOY01000150.1 GCA_005893295.1 Candidatus Eiseniibacteriota bacterium | reverse complement strand
CTCGTAGAGGACGTCGTCTCCGAACTGGAAGAAGTTCGGACCGCCGGCGGGCTCCTCGAACGGGATGTAGTTCGCGATGAGTGTCACCTTCGTCGGGTCGACCGGGTCGACGAATGCGTAGACGTCGGTGTTGTCGGCTACCGGGTCTTTCGAGATCTCGGGGGCTTCACGATGCGATGACATCGCCGGCCTCCTTCGCGATCGCGACGAGGCGGGCGACGAGCGCGGCGTCGCGGCGCACGATCTCGCGTGTGCCGACCATGACAACGATCTCGCCTTTCCGCGCGTCGCTGACGTATGCCACCAGCGGCTCGGAGCCTGTCTCTATGGAGCCCCTGGCCGCCGTGCCCGACCCGGCGAGACCGCGGCTCGCGCCGACGAGGCCGATCGCGGCCGCGCCGGCCGCCGCGGATTTGAGAAGCGTGCGTCGCGAATTGCGTGTCATGCCTTCCTCCCAAGAAAACGCGATGGCGCGTGTCTGGCGGATACCTACGAGGGCCGGCGGTCGGGTGGATCACCGTCGCCCCCGGTTTCAGGGATCTGCGGCAATGAGAGATCCGAGCGGGTCGTTCGCCTCGTAACGTGCCGCGAGCCCCGTCTTCTCGTGCCATCTGTGGGATCGGCTGAGAGTCGTTGCGGGGTCTGAAAGAGGAGGGACCCCAATCCCAAGCAATTCCTGCAGATCGGCGGCGCGATCCTCGTAGTCCTGGGGGTGGTCGGCCTGCTCCCGGTGTTCACCAAGGCGAACACGCCTTGGTTCTACCTGGACACCGGCGAGAACGTCGCGCACATCAGCCTCGGCGTCGTCGCCATCGCTGCTTCGTTCTTGCTGACTGATCCTGCGATGCAGAAGTGGCTCGTCGCCGTTGTCGGCTTCGTCGGTCTCTTCTTCGGGATCTACGGCTTCGTGGTGGCCGGGGCGCCCGAGCCGAACACCTTTGGCCTCGCGAACCTCGAAAGCCCAGCGGACAACCTGCTGCACCTCGTCGTCGGCGCGTGGGCCCTCTACGCGGCGTTCATGGGTCGGGCGAGCATGACCACCGCGTAACTGCCCCGCGTTCGCCGCGCTCCCTTCGCGACACGCGACGAGAGCGGCCGTCCCATCAGGGCCGGCCGCTCTCCTTCACGCGGTTACGCAGGACACCGATCCGCTCGATCTCCGCTTCCACGACGTCACCGTCGTGCAGGAACTCGGGTGGGGTTCGCGTGAAGCCGACGCCGCCGGGCGTCCCCGTCAGGATCACGTCGCCGGGATAGAGAGTCCGTCCGGTCGAAGCGCTCGCGATGATCTCCGGGATGGCGAAGATCAGATCGTCGGTCGACGCGTCCTGCTTCGTGACGCCGTTCACCTGCAGGTGGAGGCGCAGACCGCGCGCCTCAACGAGCTCGTCGACCGTCACGACCCAGGGGCCGAGCGGGCAGAACGTGTCGAGGCTCTTGCCGCGGTACCACTGACCGCCGTCAAGGAACTGGAGGTCACGCGCGGAGACGTCGTTCGCCACCGTGTAACCGAAGATGTGACCCTGCGCGGCGCCCGGCGAAATGTTCCGCCCACGTCGACCGATCACGACGGCGAGCTCGACCTCCCAGTCGACCTGCGACGTCACCGCGGGATCGAAGCAGACCTCCGCATCGGGCCCGGTCACGCTGCTCGCGGCTTTGCCGAACAGGATCGGCTGCTTCGGCGGCGCGACTTGCTTTGTGGCGCCGGTGGTCTCGGCGACGTGCGTCTTGTAATTGAGCCCGAGGGCGATCAGATCCTGCCGCGGCTCGAGCGGCGCGAGCAGCTGCACATCGCCAAGCGCGAAGGCGCGAACGCCCGGGTCGGCCAGCCCCCGTAGCCAACGCGAATGATCGGTCTGCTCGAGAAGGTCCCGCACGCTGCGTGGCGCGCCAACGACGGCGCGTGCGTCGGACACCCGCTCGTCGCGAACGACGCCCCACGACGTCTCGTTGCCGGCGCGGTAGGTCGCAACGCGCACGGCTACGCGGCTCCGCGGACGCGCCGCCTCCGGGTGAGAGCGAGCTTTCGGCGGCGGAGCTTCGCACGCGCACGCTTGGGTGTCGTCCGCGCTCCGCCGCGAGCGCTCGACACTTGGCTCGCGGTGCGTGCGACGGTGCGCCCGAGAGTGTCGATCGCCGCTGCCAGCATGCCCGCGCTGAGGCCGGCGAGGCTGATCGCCGCCTCCGGCCGTCCGTCCGGACCGAGGATGGGACTGCCAACGCACACGACGCCTTCCGTTGTCTCCTGCTGATCGACCGCGTAGCCACGACGGCGGATCGCGGCGAGCTCGCTCTTGAGGCGCGCGAGCGTCGTGATCGTGTTCTTCGTGCGCGGCGCGAGCTGTCCGGACGGTCCATAGAGCCGGTCGATCTCGTCATCGGGGAGGAACGCGAGCATCGCTTTTCCGAGCGATGTGCAGTACGCCGGCAGCCGGCTTCCGATGTCGGTCACCACGTGCGGCTCGATCCGACTGCGGCTCGCGTCCTGGCGCTCGATGTAGACGATGTCGCCATGATCGAGAACGGCCATCTGTGTCGTGAAGCCGGTCCGGCGCGAGAGCTCTCGCATCGCGGTCCGCCCCACCTCGCGGACAGAGAATTCGTGGAGGTACGCGTTCCCGAGCTGCGCGACGCGGAAATCGAGCCGCCAGCCGTAGCCCTCGGCGGTAGGCGCGACGAAGCCGCGCTCCTGAAGCACCCTCAGGAGATCCGCGACGCTGGTCCGCGGAGCGCCGAGCAGCTGCGAGAGCTCGCGCGCAGTAAGGCCGTTCTGGCCGCGCTCGACCAGGAACATGAGCAGATCGAGGGCCCTACCAGCCGTGCGAGCGATCGCGCGTCCTTCACCCACGGCGCCAGACGATAGCACTCGCGAGTGACGGATATCCGTTCGCCTTGACGGAATCCCGTCATCAGCACAGCATCCCCGCGATCGTGTCGGGGAGGTGCAGCGGTCGGAGACGGTGCGTTCGCTCGGTTGAAACAAACATCAGTGGAGAGAGAACATGAGAGGTAGATCAACACGCTGGCTCGGCGGTCTGGCGGCTGTCGTCCTGGTTGCCGCGGCGTGCGGCGGGACGACCGCCACCACGGGCGGCTCAGCGGCCAAGTCCTTCATCCCCATGATCTCGAAGGGCTTCCAGCACCAGTTCTGGCAAGCGGTGAAGCAGGGAGCGGAGAAGGCGGCGACGCAGTTCAACGTCACCATCACCTTCGAGGGGCCGGAGAACGAGTCACAGGTCGACAAGCAGCTCGAGATGGTCCAAGCCGCGCTCAACAAGAAGCCGCAGGCGCTCTGCTTCGCGGCCCTCGACAGCAAGGCGGCGATCCCACTGCTCCAGAAGTTCAAGGACGCCAAGATCCCCGTCATCGGGTTCGACTCGGGCGTCGACAGCGACATCCCGCTCGCGACCGCGGCCACCGACAACATTGCGGCGGCGGGGGCAGCGGCGGACAAGATGGCGACCCTCATCGGCGGGTCCGGCGAAGTCGCGATCGTCGCGCACGACCAGACCAGCCGCACCGGCATCGACCGCGTGAAGGGCTTCACCGACCAGATCAAGAACAAATACCCGAATATCAAGATCGTCGCGACGCAGTACGGCGGCGGCGACCAGCTCAAGTCGACCGACCTTACCAAGGCGATCCTGCAGGCGAACCCGAACCTCAAGGGTGTCTTCGGCGCGAACGAGGGCTCCGCGATCGGCGTCCTCAATGGCGTGAAGGAGTCGGGCAAGACCGGCAAGGTGGTGGTCATCGGCTACGACTCCGGTCAGCAGCAGATGGACGCGATCCGGGCCGGGACGGAGGCAGGTGCGATCACTCAGGATCCGATCGGCATC
>VBOY01000147.1 GCA_005893295.1 Candidatus Eiseniibacteriota bacterium | reverse complement strand
TGTTGTGCGATCGCGTGGCGATCCTGCTCGACGGCACGCTGACACGCGTCGCCACGGTGGGCGAGCTGGTCCACGACAGCCGGCAGCGGATCGAGATCCGGTGCGGCGGCCTCGACGAGCACGACCTACCCGACCGGTTCCGCACCGTGCTCGAGCGGCGCGAGCATCCGCACGAGACCGTCCTCGGGCTGTGCGACGAGAGCCGCCTCCCGGAGGTCCTGGGCTGGCTGTTGAGCGCCGGCGCGAGCGTGCGCGCCGTGACGCCGCAGCGTGCGACGCTCGAAGAGCTGTTCCTCGCCACCGCGGAGAGCTGGGAGGGAACGCGGCAGAGGAGAAGCGCATGAACGCCTGGCTGATCGCCCACAACACGTTTCGCGAGGCCTCCTCACCCAGGCGCTCGCGCCGTTGGCCCTCGGCGAGGCCCAGCGCCTGACGGTCGACCTGGGATTGAGCGGCATCTCGATCCTCGGCCTATTGGTGATCGTCATGGTCGGGGCGAGCCTGGTGGGCAAGGAGATCGAGCGCCGCACGATCTTCAACTTGCTGTCGAGACCGATCTCGAGGCCGGCGTACTTGATCGGCAAGTGGATCGGCCTCGCGGGAGCCCTGTGGGTCCTGGTGGCGGTGCTCGCCGCCGGGCTGTGGGGGGTGCTGGCGGTGCGCGGGCTGGCGAGCCATGGTCCCGCCGTGGCCACGGCGGCCTATCTGGCGGGCCTCGAGCTGACCGTGTTGACGGCGGTGGCGGTGATGTTTTCTGCGCTCTCGACCCCGGTGCTGTCGGCGCTCTATACGCTCGGTCTCTATTGCGCCGGCCAATGGAGCTACGACCTGCGCGCCTTCGCGCGGCAGTTCCCGGATACCCTGCACGGCGTGGTGGACGTGGTGGCGAACCTGGTGCCGAACCTGCCCCTGTTCAACGCGCGCTCGCTGGCCGCGGCCGGCCGGGTCGTCGATCCACTCCACCTGGGGCTCGCTACCCTGTACGCGCTGGTCTACTCCGCCTGCGCGCTGTCGCTCGCGGCGGCGGCGTTCGAGTCGCGCGACTTCAAGTGATTCGGCTGGCGATGCCGGACCAGAGGCCGGCACGGATCGCCGTGAGCCTGCTGGTGGCCGCCGCACTCGCGACCGCGGCCGCTTCGCTGGCGTCGATCTCGTATCGACGGCTCCCCCATCCCCACCCGCTCGAGGAGCTTTCGTACTACCCCTCGGGGCGGCACTTGGCGCCGGCAACGTTGGGCCATGCCGAGACGGCAGCCGATCTGGCGTGGCTGAGGGCGGTCCAGTACTACGGCGAGCACCGCGAAACCGACAACCGGTTCACGCACATGAGCCACGTCTTCGACATCCTCACCACGCTCTCGCCCGGGTTCGAGTCGGCTTACGTGTTCGGCGCCTTCGCCATGGCCCAGGAAGGCCTCGCGTTCGAAGGCGCCGAGGCGTTGATGCTCAAGGGCATCGAGGCGAATCCGACCAGCGGGCGCCTCGCCTTCGAGCTGGGCTTCCTCTACTACGTGCGCCCGGGAGGTCGGGACTTGCGCCGGGCAGCCGAGTACTTCGAGCAAGCGGCCCGTCAGCACGACGCCCCGCCCCAGGCCGAGCGCTTTGCGGCCTTCGCGCGACAGCATTCGGGGGATCTCAAGGTGGCCTACGAGCTGTGGGGGGAGGTTCGTGACCATTCGAGCAACCGGCTGCTACGGGAGATGGCCGAGCGCGAAATGACCAAGATCCGCAATGCGCTGGAGACCGGTCGGACGGAGGCCGCGATGCATCACCTGACCACTCCCCAGGTCCTGATCCGCCACTCCCCGTAAGGCGGTCCCTGCCTCGCGGCCGGGGGCGCTCCGCAATGGCGTTGAAAAACGCCCTCAAGGCGCACCCCCCCGCGGCCGATGCCCTGGGGTGCAGGCGAGTCGACCGGCTCGCAACGACTTGTCCTCTCGCACCCCGCTCCAAGGACGCGCGACCCATCGCGCTCGACCGGGCGGCTGGCTTCGAGGAGTGAGCGCATGCTGTTCGGCAAGAAGCAGTCCCTGGTGGGCTTGGACATCGGAAGCCACTCGGTGAAGCTCGCCGAGGTGGAGAGCCAGGCGAACAAGGGGTATCGCCTGGTGAACTGGGGCATCTCGCCGCCGCTCGGCGAGGCCATCGTCGACGGCGAGATCATGGACCGCCAGCTGGTGGTGGACGCGATCGTGAACCTCCTCGAGTCGCGCGCGATCCGCACCCGCAACGTGGCGGCCTCGGTGAGCGGCCGCGCGGTGATCGTCAAGAAGATCACGATGAACCGCCTGTCGGCCGACGACGCCCAGCAGGCCGTGTACTGGGAGGCCGAGCAACACGTCCCGTACGACATCAACGACGTTTCGCTCGACTTCGAGATCCTGGGGCCGGCGCCCAACGATCCCAAGCAGATGCAGGTGCTGCTCGTGGCGGCCAAGAAGGACATGGTGATGTCCTTCAGCGACTTGATTCGCGAAGCCGGCCTTCAGCCGATGATCGTCGACGTGGATTCCTTCGCCACCCAAAACGCCCTCGAAGCCAACTACACGTTCGGCGGTGATGAGGTCGTGGCGACGCTCAACGTGGGCGCCGAGATCACCAACATCAACATCACCCAGGGCGGCGTGCCGTACTTCACCAAGGATCTCCAGTTCGGCGGCCACACCTTGATCGACGCCGTACAACGCAAGTTCAACCTGAGCCAGCCAGAGGCGTCGGCCGCGGTGCGCGGCGAATCCGGAAGCGAGCTCCCGGTCGGGCCGGTGGTCGAGCAGGCGTGCGAGAGCCTGGCGACCGCGCTGGAGCGGGCGCAGGCCTACCTGCGCACCGCCGGCGAGGCCGGCGCCGTGACCCGCATCCTGATGTGCGGAGGCAGTGCTCTGACCTCGGCCCTGCCCGATTTCCTCGGGCGTCGCTTCGGCGTGCCGACCGAGATCGCGAATCCGTTGACGCGCGTGGGCTACGACCCGGATCTGTTCGTGGGCCAGGACGTCACGAGGGTGGCGCCTCTCCTGACGGTCGGGATCGGGCTCGCCCTGCGCCGCCTGGGGGACAAGCGATGATTCGCATCAACCTCCTGCCGCGGGAGGAAAAGGCGCAGCTGCGCCCTGCCATCACGTTCCAGGCGAGCGACCTGGTGGTTCCCGTGGCGGTGATCGCCGCCGCGACCTTGATCGTCCTGGGAACCGCGCTCTCGCAAGGCGCTCGCATCGGCTCGCTGCAGCACTCGATCGCCGAAGTCGACGCCGAGTCCCGCGCCCTGGCGCCGCAGATCGCGCGCGTGAACCGGTTGGCTCAGGAGCGAGCGGAGCTCGATCTGCGACTGGGCATCATCAGCAAGCTCGAAAAGGGACGCACCCAGAGCGTACAGCTCATGGACGAGCTGGCGCGGTGTGTTCCGGACCACCTCTGGTTGACGCTGGCCCAGCAGGATGCAGGGACACAGCTCAACCTGGAGGGGGTCACTTTTTCCAATCTCGTGGTGTCCGACTTCATGTCGCGCCTCGAGCGATCGCCGTTGTTCGCCAACGTCGAGCTAGGAGTGGCCGAGAAGGGCCAAGTGGCGAACAAAGATGTCGTGAAATTCCGTCTCACCTGTCAGGTGACGCCGGACGAGCCGGCGAACTGAGGGGGATGCCGTGGCCAACTTGGATCTCAAGAACCAGGCGATGCTGAGGATCATCCTCTGCGGCCTGCTCGCCGCCGGCATGGGGGGCGTCTTCTTCTTCACGCACCTGCTGCCATTCAGCTTCCCCAATCGCAACGACCAGATCAGGTCACTCAAGGCGGAATACCAGAAGAAGTCGACCGAGCTGGCGCGTGCGAAGGCCTCGGTCGCCGATCTGCCGCGCTTCGAGGCGGAGTACGAGACCCTGCACGAGCGCTGGACGCGCGCCGCCGAGCTGCTGCCGACCGATCGTCAGTTCGCCGCACTGCTGCGCAAGATCACCCTGGCGGGACAGCAGACCGGCGTGCAGTTCGTGCTGTTCAAGCCGCGCGCGATCAAGCCGGACGCCTACTACACCGAGATGCCCGTGGAGATCACGGTGAACGGGGGCTACCACGCGGTGGGGTCGTTCCTGGCGGAGCTGGCCAACATGCGCCGCATCGTGACGGTGACGTCGATCAAGCTGGAGGTCAATGCGAACGGCGAGCCGACCCAGCCCGCGAAGGCCTCGCTCGTCGCATCCGCTTACAGTT
>VBOY01000004.1 GCA_005893295.1 Candidatus Eiseniibacteriota bacterium | reverse complement strand
GCACCCGAGCGTCGGTGGGTGGTCGCGGCCGGTGTCGCGGCCGCGCTCGTCCTGGCGCTGGCGGTGTGGCGGCTCGGGCCTTCCCTCCTTCACGGCACCCCGCCCGACCCGGGGAAGAAAGCCTGGATGCTGGTGGCCGAGTTCGACGGGCCGGCCGCCGACTCATCGGTCGTGGCGGCGACCCGCGACCTGGTGATCGCCGCGCTGGATCAGTCGGAGATCGTTGCGACCGTCCCCCGCGACCAGATTCGCGTGGCCTTGCAGACGGCGGGCAAGCCTGCTTCCAC
>VBOY01000003.1 GCA_005893295.1 Candidatus Eiseniibacteriota bacterium | reverse complement strand
GCGCCGTGCGAACCGTCCTCGACGGGCGAATCGGGCGGCTGGGAAAGGGCTACTCCGTCGTTCTCAGAGTCGTGGACGCGGACAGCGCGCGGGTCGTGCTGTCGGTGAGCGATGTAGCCCGAGATGAAGACGCCCTGATCCCGACCGTGGGGCGTATCTCCAAGCGACTCCGGTCTGGTCTGGGGGAGCGACGCAGCGCGATCCAGGCGACGCGCGAGCTGGTGCTGTCCATCACCCCATCGTTCGAAGCCTTCCGGACCTGGCGGAGAGCCTTTGAGCTCCTCGGGGGAAGCGAAAACCGCGCCGCGATCACGGTGTTGCGGAGGGCTCTGGAGCTCGATCCCGACTTCGCCGGAGCATGGGGCAGCCTTGGATTTTGCTTCAGCAACCTGGACGAGCCGGACTCGGCGCTCGCGGCCTTCCGTCAAGCCCTCGCCCGTCCCCACCGACTCGATGAGTTCAGGAGGCTCAATTATGCGTCCCAGGTGGCCCTTCTGAGTGGCGACATTTCCGGTGCGCTAGCCGACAACGAGCGGCTGGTTCAGCTCTATCCGCAAAGCTCGATTGCCCACAACGGTCGGGGCTACCTGCTGCAATCGGCGGGGCGATTGAGCGAAGCCCTCGAGAGCTCCAGGACCGCCGAAAAGGTCAGCCCCTTCGGCCCGAGCCAGCAAGTTCTCCTTAACCAGTTCTCGGATCTACTCGAGCTCGGGCGAGCGGATGAGGCCCGGCCGCTCGTTTCCAGGCTTAGGGGCAGCAGCGGCGTGGGCGCCCCCATGTGGCTCTCCGCGGCCGGCGGGAACTGGCCGACCGCGGAGAGCCTCGCGACGATGCTGCAGAGTAATCCGACTTCTGACGACGACCTTCGCGCCGAGGCGGCGTGGGTTCTGGCGGCGGCTCAGGCGTCGCGGGGGCAGGTGCGCGCGGCCGACCATACGCTCCGGCAAATGCAGTCGGAGGCCGAGACCACCCACGAGACGCTGCGCGCCAACCGGCTCAGGTGGACGCGGCTCTCACTCGCGCTGTTCTCGCGCGGCGTGGCGGCCGGTCCCGGGGAACCGGGACGCTGGGACGGCACCACCGCGGGGCTCGTGACGCGAGGGCAATGGGCCGCGGCCGCGGGCGACACGACGCTGGCCCGCCGACTTCTCGCGACCGTTCGGAAGCGCTCCGCCCCCGACCTCGCGCGCCAGGGATTCACGCCCGCCCTGCTTCAAGCCGGGATCGCGGCGCGCACCGGCCGCTGGCAGGAGGTGTTGCGCGACCTCGGCCCGGCCGCCCTGCAGGGCGAGGCCACGGGATACCGACTGTTCGATTCGGCGCCGCTCGTCCGCTGGCTGGTGGCCGAAGCCTACGAGCGGCTGGACCGTCCCGACTCGGCGGCGGCGTACTTCGAGCGGGCGATCGCCCCGCCGCCGCTGGGCGGCTCGAACTTCCCGCACAGCCGGATGGCCTTCTCCTTCGGGCACCGGCGGCTCGTGCTCCTGTACGCGCGCATGGGGCGATTGCAGGAGGCGAGGCGGCACTGGGAGGTCTTCTCCGCGACGTTCACCCGCCCCGATCCCGAGATGGCACCGCTGGTCGAGGAGGCGCGCGCCGCGCTGGCGAGCGCGGAAGCCATGGCGAAGTCCGCGAGACGGTGAACCGGACCGCGGTCCGCTCGGCCGCGAAGTCCGAACCCTCAGCCCCGCTCCCCGAATGCCACCAGCAGCCGCGCCACGTGCTTCGCGTGCTTGAGGTAGAGATCCACGCGCAGGTTCTCGTCGGGCGCGTGCACGCGCGAGTCCGGATAGCCGAGCCCCGCGGTCGCCACCGGCACGCCCAGCGTGTGGAGAAAGGCGTGGTTGGGCCCCGAGCCACCCGTCATCGGCAGAATCGCCATCGGCATCCCGTACACCGGCGCCGCGGTCTCGCTCACCAGCTCGAGAAAAGGGTGATCGGGATCGGTGCGTCCGGGAGGCTCTTTCCCCAAGACCTCGAAGCGCACGTCATCAAAGCCCTGAGCGTCGAGATGCGCGCGAAGCTGGCGCGCCACGGCCTCGGGATTCTGGTCGGGCACCAGGCGGAAATCCACCTTGGCCGAGGCGCGCGCCGGCAGCACGGTCTTGGAGCCCTGCCCCTGATAGCCGGCGGTGAGCCCGCAGATCGTGCAGGTGGGCTCGAACACCTCGGCGATTCGCAACTCGACGCCTCCCGTGAGACCACGAAGGAAGCTCGTCACGCCGTAACGAGCTCGATACTCGTCCGCCACCTCGGCCAGCGCGGCGATGCGCTCGCGATCCCTGGCCGAGGGTGGCTGCACCGCGTCGTAGAAGCCCGGGATCAAGATTCGCTCGTCGCGACCCTTGAGCGTCGAGAGCGCCCATGCCAGCCGCCAGGCGGCGTTGGGAAAGATCGAGCCCCCGAGCCCCGAATGGGCGTCGCGCTTCGCCGTCTCGACCGTCAGCTCGACGTAGAAGATTCCACGCAACCCGGCGTGCAGCAGGGGCATGTCTCGGTGATCGACGTAGCCGAACTCCCACAGGCACGCATCGGCGGCCAGTCGCTCGCGATGCCGCACCAAGAACTCCGGCAGGTGGACGCTGCCGATCTCCTCTTCCCCCTCGATCACGAACTTGACACGGCACGGCAGCGCAGAGCGGGCATCGAGCAACGCGTCGATCGCGAACAGCCGCGCCATCAGATGCCCCTTGTCGTCGCTCACGCCACGCCCATAGAGCCGACCGTCGCGCAGCGCGGGCTCGAACGGCGGGCTGGTCCATAGCTCGAGCGGCTCGGCGGGCTGGACGTCGTAGTGGTTGTAGATCAGCAACGTGCGCTCGCTCTCCCCCGCGCGTTCGGCGAGCAGCACCGGGTGACCCGGCGTGGGGATCGTCTCGACCGCGAAGCCGCGTGCCCTCAGCATCTCGGCCACCTGCGCGGCGCACGCCTCCATTCCGCGTCCCTGCGCCGCCACGCTCGGCTGCGCCACCAACCGCGACAGCTCCGCCAGGCTCGCCTCGAGACGTCGATCGAGAAAGCGGTCGACCGCGGCGAAGTCCGCGGTGCGGGCGCGTGCGCTCATGGCAGCGCCTTCTTGAGCAGCACGATCTGCCCGGCGTGATAGAGGTCGTGCTGAACCACGCCGTGGAGCTGGATGTAGCCGGTGTTGCCCTGCGGCACCAACGGCTCGTCGAGGCGGTGGGCCGGCGCGGCGGCGACCGCCCGGAGCAGTTCCTCGTGCGACGCCGACAGCTCGGCCAGGAACGAGCGCCAGGCTTGCTCGTCGATCGGGCCCACCGCGGGCCAATCCATGGCGTCGCTGACCTCGAAGCTCTTTCCCTCGGCGAGGCGCCGGGCCACGAAGCGCTTCCACGCCGCGACATGGCGCGTGATCTCGGCGATCGTGTGGGCCGCGCCGATCGGGCGCGCCGTGGCGTGCGCGGGCGAGACCCCGTCGAGCGCTTCGAGCACCGCGGGGCCATGCCACGCCGGGCCCTGGAAGGCGCGCTTCATCTGATCGTGGATTCGTTCCATTTCCGTCATCATGCCCTCCCCCGCGTCGTGCGCGGCCAGGCGCAAGGTATACTGCGTCTTCGCCCATGAGATCCATCAACCCCGCGACGGGTGAGACCCTCGCCGAGTATCGCGAGCTTTCCTTGGCCGAGGCCGAGAGCCGGCTCGAGGGGGCGGTCGCGGCCTTCGCGGCCTGGCGCACGGCGCCGCTCGAGCGCCGTGCCGCAGTTCTGCTCGCCACCGCGGCTCGGCTGCGCCACGAGCGCGCCTCGCTGGCACGGCTCGTCACCGAGGAGATGGGCAAGCCGATCGCTCAGGCCGAGGCCGAGATCGACAAGTGCGCCGTGGCGTGCGAGCACTTCGCCACCAGCGCCCCGCGCTACCTCGCCAGCGAAACGATCCCCACCGACGCCGGCAAGAGCTTGGTGCGCTACGACCCGCTCGGGCCAATCTTGGCGGTGATGCCGTGGAATTTCCCGTTCTGGCAGGTGTTCCGCGCCGCCGCCCCGGCCCTGATGGCCGGCAACGTGATCGCCCTCAAACATGCTTCGAACGTGCCGGGTTGCTCGCTCGCGATCGAGCGACTGTTCCGCGAAGCGGGGCTCCCCGAGGGTGGCTTCACGGCGCTTCTCGTCACCGCGCACGTGGCGGAATCCCTGGTGGATCACGCGGCGATCCGGGCGGTCACTCTCACCGGGAGCGAGAATGCCGGCATCTCCCTGGCCGGACGGGCGGGCCGCGCGCTGAAAAAGATCGTGCTCGAGCTGGGAGGCTCGGACGCGTTCATCGTGCTGGCCGACGCCGATCCCTCGGCGGTGGCGGCCGAGGCGGTGAATGCTCGTCTCATCAACAATGGCCAGAGCTGCATCGCCGCCAAGCGGTTCATCGTCGAAGCACCGCTGGCGGAGCGCTTCGAGTGGGCCCTCGCCCACGGCATGGCGCGCCGGAAGATGGGAGATCCGCTCGATCGCAGCGCGGAAATTGGCCCGCTCGCGCGCGCCGATCTGGTGGACGAGCTGGATCGCCAAGTGCGGGTCTCGATCGAGCGCGGCGCGCGGCTCGTGACGGGAGGCACACGGCCCACGCGGCCGGGATTCTTCTACCCGCCGACCGTCCTCGCCAACGTCGAGCCGGGGATGCCCGTCTTCGACGAGGAAACGTTCGGGCCGGTGGCGGCCGTGGTGCGGGCGCGCGACGCGCGCCACGCGGTCGAGCTGGCCAACCATTCCCGGTTCGGCCTCGGCGCGAGCGTCTGGACCGCGGATCCCGCGCGCGGCGAAGCGCTCGCAGCCGAGCTCGAGGCCGGCTCGGTGTTCGTGAACGGGGCGGTCAAGTCGGATCCGCGACTGCCCTTCGGGGGCGTGAAGCGCTCGGGCTTCGGCCGCGAGCTGGCGGCTGCGGGCACGCGCGAGTTCGTGAATATCAAGACCGTCTGGATCCGTTAGTCGCGCGCACCGCCTACGCGCTCCACATGGTTGCTTCGAACCCCTCGTCCGGCACCCGGAAGCGGATCCAGTCGTCGGGCGGCAAGCCCTCGACCGGGCGGCCATCGCGCACCACTTGGGCCACCAGCTCCACGGCATCGCCCGCGCGCAGCGCTAGCGCCGCAAACGGCACCGCCAGCTCGAGCACCGAGGCGATCCTGCACTCGGCGCCCGCGATCGGGCGGGCCCCCTCCTCCGTGTTCGTCAGCACGACCGGTCGCGCGCCGCGGATCAGGCCATCGACCTCGAGCCGTGCCGGCCGCGGCTCGGCGAAGTCCAGCCGCAGCCAGAACGCCGCGCCCGGGGGCTCCTGCGCTCTGAAGTCCACCCGCAGGTAGAACCGCTCGAGATCGAAGCCGTAGTAGAGATCCCGACCGAGTCCCGCCGCGCGGTGCATCGACGTCCCGCTCGCGCCCAGGTGGAAGCGACCGGCATCGGACCACTCGTAGAAATGGGAGCGCCGCCCATCCAGGATCGGGTGCACCAAGCCCACCGGCTGCCGGTGCGCGGCCGGATCGCGCCGGCCCCCGATCGGCAGCTCGAGAATCGCGGGGGTCTCGATCTCGGCCCATCGATAGACGGCCTGCAGATGCTCGCGGAACAGTCGGTCGAACCGGTCGCGGTCGAGGCTCGGATGGTCGTCGCCGTACCACCAGAACCAATCCGATCCTTCGGCGCGAAACAGGGACTCCCACGCCGCCGGATGACTCTCCGACGTGGCGCCGCGCGCGACCAGGGCGCGGCGTGCGCGGCCGAGCAGATCCCACGCGCGGTTCTTCTCCGGGTGGCCCACCCAGATGTGAAAGTCGGCGTCGATCCACGAGCCGCTGTGAAGCCCCGGCAGCCGAGCGGCGTGTCCCTCGGAGAACACTTCCGACGCGGTGCGGGTGCGGATTTCACTCTGCGCCTCGAGCCTGCCATACAGGGAATCGAGGAACTCCGCCCCGTCGTCGCCGTAGCCCTCCCAACAGTTCTCGCCGTCCAGGATCACCGTGACCAGGGGCGGCCGCTCGCCCGGGTACTCGCGGCCGATCTTGAGTACCCGCTCGACGAAGTCTTCGGCCGCCGGCGCCGCCTCCCAACGCTGGTAGACGAACCCGATCCGGTCGGACAGCTCGTGGTCGCGGAACAACAGCCCGATCTCGCCGCGGGGCGTGGTGAAGGTCCAAGGCTGATAGAGCATCTCGCGGCGCCGCCCGCTGCCGGCCAGCGACGCCCACAGGACGCCTTCGTCGCTCGCGATCCAGCGGAGACCGGCCGCGGCCGCGAGCTCCGCGGCCTCGGGGCTCACGCCGCCCTCCGCAGGCCAGCAGCCGGCCGGGGGGCTGCCGAACAGGGCCGCGTGGCGCACCATCGCCCGCTCGAGCTGGAGGGCCGCGTCCTCCGGGGCGGCCCAGCGCTCTTCGGGCAGCACCAGGTCCGGCCGAGCTCGATGCGCGGCATCGATCTGGATCAGGATCGGCAGGATCGGATGGTAATACGGCGTGGTCGAGACCTCGATCTGTCCCCGTTCGGCGAGCGCGCGGCACTCCGGCAGCACCTGGGCGGCGAGGCGGGCATGGAGCTCGAGCAGCCGATCGCGATGCGCCGGGAGAAAGCTCGAAGCCCGCTCGAGCGCCTCGGCCGCGGCCGGCTCGGCATGGAGCGTGGGATCGAGCCAGGCGAGCAGGAACCAGACCTCGAGATCGAGCAGGTCCTGCTCGCCGATCGCGGGCTTTTCCCCCGCGACCTTGACGATCCCCTTGCGATAGAGCGGCCAGCGTTCCACCGCATGACGCGGCGCGCGCACGAGGTCATGGGCGAGCGCCGTCCGTTCCTCGGCCGACAGCTCGCCGGGTGGGCGCGCCATGCGCTCGAACAGCGCGTCGGCTGAGCCACGCGCCGCGTCCTCGAGCTGGTCGAGCAGCGTGGGCACGAAGTTGAACGTGACCCGCACGCCTGGATGGGCGGCCGCGTGCCGGATCATGTCGAGGTAGTCCTTGGTGGCGTGCAGCCGCACCCACGGCAGCTCTGCCTTGTGGCTACGCGGGCTCCGGTAGTCGGGCTGGTGGAAGTGCCAAATCAGAACCAGGTCGACGCGCGGGATGCTCATGGCACCAGACCCGAATCGTCGGCCGCCGGCGAGCCCCGGCCGCCCTCAACGAGTCGCGGCGGACAGCTCGCCCAGCTCGATGCGCGCCGGCGAAGCGTAGGAGGTCTCCCCGAACTCCTGGTCGATTCGCCTCAGGTGCCGGATCGCTTCGTCTCGCTGCCCCGCGAGCCGGTAACAACGGGCGGCGGCGGCCAGGAACTCGGCCGAGGAATTGCGATCGAAGACGCCCACCAGCGAGTCGTAGAGGCGCGCAGCTTCGACCACCTGGCCGTCGCTCTCCAGGGCATACGCGAGGCTACGGCGGGCGGCATCCGCCAACAGCTTGCGCTTCTCCCTGTCCAGGTAGCGCCGGTATTCGGCGACCGCGGTCTTGAAGTCCCCGATCCAGTACGCGGCGTCGCCGGCCAGCCGGTGCGCCTCGAGCCCGCTCGGGGCGCTCGGGTATTGGGCGCTCACTTGACGGGCCATCTCGAGCGCGCGCGCGTAGTCGCCCTGCCAGAACGTGACGTCGGCCTCCGCCAGCCGCGTGGCGGCCTGCTGCTCGGACTCGGACCGCGCCCGCATGGTGAGGAAGGCCAACACGCCCACCACCGCGATCGCTCCGATCACGCCGAGCACGTAGCGACCGTAGCGATCCCAGGTCAAGGCGAGGCGGTCCAGGGTTTCGGCCCCCGACCCGCCGAGCCTGGTCGCCTTGTGGGACTCGAACATCAAAGAATACCTCCAGATCCAGCGATCACTTGAGACGATCGATCATGCCCCGCGCGCCAATCGAGCCGGCACGTTAGCCGCAGTCCCCTCGAGTCGTCAAGGCGCGCAATGCTCGCATGCCACGGCGCCGCGCACGCGCACCAGCATCTCCGCCGCCGAGCCACAGGACGGGCACGCCGGCAACTCGGGCTGACCGCGCGCCACGTCCACGCGGCTCACCAGCTTGACGCGCACCGCTCCCACTTTGAGCCCCTGCTCCAGCTCGGCGACGGGCCATGACCATTCCTCGAGTCCCCACAGACGCACGTCGGTCCTCAAGGCCCAGCGTTGCGACACCTCGGCGGCCCGCCGCTCCCACTCGACCTTGAGCGAGGTGGCGTCGCCCCCTTCGAGCTCGGGGGCATCACCATTGCCGCCGCGGCGTCGCGAGCGCTCCTCTTCCTCTTCTACGCGCGCGGCGAAAAACGCCGAGAGACGCGACAGCTCGTCCTCGCGCAGGCGCGACACCGTACCCTCCCACTCGCGCTCGCGCCCGGTGAGCAAGGCATCGAGGTGACCGCGAGCCGCCTCGGCCCAGCGCGCGCACTCGTCCCCTTGCAACGGCTCCTGGCCCGGGCCGAGGCCGTCGCGCGAGCGGACGTTCGGCAGCTCGCGGCCGCGCTGCCACTCGACCAGGCTCCTGTCCCGGTCGAGCAGCAGCACCCAGGATTCCTGCACCGGCAGCCCTCCCCACAACGTGACCACGGCGTGGAACGCCATGCGCCGTTCGTAGCGCACCGGGCCCAGGCGTGGCGTGCCCCAGGTGAGCCCGCGCACGCGACAGACGGCCGCCAGCCCCTCGGCCGGTGCGCCGGGAACGCGCGGCAGGGCGGTGCGGCAGGCCAGCGCGGGCTCGTCGCGCGCGGCGTCCAGGATCTTTCGCCCCGCGGCGCTGCCCGGGGCGGTGAACCAGGCGCCTCGCGGCAGGGTGGGTCGCAGGGGATCGAAGACCAGGCGCACCCGCTGCCGGCGCCAGCGCCGCTGGAGCTCGGGCGAGAGCGCCACCTCCCAGTCGCCTCGCGCCGCTTCGCCCACGTGACAACCTTGCGCCTCGAGCCAGCGCCCCACGAACTCGCGCCACGCGGCCGAATCGACGGGCCCGAAGGCAGCGCTCACCCGGGGCTCCGCGGGTGGCACCAGCGCACCGGGCGCCGCGCGACCGGCCACCCGGCGCTTCGCCCGGCCGTCGCCCCCACCCGGACGTGTGGTGCGCGTGCCCGTGGCGTCGTTCATTCGTCCTCACGTCCGCTCGAAGGGAACAGCCAGCCTTGCCGCTCCTTCTGATCGTGGTACTGGCGCCTCGCGTACATCAGATGTTGGGCCAGCTCGGCGAAGCGCCGCTTGCGGACCCGTGGGTCGCTCGACTCGGTCCAGCGGCGGAACACCTCGTCCTCGAACGACCCGTGCGGCTGCCACGCGCCGAGGATCTCCTCGATCTCCCCCACCACCAGCTCGAACATGCGGATCTTGCGCTCCAGGATCTCGAGCACGTATGCCTCGATCGTCCCTCGGGAGGCGAGATTGATCACGCGCACCGGGTGCTTTTGGCCGAGACGGTGGACGCGCCCGATGCGCTGTTCGACCCGCATCGGGTTCCACGGCAAGTCGTAGTTGATCACCACCTGGCAGAACTGGAGATTGCGGCCTTCCCCACCCGCCTCGGTGCTCACCAGCACCGGCAGCGAGGTGCGGAAGCGGTCCAAGGCTTCTTCTTTCTCGCGCCAGCCGAGCTCGCCGTGGAACGCCGCCGGCTCGATTCCGGATTGGCGCAGCGCCTCGACGATCGAATCCTGGCTGGCACGGAACTGAGTGAAGACGATGCATTTTTGGCTGCCGAGCCTGGCGATCCGCTTGAGCAGGGCGCGCACCTTGCTCTGGTGAGCCGCCGCTTCCTCGGCGCGCGCCGCGAGCAGCTTCAGGCGCCGCGTGTCCAGCCCGTCCGGGCTGTGGCTCAGCTTCTCGAGCGTCGAGCGGGCCGCCGCCCACGAAGAACCCATCTCCTTCTGCAGCACCACCAGCGTGAAGTAGTGCCGCCGGCCAGGCGCGCCCTCGTCGGCGCGAACCGCCTCGGCCACGAAATCGCTCACCTGACGGTAGAGCCGGCGTTCGGCCGGATTCTGGGTGACCCACAGGGTCTCGACCCGGCGCGGCGCGAACACGATGTCGGTGTCCACGCGTCGCGTGCGGATCATGACGCTGCGCAGCAGAGACCGCAGCTTGGGCGTGTTGCGTGGGGCGCGCTTGTCATGGCCGCTCAGGAAGTCGCGGCGGAACTGCGAGAACGTGCCCACCGTGCCGGGCTGCACCAGGGTGGTCAGGTTGTAGAGCTCGCGCAGGTCGTTCTGCACCTGCGTGGCGGTGAGCAGCATGAGGTAGCGCGGGTTCAGGTCGTTGATGAACTTCCAGCCCAAGGTGAGGTGGTTGCGCAAGCGGTGCGCCTCGTCCACCACCACCATGTCGTAATTGGCGCCTCGCACCCGACGCCGGTGTCGCTCGTGACGCGCCGTCTCGAGCGACGAGATGACGAGCGGGTGGCGCCCCCATTGGCCGGCCGGCCCGCGCGAGACCACGAAGTCGAGCTCGAACTTCTCCCACAGCTCCGCCCGCCACTGCTCGCAGAGCGAGGCCGGCACGAGCACCAACGCGGTCCGCACGGCGCCCCGCAGCACGTACTCCTTGAGGATGATGCCGGCTTCGATCGTCTTGCCGAGGCCCACCTCGTCGGCCAGGATCGCGCGGCCGTTCAAGTCCCCCATCGCCTTCAAGCAGGCTCGGATCTGGTGCGGGAAGCGTTCCACGCCACGGAGCGAATCGAGCTAGACCAAGCGGCCGGGCTCCGCCCAGCCGGCCCACCGCTCGGCGTGCAGGCGCAGATCGAAGTGGGCCGCCGGGACCACGGCGCCGGCGCGCCAACGCTCGATCAGGTCGTCCCCCTGCGCGTGCCACGACCGCGGCGGGGGATCCGGTTCGGCGGCCGCGCGCTCGCTCCTGCCTGCGACCGCGCTCGGCGGCGTCGCCGGCCCCGAGCCGTCCACCACCTCCCAGGCGCGGCTGGCCGACAGTCGGCGGAGCTGTCCCTGGAAGACGACTTCCAGCACCTCGCGACCGCGGTCCGTGTGGACCTCGACCACCAGCCCCTCGCCGAATTGCGGGTGGCGCAGGCGTTGGCCGGCCTGGTAGCGAATGGCGGCGGTCAACTCCACAGGACGAACTCCTCGCCCCGCGTGGGAATGTGCACCTCGGCCCCCAAGCGCTGCTTGAGCACCGCGGCCAGGGCTTCGGCCGGCCCGATCTCGCCGTGCACCAGGAAGATCCGCCGGGGCGGAGGATCGAGCCGTGCCACCCACGAGACCAGCTCGCCTTGGTCGGCGTGCGCGCTGAACCCGTCGAGGCTCTGCACCTCGGCGCGCACGCGGATCGGCTCACCGAACACGTTCACGAGCCCGGCGCCGTCCCGAATCCTGCGGCCCAGGGTGCCTTCGGCCTGGAATCCGACCATCAGGACCGTATTGCGGGCATCGCCGAGCCCGTGGCGTAAATGGTGGACGATGCGCCCCCCTTCGCACATCCCGGAGGCTGCGATGATGATGCATGGTTCGGTGCGATCGTTGAGCGAGCGCGACTCCTGCGGGCTCGTCACGTAATGCAGGCGCTGGAAGCCGAACGGGGCCCCGCCTTGCTCCTCGAAGGTGCGCCGGGTCTCGTCGTCGAAGCACTCCGGGTGGCGCACGAACACCGCGGTGGTCTCGCCCGCCATCGGGCTGTCGACGAAGATCGGCAGGTCGCACACCTGGCCGCGCTCGCACAGACCGTGGAACGTGGCGACCAGCTCCTGCGTGCGGCCGACCGCAAACGCCGGCACCAGCACGCGGCCGCCGCGAGCCACCGTGCGCTCGACGATCTCCACCAGCTCCCGTTCGGTCTCGGCCGCCGGGGTATGGAACCGGTCGCCGTAGGTGCTCTCGAGCACCAGCACGTCCACTCCCGGGTGCACCTCGGGGTCGCGCAGGATGGGTCGATTGGGCCGGCCGAGGTCGCCACTCATGCCGAGGCGCATGCTCGTTCCGCCAGTGCGAAACGCGAAGGTCGTCAGCGCCGACCCCAGGATGTGGCCCGCGTCGTAGTAGCAGACCTCGACCTCGGGGGCGAGCTGCCACGGCGCATGGTAGGCATGCTTCACGAAGCGCCCCACGGTGTTCGCGACATCGCCTTGTCCGTACAGCGCCCGGCGCGGCTTGCCGATGCCATGGCGATTCACGTGTTCGACGTCGCGCTCCTGCAGGAAGGCGCTGTCGGCCAGCATGAAGGTCGAGAGCTGGGTGGTCGCCTCGGTCGCGTGAATCGGCCCCGGGTAGCCTTGCGCCACCAGGGTCGGCAGATTGCCGGTGTGATCCAGGTGGGCGTGCGACACCACCACCGCCTCGATCGAGGCGGGATCGAAGGCGAAGCTCCGGTTCACGCGCTCGGCCTCGTCGCGATGGCCCTGATAGAGCCCACAGTCGAACAACCAGCGCCGCTCGCCGAAGCGGATCAGGTGACGCGAGCCGGTGACCGTCCGAGCCGCGCCTTGAAAGCTGATCGTGAGCGGGGCCACTCTCAGTACTCTGCGTAGACGATCGCGCCCAGCGCGATCTGGAGGTCGTTGTTCAGCTTGCCGTCGCGAAACACGGCCAGATAGCGCAACGACAGGTCATAGGCCCAGGTGTGAAAGAAGAACCGCTCGAGGCCCGCACCCACGCTCAGGTAGGGCCCGTCTCCGATGTTCAGGATGCGCCCGTTGCCCACC
The DNA here is from genome assembly GCA_005893295.1 of Candidatus Eiseniibacteriota bacterium. Classification (GTDB taxonomy): domain Bacteria; phylum Eisenbacteria; class RBG-16-71-46; order RBG-16-71-46; family RBG-16-71-46; genus WS-8. Next base: position 3,108 of record VBOY01000003.1, on the reverse strand, counting down.
GGGCCGGGCGTCACCTGCGTGTCCCCGTTGTTGAGCTTGGCCCGGGTTTGCGTGAGCCCCGCTCCCACCGACAGCATCTTCACCGTCTTGGTCCGGGTCGCGAACATCTGGTAGAGATCGATGCCCGAGACGGTCACCGAGAGCTTGGTCGGCTCGACCGTGGTCTCGTCGCCGACCACGAACGTGCCGGGCTCCTCGCGCGCGTCCATGCGTTGGCTCTCGAACGACAGCCCGACGCCACGCTCGAAGCGCATGCGGTAGCGCAGTCGCACGGTGAACGTGGGGCCGCCTCCGAATGTGTCCCCGAGGTTGCCGGAGTCGAGGAGCAATCCGTAGCCCCCCTGCAACCCAACTCCCACCTGTCCGGGCCGCGGCAGCACGACCGTGCTCTCCGCCCACGCGGCGACCGGCAGCACCAAGCACACCACGGCACCGGCCCACAACACGGCCTGCTTGCGAACACGACGCATCGTTTCTCCTCGGGTCGCCCGGTGGTCGAGATGGGTGTAGATCGCTGTCGTGGCCACCGAAGCGTGGCCCAACAATTCCTGCACCACGCGCAAGTCGGCGCCGCCCTGCAGCAGGTGCGTGGCGAACGAGTGTCGCAGCGCATGAGGATGGACCCGGGTGCCAAGCCCGGCCGCGGTGGCATGCCGTGCCAAGATCTTCCAGAAGCCCATGCGGCTGAGCGGCCCGCCGCGGGCGTTCACGAACACGCGCCCCTGGCGTTCGCTACGGCACAGCAGCGGGCGCGCCCGCTCCAGGTATTCGCGCAGCGCGCGCAGGGCCGAGCGGCCGAATGGGATCGTGCGCTCTTTGGAGCCCTTTCCGGATACCGTCACCGCCAGCCCGGCGAGTGCCAACCGCTCGCGCTCGAGACCCACCAGCTCCGAAACCCGTAGCCCGCTTCCGTAGGCGAGCTCGAGCAGGGCTCGATCGCGCAGCGCCAGCGGCGCATCGCCCTCGGGCTGGGCGAGCAAGCGCTCGACGTCCTCCACCGAGAGCGCGTGCGGCAGCCTGCGCTCGCGGCGGGGCGGCGGCAGCCCGGCGAGAGGATCGGCCTCGGTTCCGGTTTGGCGCGCGCGATGGGCATGGAAGCCTCGCAGCGCCGCGCGTCGCCGCGCCACGGTGCGGCCGGAGAGGCCGCGCTCGAGCAAATGCGCAAAGTAGGCATCGACCAGGGTCGGCGTGGCTTGGTCCCACGACGCCACGCCGTGCCGGGAGGCGAAGGCCAGGTAGTCCTTGAGGTCGCGCGCGTAGGCGTCGACCGTGTTTGCGCTCAGCCGGCGGCCGACTCGCAGCTCGTCCAAGTAGGCTTCGAGCGGCGGCTCGAGCACGGAGCGCGGCTCAGCGCGGCTCATTTCCACCTCATCGCGTGGTTCCGGGCATGCCGGGACCGGGACCCGCGGCGGGGGCCTCGCGCATGCCCCTGCCCGAGACATGCTCGAGCACGCGCTCGGCCACGGCTCGCGGCACGGCCGCGCGCGCCACGACATCTTCCACCTGCACGTCCCGCAGGGCGGCGACCGAGCCGAACGCGCGCAGCAGCGCCCGGCGTCGCGCCGGGCCCACGCCCGGCACTTGGTCGAGCGCGCTCACCACCCGGGCGCGCCGTCTCAGGTGACGGTGGTAGGCGATGCCGAAGCGATGGGCTTCGTCGCGCAGGCGCTGCAGTGCCCGAAGCGATGGGCTGCGGCGTGCCAGACGCAGCGGCGGCGCCTCCTCCCTGAACACGGTCTCCTCGCGCTTGGCGAGGCCGATCAACGGCACCGGTCGCGTGCTCGCGCGCTCGAGCGCGCGCCGAGCCGCGGACACCTGGCCCGCGCCGCCATCCACCATCAACAGATCCGGCCGCGGCAGCTCGCCGGACTCCACGCGCGTCCAGTACCGTTCGACGGCCTCCTCGATCATCGCGAAGTCGTCGGGTCCCGGCCGCCGCACGCGCATGCGCCGGTAGAGGCTCTTGCGGGGACGGCCGTTCTCGCTCGCCACCACGGCCGCGACCGCGCCCTCGGCGCCCAGGTTCGAGATGTCGACGCAGGCGATGCGGTGCGGAGGCGCGGCGATTCCCAAGGATCGCTGCAGTTCGAGCACCTCGGTGGCGAAGCGCGCGCGACGCCCGGCCGCGCGCGCCTCGAGGTCCTCGAGCGCCAGTGCCGCGTTGCGCTCGGCCGCCGCCACCAACCGGCGCGGCAGCCCGCGCGTCGGCGCCACCACCGTCACGCGGGTTCCGGCACGCCGCGTCAGCGCCTCCGCCAGCAGCCCCGCCTCGGATGGCAGCGCGCCACACACCAGCCGGCGGGGCAGCGTGGCCTGAGCCAGGTAGTGCTGGACGATGAAGGTGGCGAGCAGGTCCGCCTCGGCCATGTCGCCCGCACCGTCCAGCATTCGCGACTCCTTTCCCACCACGCGGCCTCCTCGCACCAGCAGAATCGCCACCGCCGCGCGGCGTCCGTGCCGCGCCACACCCAGGACGTCGGCGGCGGCGCCGCGTCGCGTCACGACCTTCTGAGGCACGCGCATGCTCTCGAGCAAACGGATCTGGTCGCGCCGCTGGGCGGCCTGCTCGTAGCGACGGTCGGTCGCCGCAGCCTCCATCTCGCGTTGCAGACGGCCCAACAGCTCGTCGTCGCGGCCGGTCAGGAACAGCAGCAATCCATCCACCAGCGAGCGGTACGCCTCGGGATCGACGTCTGCCCTCGAGTAACACGGCCCGACGCAGCGCTTGATGTGGTAGTAGAGGCACGGGCGGTTCGCCCGGCGGTAGTCCTCGAAATTGACGCACGTGCGGACGGGGAAGACGCGCCGCAGCTCGCGCAGCGTGCGACGGAGACGCTTGACGTCGGTGAACGGGCCGAGATAGCGAGCCCCGTCCGGCAGTATCTTGCGGGTCACCGAAAGTCGGGGGAACTCTTCCTGGACGCTCACCTTCACGTACGGGAAGCTCTTGTCGTCCTTGAGCAGGACGTTGTAGTGCGGCCGATGCTGGCGCACCAGGGTCGATTCGAGCAGCAGGGCCTCGACCTCGGAATCGGTGAGGATCACGTCCAGGTCTCGGGCCTCGCTCATCAGGTCGCCGAGACGAAGGTGGGCGTTGTCGCCGCTCAG
>VBOY01000002.1 GCA_005893295.1 Candidatus Eiseniibacteriota bacterium | reverse complement strand
TGACGGGAGGAACCGAGGAGGCACTTCTCGATGAAGACGGCATGGCGACTCGGCCGTCGGCAGTCGGCGCGCTCCGGCGCGACCTCGGGGGCCGATCCTCACGTTTCATTCTCATGGCGTTCGATCAAGCGCTGCTCAGCGCGCTGATGTTCTCCCTGAACCTTGCGCTCATCCATTGGGGAACCAAGGCCGACTACGCAGGGTTTGCCATCGTGATGTCGGCTGCCCTGCTCTCCCAGAGCATCCAGAATGCGGCCATCTGCGTGCCTCTGATGGTGCTCGGACGTCGATGGGAGCCCCGGGAATTCCCAGGCTTTGAGGCACATCTTCGACGCGTCAACCTCGTGGGCGCGCTGATCTCGGCAGTGGTGTGTGGCGTGGTTGCGCTGCTCGCCCCCGGCGGGGATTCGCGCCCCGCAGAAGGGCTCGCCGCCGCGACGGGGCTAGCGGTCCTGGGAGTGTGGTTCCGAGAATACCGGCGCACGAGTCAACTACGGGAAGGCCGCTTGGGCGCCCTCGCCGCCAGCGATGCCATAGTCGCGGCTCTGGTCGTGTCCGGCCTCTGGTACCTCGTGAAGCGCCAAGGCGGTCTTTCCGCCCTCGAGGTCCTGGCCGTCTTGGGAGCGGCCAACTTGCTGGTGTCCCTGCGAGGCACGCTGCCAGTTGCTCGCTCCGCGGCCGTTTCTCAGCATGTGCTCCGCGACTGGAGCACTCAGATACGAATGTCCACGACGGGGTCCGCAGTGACCTGGTTGCAGGCAACGAGCTATCCGATTCTCGTCGCCGCGGTAGTCGGAACGCGGGCAGCAGCGGACGTGGCGGCGGCGCGCCTGTTTCTCAGCCCGGGATTACTGCTCGGAACAGCTTGGGGGCGGCTGGGAATGCTGCGTGCAACAGAAGCGATCCGGGTCGGAGGATGGGCTCGGTGGAGGCGCTTTGTAACAGAACAGACGGTACGAGTGGGATTCGTCACCGTGGCATACATCGTGGTCGTGGTCGTCGCGGTGGCCTTCGGTGTGGGTCGAATCCTGGGCGATGAATACGGCAACAAGTCCCTCATCTGGTGTTGGCTGTTGGTGGGTTTCTTCACGATGATCCGGACCGTGGCGAGTATTGCCCTCCAAGGGGCGGCCGCCTTCGGGGAGCTCCTGCGATGGGGGGGCGTATCAGCTCTGGTGTCATGCGCGGCCGTCTTGGCACTTGCAAGGCTTTGGGGCGCGACCGGATGCGTCGTGGGAGTCGCGGCCGGGGAGTTGGTCAACTGCATGGCGTTCTTCTACGTGGTCAGGCGCTTGAACAAGGACACCTCATCGGGCCGCAAGTGAGCTAGACGTTCCGCGAGCATTCCTGAGTCGAAGGGCTCCAATGCGCATCCTCATCCTCCACAACCGCTATCGTGAGTTCGGCGGCGAGGACGCCGTCGTCGACGCCGAGATGGCTCTGCTCCGCAGTGCCGGGCTCGACGTGTACTCCCTCTCCTGGACCAACGACGACGTCCGCGCGAACGGTCCGCTTGGAGGAAGCGCGTCGCTCGCCACCGCCGTTTGGAATCGATCCGCATGGCATTCGGTGCGGCGCGCGGTGTGTGAGTTCCGCCCCGACGTGGTGCACGTCCACAACACGCTCGCCGCCGCCTCACCCTCGGTGGTGCACGGGGCCGCATTGCCCGGTGTGGGGCTCGTGCACACCCTGCACAACTTCCGGCATCTGTGCCTCAACGGAGTCCTGCTCCGCAACCAGCGCGTGTGCACGGACTGCGTGGGGAAGCTCCCCTGGCGTGGCGTCGTGCGCGCGTGCTACCGGGGAAGTCGCGCGGCGAGCATGGGGGTGGCGTGCAGCGAGGTGGTCCATCGGGCACTCGGGAGCTGGAGCCGCGTCCATCGGATGATCGCTCTCTCCGAGCACGCAAAGCGCCTGCACGTTCAGGCGGGCTTCGACGAGCGGAAGATCACCGTCAAGCCGCAGACCCTGTCCACGGATCCCGGGATGGGCGAACATGGCGGCGATTTCGCGCTGTTCGCCGGCCGACTCTCGGCCGAGAAAGGGATTCTCGTTCTGTTGCGGGCCTGGAGGGAGGCGCAGCTCGAGGTCCCCCTGGTGATCGCCGGCGATGGTCCCGAGGCTGAGCGCGTGCGGGGCGAGATCGCCGATCTTCCGGCGGCCAAGATGCTGGGCCGGATTGATCGCGCGTCCCTGCTCGACCTCATGCACCAGACGCGTCTGCTGATCGTGCCGTCGCTGTGTTTCGAGGGGTTCCCGATCACCCTCCTCGAAGGGCTCGCCACCGGCTGCCCGATCGTCGCCTCGGACATCGGCGCCCTGGGCGAGATCATTCGCTCCGGCGAGAACGGTGTACTCGTCCCGCTGGGCGACGGAGCCGCCCTCGCTCGGGCGATCCAACGGCTCAACGACGAGCCGGCCGAGCGGGAGCGGCTCTCGCGCGCCGCGCGCGCGAGCTTCGTCGAGCGCTTCACCCCCGAGCGATCCTGCCAGGCCCTGGTGAACATCTACCGCGACGCCTGCGCCGAGGCCCGGACCGAGAATTGAGGGTGTCTCGCGTTCGCCGGTCCCGCCTCGCCGAACGCGCCGGTGACACAGGCGTTTAGAAGAGCTATCTTGCTTGGAGTTTTTCGGAAAGTGCCCGGAGAAGCCGCACCCACGCAAGTGGCTCTGGTCGGGCGTGTCGTTGAGCACATCGGGATGCAGTTCGGCTAAGAACCGGTCGCGTCGTTGCCGATAACTGAACTCGACAGTGCGATACCCCCATCCGGAGCCATCCCCTTGGCAGTCAGCCAGATTCCAGCTCTAAGCAGCGCGCGCAGCGGCCCGACCGTCCAGTTCGAGACCCTTCGCCTCGAGCCGTTCGGAGTCTCGGTCGCCGCCCTCATGCCCGACGAGGCAGTGTCGTGCGTGATCGGCTGGGCCCGGGAGCCGGCCCGAGGCCGCTACGTCTGCCTGGCCAACGTCCACACGCTGGTCGAAACCACGCGCCACAAATGCGTGTCGACCGCGCTGCGCCGAGCCGACCTCGTCCTTCCCGACGGGATGCCGCTCGTCTGGCAGATGTCCGGGCTGAGCACCCACGCCACCCGCATCGCCGGGATGGACTTTCTGCCTGCCCTGTGCCGCGCCGCTGAGGAGACAAGAGTCCCGGTGTTCTTTCTCGGCGCCACCGACGAGACGCTGCGGGCGGTTCGCGAGCGGCTCGAGCGCGAGCATCCTCGGCTGATCGTCGCCGGCATGCGAGCCCCTTCGTTCGGACGCCCGCGGCTGTCGGAGCGCCAGGACATCCTGGGCCAGATTCGCGCCAGCAAGGCGCGCCTGGTGTTCGTGGCACTCGGCTGCCCCAAGCAGGAGCTGTGGATGTACCGCTACCAGGATTCGCTCGGCGCCGTCTGCGTGGGCGTCGGCGGAGCGATCGACGTGTTCGCTGGATTGCGCCGCCGGGCGCCGCGGACGATGCAGCGTCTGGGGCTCGAATGGATCGTCCGTCTGGCGCAGGAGCCGGCGCGGTTGTGGCGCCGCTACCTCGAGACCAACACGATTTACGCCTGGACGCTGGTCCGCCATCGACTGGGGATCCGTGCGGGATAGTGACACCGGCCGATCGGGAGCGGCGCGCTCTTCGATCGCGCTTCCATCATGGTTCCGGAGACGATCATCGACCGACGACATCCTTGCCGAGTAGTCCAGGACCAACAAGCGTCCATGGATGGGACGTGGACGAATCCGAGGGGAATCCCGTTTGCCTCCCCACGATGGGATCGAATCGATCGCCCCGCATGCCGCCGTGCACAGCTCGGCGGCGGCGGCAACGCAACTTTCGACCGCCTCGGTAGCCGATAGCCGCGCATTCGTGTCAGCGGTCGTCGCCGAACGCCCCGCGGGTCCGGCGTTCTCGGCGCCTCGCCAGGCAGCGGCATCCAAGGCGCAGCGGTTGGTGGTGCCACTCGCGATCGCCGGCGATCTGATGGCCGCCCTCGGCGGGCTCCTGCTCATCGCCCCGCTGCGCTACGGCTGGTCCGATCTCGCGCACGCCGCGGCCACGCCGGCGGGGATCGGGGTGGTGCTGCTCGGGACCATGCTCTGGGCCGGCGTGATGAGCGGCTTCGCCGCCTATCGGCCCAACGTCCTGGTGTCGAGCTCGGAGCAGATGACGCGGGTCATCCCCGGGGCCCTGGCGGCGTGGTTCGGGGTCCAGTTCACCACCTTCTGGCTGAACCTCCAGGTGCCCTTCGAGAGCCGCCTGGTGATGGGGCTCGCCCTCCCGGTGACGCTGGTTCTCGTCACGATGCTGAGGATGGGCGTGGTGCGCCCCGTGGCGCGCCGCGCCTTTGCCCAGATCTGCGAGGGTCCGGTGATGTTCGTGGGGGATGGGGAGGAGCTGCCGCGGCTGATCTCCGAGTTCGAGACCACCAACCTCGGCGAGCGCCTCGCAGGGGTGCGTGCGCTGGCCGGCTATTCACCGGACGACGTCGCCCGCGCGGTCGAAGAGCACGGCTGCGGCGAGGTGGTCGTCGAGGCCGACGGCGAATGCCTCGCGCACGCCTTCGACACCGCGTTCGCCTGCCTGGACGGCGGCTCGCAGGTCACCGTCGCCTTCCCGTGCGAGTCGGGCTTCAAATGCGAGCTGCCGGCATCGTTCCGGCACGTCCATCATCTGCGGCTTCGACCCGTGCGCAGCCGCGTCGAGGCGTTCTTCAAGCGCGCGACCGACATCGCGGGATCGCTCGCCGGGCTGACCGTGCTCCTCCCCCTGCTGGTGGCCATCGGCATCCTGGTGAAGCTCTCGTCCCCCGGCCCGGCGCTGTTCGCGCAGCAGCGGTTGGGCCGGCGCGGGCGTCCCTTCAAGATGTACAAGTTCCGAACGATGAGAGAGGGGAGCGACTCGCACGCCTACCGCGCCTACATGAACGGCTTCATCCGCGAAGGCCGGCACGCCGAGACTACGCCCAACGGCTGCAAGATCTACAAGCCCCTCAATGACCCACGCGTCACGCCCGTGGGCGCGTGGCTGAGGAAGCTATCGCTCGACGAGCTGCCGCAGCTCTGGAACGTGCTGCGCGGCGAGATGAGCTTGGTGGGGCCGCGCCCCTGCCTGCCGTGGGAGTGGGAGCTGTACGAGCCCTGGCAGCGCCGGCGGCTCGACGTGCTGCCGGGTTGCACGGGGCTGTGGCAGGTGCGCGCACGGAGCCGCGTCCCGTTCCAGGAGATGGTGCTGCTCGATCTCCAGTATGGGCATCACGCAACTCTGTGGACCGATCTGGGTCTCATCCTCCAGACCTTCCCGGTGATGGTGCTGGGTCGCGGAGCCTGCTGAGCGACCTACCATCCGCGTCGCGGTGACGGCGGGTCGAGTTACCAGGCGAGCGTGGTCCGCAGCGCGAACGGCCACGAGCTGCTCGACCGGCCAGCGACGTGATCCTCGTTCGCGATGTCGCTTCTGCCCAGCGTTCCTTCCACGCGCATCTGTCGCGTGGGGGAGTAGATCAGCGAGCCCGAGACGCGGGTCTCGCGCGTGACCACGCCGGAGAGCTGCGAAGCGTCCACCGGGCCGGTGCCCCTGATCCAGGGATGGCCCACCGCGCCCTCGCCCTTCCTGCGCCACTCGCCCCGCAGGCCGAACTCCCAGGCCGGGCCGTGCTCGTAGACCAGGTCGCCCGCGAGCGAGGCCACGTCGGGACCCAGAACGAAGCCCAGCGGGAAGCCCTGCAGCGCGAAGTCGTGGCCGTGATCCACGGAGTAGGTGAAGTTGTGGACACGCGTGTATTCGAGCGCAGCCTCGAGCGCGCGGCCCGCGTCGGGCGCGCCCAGGGCCAGCCGCCGCTCGAGGCCCGCCTGGTAGCCGATCATGTCGGGCTTGTAGTCGTTGCTGAACGAGAAATCGTCCATCAGGAACTCACCCCACGCCCGCCAGCCCGGCCGCGGACTCCACGAGACGTCCGTTGCGTAGAGCGTGTTGTTCTTCCCGAGCGCGATGCCCGTGGTGTCGCCCGGGACGGCGTAGTCGGGTGAGGTCTTGCGGCGTTTCTCCCAGTACGAGTAGGGCACGAGCGGCATGAGGTAGAGCGGCGCCTGGCTGTTTCCGTCGAAACGCGCCATCTCGGTGAGCCCCGCGGTGAGCACGCCCCCGCGTGACCACTCGAGGCGATGGCCGGCAAGGTAGGTCTGCGGCCCGGGATCGAGCAGCGCCACGAACCACGTGAACCGCCAGGCGCTGAACATGGTGATCTCGGCGCGCAGCATGTCGAGCGCGGGGGCGGCATCCGAGAGCGCCAGCGTGCCCTCGCGGCCCGGTCCCCAGCGCAGCCATGAGTGCCCCGCCAGGGCACGCAGCGCACCCAGGTGGCCCTCGACGTATGCCTCGCCCATCCAGGTATTGAAGTCGACGCCTTCGACCAGCGCGTTCGACGTGCCCAGACGCGGCGTGCCGCGGCCGCCCTGTGACGAGGTGCCCGCGTAGAGGTCGACGCTTACCACCCAAGTTGGATCAGGCGTGGCGGCCAGCGTCAGGCCCCCACGATAGTCGCGATCCACATCGGGCCGGTTGCGGATGTCGTCCGCGTAGAGCGCGGCCAGGTACGCCGAGATCTCGACGGTCTCGTTGCCATCGCCCGTCGCGTGTACCAGAGCCGGCTTGCCGCCGGGAGCGTCGGGCCGCAGGGTGCGTAGGGCGCGACGATAGGCGGGATCCTGCGCGGCTTCCGGATGGCGTGTGGCGAGCGAGTCGAGAAACCCCGATGCCTCCGCCCGCCGCAGGGGGCGCGACGAGAGGAAGCGCGGTTGCTGCCCGAAGCGGGTGGCCAGCCGCTCGAGGTCGAGGTAGAGGGGGTCAGCGGTGGCGATGCGCTCCTCGGGAAGCTGGATCGCGCGCGCCGGGCGTGGCGACAGGGCCGCCGCGACCAGGCACAAAGCGGCGAGCGAGGCGCGGGACGTCGCGATCGCAGGGCGCGGCAAGGCACAGTCGAGAGATGTGCGGCCCCAGGGCATGACGGCGCAGGATAAGGGGCCAAGAGAGCGCGGTCCAACGGGCCGGGAGACGGGCGCAGGAGCACGCCTCCCCCAGCGCCTCGCGGGGCGTCCCATGGACGCCCTGTGGTGGAGGATCCACGATGTGACCCGCCCGAGCGCATCAGGCTGCCGCCGCCGCGCCGTGGTCGACTCGGCGGTGGAGCCATCATGTGACCGGCCCAAGGGCATCAGGCCGCCGCTAGCGTGGCAGCCGATTCGGCGCTGGCCATCATGCGACCGGCGCGGGCACATCAGGCTGCGGCTACCGACATACCCATGGACGCCATGGCCCGCCGAGCGCATACTTTTCGCCAATCAGCCCGCGCGAACTGCTTGCTGGCGCGGTCTGGCCCGCCCTGGCCGCCCATCCCGACTCGGGTGCAGGCGTGATCTGACGCCTAACGGATGCCCCAGAGAGTAGGGACGCTCTTCGTTCCCGGTCGTTCGGCCGCGGATCGGCAGTCTCCGCGCTTTGGGCGCTGCCTTTCTGAGGACCGCACGTGTCTTGCCGCGTCACGTACCGCGCACCCTCTCGTAGGAGGCCGCCATGCGCAGGGTTCTCGTCCTTGGATTTCTCGTTGTCCTCGTCTCGGCCGTTGCGGGTTGCGGTCGGCACCTTCCACTGGATCCGGTCTCGAGCGGTGCCGCACCCGACGGCAGGCTGAGCGACCGCGAGCTCTCATCCCTCAGGTCCGCCAATCTCGGCTCTCCGGGACACGCCGAAGGCACGATCGGCCCCGGAACTCAGTACTCGATCGATGTGCCGAGCGAGTGGAATGGGGATCTCATCCTCTACGCCCACGGCTATACCAATCCGGCCGACTCGATTCACCTGCCCGACATCGCTCAGCTCAAGGCACTGCTGCTGGGGCAGGGATTCGCCGTCGCATACTCCAGCTTCTCCGAGAACGGCTATGCGCTGAAGGATGGTGTGCAGAGGACGGAACAGCTGCGAGGCATCTTCGTCTCGAAGTTCGGCCGTCCGCGCCGCGTCTTCCTCATCGGCTCATCGCTGGGCGGAATCATCGTGCTCGATCTGGCAGAGACCCATCCCGAACACTACGCCGGCGCGCTCACGGTGTGTGGCGTCCTCGGCGGGACACGTGCCGAGCTGGACTACATTGGAACGCTGCGCGTCCTGTTCGATGCGATCTTTCCTCCCGGCCTGTTGCCGGGGACCCTCTACGACGTTCCCCCGATCGCCGACTTCAACGCGCAGATCGCGGGTCCGGTCGTGGGGGCGATCCAGGCCGACCCGTCCCGGGCGGGCCTCCTCGTCGCATTGATGGGCGGGAGACTCCCGTTCGCGAACGGCAATGAGCTCGTGGCCTCGATCTTGAACGGGCTGGGATTCCAGCTTCAGGGCGCGAACGACCTGTTCGACAGGACCCACAGTCACTCCTTCTTCGAGAACACGGATGTGGTGTATACGGGCCCGGTGCCTCCGCCGGTTCTCGACCACATCAACGCCACAGTGGCAAGGTATTCTGCGACGCCGGATGCCGTGAATTACCTCGAGCATTACTACGAGCCGGACGGGCACCTCGCGATTCCATTCCTGGCGATGGCCACCACGCGCGACCCGGTAGTGCCAATCTTCCATGAGTCCATCTACCAGCAACGCGTGGCGGCGGCGGGGGCTTCGGCTCTGCTGCTCCAGCGTCTGACGGACCGCTATGGGCACGTGAACTTCACGCCCGCGGAGATCGCTGCGAACTTCCGCGACCTCGTGGTCTGGGTGGATACAGGAGTGAAACCGAATCCCTGATCATGGGTTACTCGCCGGAGGGGGTTGTCGAGACATCGCAGGACCCATCGCGAGAACACTGCACGAACGGGCGGCATCTCAGGGTGCCGCCCGTTTGCCGGCGGCCCTGGGCCAGCACCACCGGTCGTCTCCGTGCCGACGCTCGCGGGCGAGCACCCGCCCCCGCTGCCCGTCAGCAGGAAGCCGATGGGGCATCGCGCCGTACTCCCTTCGGCACGCGGGGGCGCGTTCCACAGGAGCGGATCCCAGCCGGGCGAGCCGGATCTCATAATCGACATCGCGGTTGCTTCCCTCGGTGACACAGACTGGCCCTGGCTGTAGCGTCCCGCTACTCAAGCCGGGCTCGCGTCCCGTTGCCGCAGGGAGGGCCGCTCCGATGCCTCGTCCACACACTGCTGTCGCATTCGTTTCTTCCATCTTCATAGCCGCGCAGATCGCGGGCGCCGCGAGCCCCTGGAAGCCGATCGTGCTCAAGAGAGTCGCTGTCGGACTATCCAACATCGTTCCGAGTCCGGGCGGGCAAGGGGTAGTGGCCATCCCCATCTCGAGCAAGTCCACGGACCCCGTATGGGTCGCCATGAGACTGCGACCGCCAGCGCCTGGGCTGGAGAGTTCGATCCACGTGATGCTCGAAGCACACCGCGACACCGTCATCAAATATCCACAGGACGCCTTCGCCGAGGGCGACTACGTCATCTCGGTGGTCGTTTTCGCCGACAGCTCGAGTAGCGACACGCTCGAGTTGGGGTCGACGACCGCTCGGCTCGCCAAGAAAGACGTAAAGGCTCTGGACGAGTGGCTCCGGGGGAGCGCGCTCCCCAGGACGTTCAAACATGTCGAGAAGGCCGACAAGGTCACCGCCGGAACGACGCTATCGAGCATGTTCGGCGCGCCGAAGGGCGACGGCACGTTGACCGTGGACTCCACCGGGATCACCTACACAACGAAGAAGGAAACGCTGGTCATTCCGGCTTCCGCCCTTCGAGACGTCGGGCTCAACGATTCCAATCCGCGGCAGCCATGGGTCGTCGTCGCGTACGAGGAGTCCGGCGAGAAGAAACGCGTGTCGTTCAAGCCGAACGTCTATCGAGGCGACGCGGGCGCACCGCAGATCACCGCCGCGATCCAGGCGGCCATGATGCGGGCAACGAGCGGGAAATAACCCGTTCGGACGGGCCGAGCGCTCTCGGCAAGTTGGTGCGCCGTCCAGGAATCGAACCTAGAACCTGATCCCGGTTCGTCCCGATTCCCGCGGCCACAGTTGGGCTACAGCTCGGTGATCCCAAATATGCTCACCTCGGGCGACGTGGGGTGGCCGAACCGTGGGCGGGCATGCGGTCGCTCCGGAAGGACGGACGCGCGGGCTCCGACTCTTCTCCTTTACCAGGAGAAAACCAATGCGAGCAACCATCTACGGTGGACCGGGGGACATCACGCTCGGCGAGCGCCCCGACCCCCAGATCCGGCAGCCCACCGACGCGGTCGTCCGGGTCGTGCTGGGCTGCGTCTGCGGCTCAGACCTGTGGTACTACCGCGGCGAGTCCCCGCACGCGCTCGGCCCGATCGGGCATGAGTTCATCGGCGTCGTCGAAGAAACCGGGGCTGAGGTTCGCGGCGTCAAGAGGGGCACCCTCGTCATCGCGCCCTTCACCTTCTGCGACGGCACCTGCTCCAATTGCGCCGCGGGCTGGCCGTCGAACTGTCTGAACGGCGGCTCATTCGGAAATCACGGCGTCGACGGCGGACAGGGCGAGGCGGTACGGGTGCCCTTCGCAGACGCCACACTCGTTCCCGTCCCGGGCAGCGGCCACTCCGACGAAACCCTCGCCTCGCTTGTCACCCTCTCCGACGTGATGTGCACCGGCCACCACGCCGCCGTGAGCGCCGGCGTCAAGGACGGTGACAGCGTCGCCGTCGTCGGGGACGGCGCGGTCGGCCTCTGCGCGGTCATCGCCGCCAAACGCCTTGGCGCCGAACGCATCATCGCCCTCAGCCGCAACCCCGCACGCCAGGCACTCGCACGCGAGTTCGGTGCGACCGACATCCTCGCCGAACGCGGAGACGAAGCCACCGCAAAGATTCTGGACATGACCGGCGGGATCGGAGTCGAAGCCGCGCTCGAATGCGTCGGGACCGGGCAGTCCATGGCCACCGCATTCAGCATCGCCCGCGTCGGCTCTATCGTCGGCGCGATCGGCGCCCCACACGACGTCCAGGTGCCCATCGACACCGTGATCTTCCGCAACATCGGACTCCGCGGCGGCGTCTCACCCGTCCGCCGGTACATCCCCGAACTGCTTCCTGACGTCCTCGAACACAAGATCAACCCGGGACGCGTCTTCGACTACGCCACCAGCCTCGACGGGATCGTCGACGCCTACACCGCCATGAACGAACGACGAGCCGTCAAGTCGCTCATCCGCATCGGAACGGCGAACTGATCCGCCATCAGGTGCCTATACCAGTTCGGTGCTCGCGGCGATCGCCCCGCGTCGAGCTTGGCGGTATCTCGGCCTACGGATGCGCCAGAGGCGTCGGCGACTCAGAACGAAGACATCCGTCCTCGGGCTGCAGTCGCGGTCGGAGCCGAGAGGGTAAGTTGGTGCGCCGCCTAGGAATCGAACCTAGAACCTACTGAACGGGGACGAATCGGGGCGAAGCGTGGCGAGCACACGCCTTTCGCACCGCTTTCGCTCAACCCCAAGTCACGCTTGAGCCCGATTCGTCCCGCTTGGCACGGCTACAGTTGGGCTACAGTGGCCGTTGGTCAGGCCGTGCTTCATCGGACGGAGATTTCCGGTCGACGATGGAGCGCCCTGGTCTCAGGTGCACGTGTTCGACGGCCCGGACATTGGCGACGTCAACGAGCGGCACATGCTGACGCTCGAGGCAGGGTGATACCCCGGTAGCGCAAGAGAATACGGGTTCGGAACGCGGCGATGGACCGGGCCCATGGCCGAGCGTACCATTTTCGCATGCGCTCGCATCGTGCCCTGGCGTTCTTCTCGGCCGCGCTCTTCGCGATCGGCACGTCGGTGCTCCCCTTCCGAGCCGCTCATGCGGCCCACGTCTTCACCGCGCCTTTCATCTCTTATGCGACGTCGGACAACCCAGAGTGCGTCGCGATTGGAGATCTGAACGGAGACGGAAATCCCGATCTGGCCGTCGGGAGCGACTACCATGTCGTGTCGGTGCTGCTCGGCAGCGCCGACGGGGCCTTCGGCACGGCCATGAGCTTCGCGACGGGTGGCCGGGGGGACGTGCGCTCGATCGCCATCGACGACCTAGACGGTGACGGTCATCCCGATCTCGTGGCGTCGGACCTTGGCGGGAGGGCCGTGGCCGTGCTACGCGGCAACGGCGACGGCACCTTCCTGCCGAGCGGGATCTTCGGCACGGCGGGAGACCCCATTTCTCTAGTCGTCCGCGACCTGAATGGGGACGGCAAGAGCGATCTGGCGACCGCGAACGCGAACTTTTCATTCACCACGGTGTCTGTGCTGCTCGGCAACGGCGACGGCACGTTCGCGGCGAGAACAGATTTCGACACCGGAGTGTCGCCCATGGCCATCGTGAGCGGGGACCTGAATGGCGACGGGATCCCCGATCTGGCGACGGCGAACCAGGATTCGAGCCTTTCGGTCCTGCTCGGCATCGGCGATGGAACATTCGTGCGGGTGAGCGATTACAAGATGGGGACCATGCCGAATTCGCTGGCAATCGGAGATGTGAACGGCGACGGGCGATCCGATCTAGCGACGGCGAACACCAATGCCCAGACCGTATTGGTGCTGCTCGCCCGTAGCGATGGGACGTTGTTCCGGCCGACGAGCTACGCCACGCAGGGGCTCCCCGCGGACGTGAAAATCGCGGACGTGAATGCGGACGGCAAGCGCGACCTGGTCGTAACGGACGTCTCCCCTGGCATGGTCTCGGTCCTCCTGGGCGACGGGGCGGGGTTTTTCGGAACCAGGATGGACTTCCCGACAGCAGCGGGAACCATCCGCGTGGCGCTCGGGGACTTGAATCACGACGGAAGCCTCGACGTGGCGGCGGTGAGCTACCTCAGTAATGTGGTGACCCCCATGCTCGGTCGTGGTGACGGGACGTTCGACGTGGCGGCGACGTTCCCGGCAGGGACGAATCCCATCGCCATGGCCGGCGGGGACCTGAACGGCGACGGCAAGCTCGATCCTACAGGTCAGGGTACCAGCCCCAATTCGTTACACTGAGCGACTTGAACGAAGACGGAAGGCTCGATCTGGTCGCGGTGTGCTGGAACTCCCGAGTGGTATCCGTCCTGCTCGGGAACGGGGATGGGACCCTTGGAGCCAGGACGGACTTCAAGGTTGGAAACGCTCCGGTCTCCGCGGCGATCGGGGACCTCGATGGAGACGGGAAAGCCGATGTGGCGGTCGCCAACGCCGGAGGAAACACGCTGTCCGTTCTGCTTGGAAACGGCGACGGCACGCTCGCGCCGAGAACGGACTACGGAACGACCTACTACCCTGCCTCGGTCGTCATGGGAGATCTGAACGGGGATGGCTGGGCGGACGTGGCGGCTGCGTGCTACGACGCGAACGGCATTGCCGATTTGCTCAACATCGGCAGTGCCCCTGGCGGCGTGTCGCCGCCGGGCAACGCGCGGGCGCCAGACGGTGCGAGCCTCCGCGGGTTGCGGCCGAATCCATCGGGCGCGCAGGGCTCGGTGGATTTCTCGCTGCCCGATGACCGGCCGGCGCGCTTGGAGTTGTTCGACGTCGGCGGACGGCGCGTGATGGAACGACAGGTGGGGTTCCTGGGCCCAGGCATCCACGCCCTGCCGTTGGGCACGGGCGCACAGCTACCGGCAGGGGTCTATCTGCTCAGGCTCACGCACGGTAACCGCGCCCTGACCGCCCGCGGCGTGATCGTCCGGTGATAGGGAGCGACTCAGGCAGGGTTCGCCGGGTTCCAATTTGGTGCGCCGCCTAGGAATCGAACCTAG
>VBOY01000146.1 GCA_005893295.1 Candidatus Eiseniibacteriota bacterium | reverse complement strand
TGGGAGCGGATCGGTGCGTCGCGCCGCCGGCTCGACGCGTCGCGTGCCGATCGGGGCGCCAGCGCCGAAGCGGCGGCACAGGCGGCGGCGATCGCGTACCTGCGGGCTGCTCGGGCACAGGCAGTGGTCGGCGCGCGGCGGTCGGATCTTGCCCTGGCGGACTCGCTGGTCGGGATTGCCGAGGCGCAAATCAAGGCGGGCCTCGCGCCCCATGTCGACGGCACCCGGGCGCGCACGCAACGCGCGTCCGCCCAGGGCGCCCTGCTCGTCGCGCGGAACCAGCTCGATCGCGCCCGCATCGATCTGGCGCGGGCTCTCGGCTTCGACCCCATGGGGGCGCTCGCGCTGAGCGATTCGCTCGACACGTCGCTGGGCGGCTCGACTGCTCCTGATGAGCCAGAAGCCGCAGTTTCACTCGCGATCGGGCGCCGGCCGGAGCTGGCGGCAGAGTCGGCGCGCGCGCGACTGGCGGAGTCGAGTCGCAGGGCGATCCAGCTCGAGCGCGTGCCCCGGATGGACGTGGCAGCGGACTACGGCCGGAGCGGCGAGCACGCCACCGACGCCATCGCCACCCGACAGGTGAGCGTGGCGGTCACGGTGCCGCTGTTCGACGGGATGAGGCGGGAGGCGCGGGTCGATGAGCAGACCGCGCTGCTGCGTGAATCCGAGGTGCGGGAGCGCGACATCCGAGAGCAGATCGTCGCCGACGTGAATGCGGCACTGCTCGACCTGGCATCCGGCATGGAGCAGCAGCGCGTCGCTACGGACCGCCTCCAGCTCGCGGACGAGGAGCTGTCGCAGGCGACTGAGCGGTTCACATCTGGAGTCGCAGGCAACATCGAAGTGATCGACGCCCAGTCGTCGCTGGTTCGCGCCCGCGACGTCGACATCGACGCGCGCTTCGCGATTGCGCTGGCGCGCGTCAACCTCGCGCGCGCGGTGGGCGTCGCCCAGAGCATCCACTAGCCATGCATCGACAAGCCAACCGAGGACGATCATGAGCAGCCGAACCATCGAGCATTCGAATCCCGTGCCAGCGAGCCCGCCAGACACCCGCACGCACCGGCCAGCGACCGGAGATGGCGCCGCGTCCGGCCAGTCGGCGCCTGCGGCCCCCACGCCTGCAGCACCGGCCACTCCGGCCCCTACGAAATCGGGTCGCAGCCCGATCCCGCTCATCGTCGTGTTTCTGGTCATGATGACGTTCGCAGGATTCGGCACGCGGCAGTGGCTCTACGGCCGGCACCACGTGTCGACCGACAACGCGCAGATTCAGGGCGACGTGATCCCGGTGCTGCCGAAGGTGAGCGGGTTCGTGGCCGTGGTGCGCGTCCGCGAGAACCAGCGGGTGCGGGCAGGCGAGACGCTCGTGATCCTCGATGATCGCGACCTGGCAGCAAAGCTCGCGCAGGCGGAGGCCGACATGGCCGCGGCGCAGGCGGTGGCGGGTGTGGGACCCCGTGTCGGTCAGATGGAGGCGCAACTCGCGGCGGCGCGGGCGAACGTGAATCAGGCCGAGGCGGCGGCATGGAAGGCGCGCGGCGACGTCGTGCGCTACCGCACGCTCGCCGCGCGCGGCGTGATCGGCCGCCAGCAGCTCGACGCGGCGGAGGCGGCGGTCCGGGTGGCCGACGCGCAGCTCCAGTCCGCGCGCGATCAGGTGGAGGGCGCCGCGGCCTCGGAGGCCGGGGCGTCGGCGCGGCTCGCCGCGGCGCGCGCGGCTCGCGACCAGGCCGCGCTCCAGGTTTCGTACACGCGGCTCGTCGCGCCCGTGTCGGGCGTGGTCAGCCGGAAGGACGTCGAGGTCGGCCAGCTCGTCCAGGTCGGCCAGCCGCTCATGAGCGTCGTGCCGCTCGAGGACGTGTGGGTGGTCGCGAACCTGAAGGAAACCGAGGTTCAAAACGTGGCCGTGGGCGACCGGGTGGAGTTCAAGGTGGACTCGTACCCGGGCCGCAAGTTCTGGGGCACGGTCGAGAGCCTGAGCCCTGCGTCGGGCGCCAGGTTCTCCCTGCTGCCCCCAGACAACGCGACCGGCAACTTTACCAAGGTCGTCCAGCGTATCCCGGTGCGCATTCGGATCGACGGCGGTTCCGACGCCGAGCACGTCCTGCGGCCGGGCATGAGCGTCGTCGCGACGGTGACGACCGCCGATCACGGCCGACGTTCGTGACGGAGCCGGGCGCCCCATGGCCACCGCCTCGCTGAGTCCGGCCACCGCCCGGGCCGCGCCGTTCGCGCAGGCCGACCCGTACGCGAACCGGTACATCATCGCGATCACGGTGACGCTCGCGTCGATCATGGAGCTGATCGACACGAGCATCGTCAACGTCGCGATCCCGCACATGATGGGCAATCTGGGCGCAACGCTCGACCAGATCGCCTGGGTGTCGACGGGCTACATCGTTGCCAACGTGATCGTGCTGCCGATCACGGGCTGGCTGTCGGCCGTGTTCGGGAGGCGCCGCTACTTCGCCGGCTCGATCGCGCTGTTCACGATCGCATCGTTCTTCTGCGGCAACTCGCATTCGCTCGTCGAGCTCGTGTTCTGGCGCGTGCTACAGGGCCTCGGCGGTGGTGCGCTGCTCGCGACCGCCCAGGCGGTGCTGTACGAGGTGTTCCCACCGTCCGAATACGGTACGGCGATGGCGATCTTCGGCGTCGGCGTAATGGTCGGCCCGACCCTGGGGCCGACCCTCGGCGGCTACATCACCGACGTGTTCTCGTGGCCGTGGATTTTCTACATCAACATCCCATTCGGAATCGTCGCGCTGCTGCTGACGCTGACCTACCTTCGCGACTCGCGTTATGCGCGCAAGGTCGAACGGATCGACTGGCTGGGGCTGGTGCTCCTGGCGCTCGGCGTCGGTACGCTCCAGACCATGCTCGAGCGCGGCGAGCGTCTCGATTGGTTCGCGTCGCGCGAGGTGGTGCTGTACGCAATCGTCAGCGCGGTGTCGCTCGTGGGTTTCGTGTGGCACGAGCTCGCGACCGAACACCCGGTCGTGGACCTGCGCATCCTGAAGAGCCCGCAGCTTGCGGCCGGCGTCGCATTTGGTGGCATGCTCGGAGTGTGCCTCTACGCCACTGTGTTCGTGCTGCCTGTCTATCTACAGCAACTCCTGGGATTCACCGCCAACCAAACGGGCATGGTGATCCTGCCGGGCGCGCTCGCGAGCGCCGTCACGATGGGGTTGACCGCGCGCATGCGCGGCAAGTTCGACGCGCGGATCAGCGTGGTGATCGGCGCCGCGATCTTCATGTACGCCATGTGGCAGCTCTCGCACTTCACGACCCAGAGCGGCCGGCACGACTTCCTGTGGCCGATGATCTGGCGCGGCGTCGGCCTCGGGCTGATCTTCGTGCCCATGACGAACCTCGCGCTCGCCGAGTTACCCATGGACAAGATCCCCAACGGTACGGGGCTGTTCAATCTGCTCCGGCAACTCGGCGGCAGCGTCGGCATCGCTGTCTCGGCGACGCTGCTCACGCGGTTCGAGGCGATCCAGCGGGCGGCGCTGGTGGAGAACGTGACGCAGTTCAACGACGCCACGCGCGCGCGGCTTTCGGCGCTCACGAACACACTCATCCGCCGCGGCGTGCTGCCGGCGAATGCCGAGCACGACGCGATTACGCTGCTCAGCGCGCAGGTCACGCGCCAAGCGACGATGCTCTCGTTCGAACGACTGTTCCTGTTGTTCGGGGTTGCGCTCGGATTCGCGATCCCGCTGCTCCTCCTGATGCGCAAGGGGCGGGGGTTCGAAGGCGGCGGCGCGTCGCACTGATGGATGAGGCGGCCGCCCAGGGGGCCCTAAGGGGGAGGCCCGCGACCGGGAGCAGATGTGTGGGCCACGTGAGGATCGCATGCCTCTACTTCACCGGCGGCGCATGTGACGCGAGTATGGATAGCGCTGGCCGCCCCGGTACTGCAGCTTGGAGGTGCGATAGAATTCGCCGTTGTCGACCAGGAGCTCCAGAGGCTCACCGCCCTTGGTCGCGCGCACGGCGTCGAGTAGCTCCTCCTTGGACCAGCGGCGCCCGTTCACCGCGACCAGCGTGACGCCCGGCGCGACGCCGGCCTTCGCGGCCGGGCTGCCTGGTATCACATCCTGGATGAGGCCTTGCCCTTCCTTCCCGTCCGCCACGAGGAGGCCGAGCGAAAAACGAAGATCGATGTTCTCACGAGCCTTGGCGATCGACTTCATGTACGGGGACATGCTGTCCGTGTACGCCACCCTCCAGCCACCGTGCTCGATTCCTCCCAGGGGCGCGCGCGGCGAGAGCGAATGGAGTCGGGCCTCGAAGAATCCACGCCAGTCGTGAGGGGCGATCCCGTTCAGCGTGCTCACCAAGTCCTCGAAGCTGTACGGCACCACTTTCGGCGGGCCGCCCGGGCCACCGTGGAACTCCTTGCAGAAGTCGTCCAGCGAATGCTTGCCACGGGTGAGCTGGCGGATCGTGACGTCCGCCTCGAGCCAGAGAAGCAGGCCCTCGTTGTAGAAGTCCGTCCCGCGCCGCCACGAAGCCCATTCGGGCGGAGCGTCGTAGAGCAGCTGAGCCTCGACCGCGGTGTCGAGGAGCGGCCGCCAGGTACGGCCCGGGCGGTTGTCGAGCTCGGCCGCCGCCAGCGCGAGGGCGTCCCGCGTCTGCTGGGGCGTGCGGACACCGCTCCGATTCGCCAGCACGAATCCGATGTACTGGGTGAGCCCCTCGTAGACCCAGAGCAGGTCGCCCTTCATCGGCTCCTGATAGTTTGGCGTGGCGAGACCGGCCGGCCGCCGATACTTCCCGTTCCAGGAATGTGCAAGCTCGTGCGCGAGCAGGTTCGAAGCCGCGATACGCTTGTCCTCGTCGAGCCACATACGCTCCCAGGAGCGATCGTCGCTCGACTCGTGATGCTCGAGCCCGAAATGCGCGACGTGATCGCTCAGCGAGAGCAAGAAGTGGTACTCGCGGAAGTGCCGCGCCCCGAACAGCGCGTAGGCTTCCGCCATGAGTTGGCGGTATTTCGTGACCTGATCGTCGGGCATCGCGAGACCGATCTTGCTGTCGGAAGCCATGTCGAGGTACTGGTGCGGCGTGGCCCCCGGCGCCAGGTCGACCCGGCGGAAGTTCATGCCGGCCAGTACCGGCGAATCCACCAGCATCGTCAGCGAAGCGGGAGCGAAGCGAATCGAGCCGGCGCTCTCGCCCTGAACCGGCAACGCCGTTCCGTACTTCCATCCCGAGGGGAGCTGCAGACTCGCCTGGTAGGTGAGCTTGTCCGACGGCTCTCCGGCCGGGTAGAGCAGCACCTGA
>VBOY01000145.1 GCA_005893295.1 Candidatus Eiseniibacteriota bacterium | reverse complement strand
GACCTGGCCCAGGATCTCCGCCTCTCCGAGGACGAGCGATTCCAGGCCGCAGGCGACACGAAACAGATGGGTGACCGCCGCCAGCGCTTCGAGACCGGTGAAGTGCTCGCCTGGCAATTCGTCCGGCTCGCCCGCTCCGCGCAGCGCCGCGTGAACCATCTCGTCGACCTCGCGGCCACCCGAGATCCAGTACAGCTCGGTGCGATTGCAGGTGGCGAGCAGCACCGCGTCGATCCCCACCCCTTCGAGGCGGCGCGCCAGGGCATCGCGGGCTGCCGGCGACAGGGCCAGACGCTCGAGCTCCTCGAGGCTCGCGGTGTGGTGGCTGATCGTGAGCGCGCGCAGCGATTCGATGGCCGTGGTGCGCGCCTGCGCCCGCCGCGTGTGGGGCACGGTCGTCATGATGACCCAGGTATCGCAGGTCGATTCCGCGTCCGCCATGCGAAAGGGTGCGGAGCCACAGTCGGTAGTTCTACGGGCCCTCGAGCAGGCCCTCGCGCAGCGCGAACTGCGTGAGCAGCGCCACCGAGCGCAACCCCAGCTTGCGCATCAGGTTGGCGCGATGTGAATCGACGGTGCGCGGGCTGATCTCGAGCTCGGCGGCGATCTCCTTGGTGGCGAGGCCGCGCGCGACCAGACGCAGCACTTCGCGCTCGCGCTCGCTCAGCTGGTCCAGCGGATGCGCGAGCGCCGTGCCCGCGCGCACCAAACGGCTCAGCTCGTGCTGCACCGGCGGGCTGTAGTACGCGCGGCCCGCCATGACCGCCTCGATCGCTTGGACCAGGTCCTGGACCGCCGAATCCTTGAGCAGATACCCATCGGCTCCCTCCCGCACCGCCCGCGCGATGTACTCGGCATGGGCGTGCATCGTCAGCACCAGGATCCTGAGTCGGGGCTGGACCCGCTTGGCGCGCGCCAGCACCTCGAAGCCATCGAGACCGGGCATCGTCAGGTCGAGCACCAGCACGTCGACGGTGTTGCGCTCGAGTGCGGCGAGCGCTTCGCGACCGTCCGCCACCTCGTCCACGACGACGAAGCCTGGCTGCGACTCGAGGATGCGTCGCACGCCGGCTCGCACCAGGTTGTGATCGTCGGCCAGCAACACGCGCGTGATCTTGGTCCCGCTCATGCTCGAGCCACGACGGGAATGACCACCTCGATGCGAAACCCGCGACCGGGCGCTCCCTCGATCTCGAGCGTGCCCCCCAGGGCGGTGACCCGTTCGCGGATCCCCAGCAGCCCGAGATGAGGCGTGGGCTCTCCCGTCACGCCGCGACCGTCGTCGCACACCTCGAGCCGCACGCTTCCGTTCGCGGCGCCGAGCTGGACATGCACACTCCGCGCCGCCGCGTGCCGCGCCACGTTCGTCAGCGCCTCCTGGACCACGCGGTAGATCGCCACCTCGACCTCGTCCGAGAGCGGTGGAAGCGGCCGCGCCTGGTCGATCGTGGCGTCGACGTGGGCGCGGCGCCCGAACTCGTCGACCAGGACGTGGAGCGCGGGCGAAAGCCCCAAGTCATCGAGCGCCGAGGGCCGCAGCAGGTTGCTCAGGTCGCGCACCTGGGCGAGCGCGCGGCCCACCATTTCGCCGGCCTCGGTTCGGCCCTCGAGATCGAGCTCGATCTTGACCGCGGTGAGGATTTGGCCCGCCTCGTCGTGCAGCTCCCGGGCGATGCGGTGGCGCTCGTCTTCCTGGGCGCGCACCAGCAGCCCGGTGAGCTGCTCGAGCTGATGGCTCCGCGCCTCGAGCGCCTTGCGCCCGTCGCCCAACACCATCAACAGCGTGCCCACGGTGGCGGCGACGATGAACAGCACGTCGGCGAACACGCCGTAGAGGACCGCGCTACCGAGCGAACGCACCAGCGGGTAGTCGAGGTGGTGGAGCCCCCACAGCAAGAAGGTCCACGCCAGCACGCCGGCGCCGAGGGATTCCCGCCGGCGCGCATGGCGCGCGAACACGAATCCGGTTCCCAGGGTCACGGCCGCCAGGGCGATGGCCGCGGAGAGCCCCGCCGTGCGCATGTCCCGGATGACGTAGATCGCGATGTAGGCCCAGCCCACCACCACCACCCCGAGCCACAGGTAACGGCGGCGCCAGCGCGCGCCGCGCGCGAACACGATCGCCGCCCACAGCAGCAGCAGAGCCGTCACGCCGGTGGCCGACTGGTGCGCGAACAGCCAGAAGTGTCGGCCCGTGACGACGAACGCGGAAATGAACCCCAGGCGCGCCGCGAAGGCGGCCCATGCCAGGGCCCACACCGCGAAGTACGGCCGCCGCTGCTGGCGCCACAGCCACCAGTAGACCAGCGCCAGCAGCGTGGTCACCAGAGCCTGGAAAACCAGGGCCCCGAGCTCCACGGTGAGTCGATCCATCGTAAGAGAACCTACCCCACGGGACCGGCGGGCGCGACGAGCGGCAACCGCTTCGGCTCGGGCCGATGCGGGGGTTCGCGCCCCACACTCGGCGGGCCGGGTGGACCGGAACGCCACCCGCTGCATCCAACGTGCTGCGCAAGGCTCGTTTCGCGCCTCGAAGGAGGCTCGTTGGACCCCGAACAACACCTGTTGGACGCCTACTCGCAGGCCGTGACCCAGGCGGTCGAGCGGGTTGGTCCAGCGGTGGTCAAGATCGACGTCGGCCACGGCCCGCCCGCCGGCAAAGGGGCCCGTCCGGACGGCAGCGGCTCGGGAGTGCTGTTCACCCCCGATGGACTGCTGCTCACGAACAGCCATGTCGTCCACGGGGCGAGAAGCCGCGAGGTGACCCTCCCCGACGGCCACCGGCTGCCCGCGGACCTGGTGGGCGACGATCCGGACACCGACCTCGCCGTGTTGCGGGTCTCCGGGTCCGACCTCGCCGACGCCACACTCGGCGACTCGGGGTCGCTCAAGGTCGGCCAGCTGGTGATCGCCATCGGCAATCCGTTCGGCTTCCAGGCCACGGTCACCGCCGGCGTGGTGAGCGCGCTCGGCCGTTCGCTTCGATCGCGCTCGGGCCGCTTGATGGACAACATCATCCAGACCGACGCCGCGCTCAATCCCGGCAGCTCGGGCGGGCCGCTGGTGGACGCGCGCGGCCAGGTGGTCGGCATCAACACGGCGGTGATCTTTCCGGCGCAAGGGTTGTGCTTCGCCATTCCCGTCAACACCGCGCGCTTCGTCGCAACCCATTTGATCCGTGACGGCCGCATCCGGCGCGCCTACCTGGGAATCGGCGGCCAGCACGTCACGCTGAGACGGCGGCTGGCCCGCGAGCACGGGGTAGCCGCCGAGACCGCGCTCATGGTGGTGCACGTGGAGACCGGCAGCCCGGCGCATCGGGCATCGCTCGCCGAGGGCGACATCGTCATCGCCTTCGGGGATCAGCTGGTGACCGGCGTCGACGATCTCCACGGCGCGCTCACCGAGGCCCGGATCGGAGTCCCTTCCACGCTCACCATCTTGCGCCGCGGCGAAAAGCGCGTGGTCGAGGTCGTGCCGGTGGAGTCGCCGTCGCGCGACTAGAGCGCCGCAGCCGACCGCTCGATCGCGCGATGCTCAGCGGCCTGATCCCGCGGTCCGCTGCCGCCCAACACATGGCGAGCGGGCGGGACCTCGAGGCGGCGCTCGAGAACGTGGCCTAGCCCGGACTATTCGTGAATCGTAGAGGCGACCGTGTCCCGCAGGACTACCGCGAGATCGTCTACGCCGAAAACGAGCGGACGAGCGCGGCGGGCGTCGCTGCGCCTCACGACGAAATGGAAGAAGCGATGTCCGGCGGTGGTCGAGAGCCTCGACGAGGCCGGCGACGAGTTGCTCACGTTCTATCGCTTCCCGGAAAGTCAGTGGAAGGGGCTGCGCACGACCAACATCGTCGAGCGCGTCATCGAAGAGTTCCGCCGGCGGGTCAAGGCGCAGGCGGTGCTGCCCTAGGAGGACAGCGCGCTGCTCTTGCCGTACGGTCTGGTCGCGTCGGGGCAGCTC
>VBOY01000001.1:13908-16491 GCA_005893295.1 Candidatus Eiseniibacteriota bacterium | reverse complement strand
TCGATTCGCTTGAGATTCAGCAACACCAGCGCCCCGGTTCCGATCACGAAGGACATCAGGAACAGGAGCGCGGCGACTCGGTCCACGACGTGTCCGCGGACGCCCCAGATCAGCAGATAGAAGCTGAAGATCCCCTCACCCACTCCCAGGACCTGCCCGTACTGGGTGATCCATCGCAGCGACGGCGGCAGGAGAAGCGTGCCGAGCGAATTGATCACGTAACCGGCGCCGGCGAAGAAGAGCGGGAACGCCTGCCAGCGTGGGATGAAGCCCGACCGCATGACGAGGACTCCGAGCGGAAACAGCCACAGCCCCCAGAAGATCTGGTTGACGACGAGGCCGTAGTTGTGGAGCCGCAGGAAGAACGTCACCTGGGCCGCCACCTGGCCCGGATCGAGGGCCGCTGCGATCGCCGGGTTCTTGAGGAGAATGAGCGGTGCGATGTTGTTCAACACATTGCTGTACGAGATCGGTACCGACACCAGCATCATCACGGCCATGAGGATCGAAGTCTTCTGATCGACGTTCTTGAAGAGCTGGTACAGCGCCAGGGCCGCGAAGATGAGGAGGGTCACGCCGTAGAGCTCGGCGAAGATGGCGGCGCGGAGCAGGTTCTCCGAGGCGCGCACCCGATCGGCGGTCGCGAGAGCGTCACCCTCGACGAGGAGGACGCCGGGTACGTACAGGTAGGCGAAGGGCGCGAGGGAACTTGCCAACACATACAGCAACCCGGCGCGTCGGGCCTGGCTCTTGTTCGAATCCATGGATGCACCTCGGTTGGAGAGAACCTCGTGAGAAGACGCCATCGGATCAGGCGGGCTCGCGATCGAGGCGCAACCGGATGGCGATGAACAGGAATGCCGCGGTCAGGCCCAGTCCGATCCAGACACCGAGCCCGCCGAAGACCGCCGCCGGGTCGAGCAGGGCGATGCGATCGATGACGGGAGGTGGGGCGGCACGCGTGGGGTCCACCGCGAAGGCTCGCGCGAACGGACCCATGATCAGGTACTCAATCAGGTCCCTGAAGCGGGGGTGGCGTCCGAACACCATCTGTTCCGCCGCTCCGATCCCGAGCAGCGGCAGGAAGGCCCAGAGCGCCGCGCGCCGCCGCGCCCAGGCCGAGACCATGAGCAGCCACGCGTAGAGCGGCGCCTGGATGACCGTCATCACGCCGATGCCGTAGAGGAGCGCGATGGGCATCTCGAGCAGCGGCAACTCGCGCCACAACACCGCCGGGTCCGTCCCGGTCGCGATCATCGCGAGCGTGCTGGCCAGCAGCATGACCGCCTGGACTCCCAGGGTGACGGTGAGGACGAGGAGCGGGAGCACCACGAGGGGGATGCACGCCTTGGACAGGACGGTCGTGGTGTCCGAGACCGGGAGCGATTTCCAGAACAGGATGCTGCGATCGACACGCTCGCCCTGGAGCGCGCCGAGGCAGTAGAAGACGCTCACCAGCAAGGCACCCAGCGCGACCATGGCCGCCGCGAAGCCGTACGGACGGGCGACGGCGTCGTGCCGGGTCTCCGCTGCCATCGTCAGCAACCCCGCAACGCGTTCCGGTGCGGCGATCGTGCCGATCACGAAGCTCGCGATGAGGATGAAGCCCGCGGCGAGGGGACCGATCAGGATCGAGCGGTTCTGCCACAGCTCGCGGCACACCGACCATTGCAGCGATCTCATGCGAGCCGCTCCCGGGCGGGTCGCCTCCTGAGTTTCGATCGCGCGATCCGGCGCGGGACTCGCGGAGGTGCTCATCGCGCGACTTCCATACGGCGGGATCCGCCTTCCATCGCCGCGACGAACAGGTCGCCCAGGGTGGGCCTGCGCGCGTCGCCGAGCATCTCGAGGCGCTCGCGGTCGGCGCCGTCGAACAGCAGGATGCTCCGATCCAGAACGTGGCGCTCGTGGATCGACCCGAGCGCTCGGGCCGCGTCCAGCCGTCCCGGATGGACCCTGAGCTGCGCATAACGGGACTCGAACGCCTCCATGGTGCCCGTAAGCACGATCTGTCCGGCGTTCAGGAACGCGAAATCGGTGAGGACGTCCTGGATCTCGCCGATCTGATGCGTGGTCACCACGATGGTCCGGGTGTGATCGAAGTAGTCGTGGAGCAGAGCGTCGTAGAACTGCTTGCGAGCGAGCGGGTCGAGGCCGAGCGTCGGCTCATCGAGCACGAGCAACTTCGCGTCGATCGCCATGACCACCGCGAGGTGGAGCTGCGTCACCGTGCCCTTGGAGAGCCTCCGGACTTGATCGGCGCTCCGGATTCCGCCCCTCGCCAGAAACCCCTCGGCCTTGGCGCGGTCGAAGCGCGGATGCACGCCGGCGACGTAGTCGAGCAGCTGTCCCACGCGGATCCAGCGCGGAAGCACGGCGACGTCGGTGATGAACGAGACCTCGCGCATGAGCCGGTTGCGTTCGCGGCGCGGATCCTTGCCGAGGACCCGAACCGAGCCCTCGCACGCGACGAGGCCGAGCAGGGCGTGGAGTGCGGTGCTCTTGCCCGCTCCATTGGGACCTACGATGCCCAGGATATGTCCTTCTTCGACTGCGAGATCGATGCCGTCCAGAGCGACCACG
>VBOY01000001.1:0-13903 GCA_005893295.1 Candidatus Eiseniibacteriota bacterium | reverse complement strand
AGGGCATGGAATCAGCGCTCCTCATCGGGTCGCTCTCGAGCGGCGCACCGGACGCGGGTTGAGCAGCTCCTCCGGGCTCAGGCCGAGGCGCTGAATCGTGGCGCGGACCTTTGGCCACTCTTCCTTCATGAACCTTTCGCGCTCGGCCCGGAGCAGTCGTTCGCGCGCGCCGGCATGGATGAACATCCCCCGCCCGCGCTTCACCTCCACCAGCTCCTCGTCGACGAGCTGCTGATACCCCTTGAGGACGGTGAGCGGGTTGATCCGGTACTCGGCCGCGATCGAGCGCACCGACGGCAGCGGGGCGCCCTCTTTGAGGACGCCTTCGAGGATCATCACGACGATCCGCGCGTGGAGCTGCCGGTAGATGGGTTGACTGTCGTTCCAATCACGATCCATGGGCAGGCGCGGTCTCCGGCTCGTCGATCGTCGCTGGAGTGCTACGATCTAGTGTTGTAGTTAACCATAACACTAGAACACTTGCAAGGGGAGAGTAGGTACTGCGCCGGTTGGGTTCCCAAACCACGTTTGTGAGCAACACGTTCGTTTCACCGTGGCGCGTTCGGCTAGTAGAATGGCACGTTCTGCTAGTGCCCCGGCCCTCCTCATGGCCTAGACTTGACCAGAGTCGGGAGGAGCATGGGAATGAGCGAGACGATGCAGACGAGATTGGCGTACGGTGTCCCGCCGGCAGCAAAGACGTGCAGGCCTACTACCGGTTGGCGAAGCGCGACGTGAAGTACCGCCCGAGGCTGTTGAACCACGACCACCGGCCGGCTGGGTCGGCCGTCGCAGTGAGGCGAGGGACATGCGGGAGTGATAGCGACGCAGCTTGGCCTTGCGGATGAGGTGAGCGTCTGACTCGAAGGAGAAGCAATGCAGAAGCGCAAACTCGGAAACAGTAACCTGGAAGTCTCGGCACTCGGGCTCGGTTGCATGGGAATGAGCTTTTCCTACGGTCCGGCTGCCGACAAGCAGGAGATGATCTCGCTGCTCCGGTCGGCCGTCAACCGCGGCGTCACGTTCTTCGATACCGCTGAAGTGTACGGCCCTTTCACGAACGAAGAGCTCCTAGGCGAAGCCCTCTCCCCCTTCCGTGGGCAAGTGGTGATAGCCACCAAGTTCGGATTCAAGCTCGATCCCAAAGGGGGACCGAAATGGGTGGGCCTGGACAGTCGGCCTCAGCACATCAAGAAGGTTGCCGAGGCATCGCTCAAGCGACTCAGGATCGATGCCATCGATCTCTTCTATCAACACCGCGTCGACCCGGACGTGCCGATCGAAGACGTGGCAGGAGCGGTGAAGGACCTCATCCAGGAAGGCAAGGTCAAGAACTTCGGCCTTTCCGAGGCAGGAGCGCAGACGATCCGTCGCGCCCACGCGGTCCAGAGACTCACTGCCGTCCAGAGCGAATATTCGTTGTGGACGAGAGGCCCCGAAGCAGAAGTGCTCCCGACCCTGGAGGAGCTCGGAATCGGCTTCGTTCCGTACAGCCCTCTGGGCAAGGGTTTCCTCACGGGCAAGATCAACGAAAACACCGCATTCGATAGTTCCGACTTCCGCAATACCCTCCCCCGCTTCACGCCGGAGGCTCGGAAAGCGAATCAGGCGTTGGTCGATCTGCTCGGCCAGATTGCGGAACGGAAGAAGGCGACACCGGCTCAGATAGCGCTCGCTTGGCTGCTTGCCCAAAAGCCGTGGATCGTTCCCATCCCCGGTACCCGGAAGCTGGAGCGACTGGACGAGAACATTGGAGCGGCCGCGGTCGAGCTCAAGTCCGACGATCTCCGTGAGATCGAGAGCGCCGCATCAAGGATCGCAGTGCAAGGGGCTCGGTACCCGGAACAGCTGGAGCGGATGACCGGCCGGTGAACGGGAAAGAGGAATCCTGTGACTGAATTTGCGAATCCACAATTGACCGCCTGGGAGAGCTTTTACGTCATCGTTGGATCGTCCGGCGCAGCGCTCATTGGGCTCCAATTCGTGGTGATTACTCTCATCGCCGGCATGCGCAAGGGCACCACGGCCGACGAGATCAGAGCCTTTGGGACGCCGACCGTGGTGCATCTAGCTGGCGCCTTGCTTGTCGCCGCCATCATGAGTGCTCCCTCGCCTTCGCTTTTCCCCACGTCGGTCGCGCTCGCTCTATGCGGCCTCGGCGGGCTCGCCTACGGCGCGATCGTAATCCACCGAGCCCGCCGCCAAGCCGGTTACAAGCCGGTGCGCGAAGATTGGCTTTGGTACGCGATACTGCCGTGTAGCATCTACGCCGTCCTCGCTCTGGCCGCACTCTTCCTGCCCGCGACTACCCATCTCGCGGTGTTCGTAATCGGAGCTGCGGCGCTCGGCCTGCTGCTCATCGGAATCCACAATTCCTGGGATGCGGTGACACACATCGTTGTCACGGGTTCCCACGGCGATGCGCCGAAGGCCGAGTCGCCGCCGGGGCACCGTCACCCTCAAGTGGAGGAAGTTGAATTGGATATCAAGAGAAGCGGCTCACAACCCTCCGGCAAAGGACCGGCCGAGTACTTCAGCGGCTCCGTACGCATCGACCCCCTGTTCCAGGCACCCGGCCCGGCACGCGTGGTCGGTGCCAGTGTCACGTTCGAGCCCGGCGGTCGGACCGCATGGCACACGCACCCGCTCGGCCAGACCCTGATCGTGACGGCTGGCTGCGGTCTCGCGCAGCGCTGGGGAGGGCCGATCGAGGGAATTCGGCCCGGTGACGTGATCTGGTTCCCGCCGGGTGAGAAGCATTGGCACGGAGCCACGGCAACCACCGCCATGACGCACATCGCCATTCAGGAACAGCTCGATGGCAAGACCGTGGACTGGATGGAAAAGGTCAGCGATGAAGAATATCAGGCCTGACTGGGAGTCTGATTAGATCATGAACTTGTCTTTTGAGAACAAGGTCGCACTCGTGACTGGCGCGCGCCAGCCATCACTTTGACCCAGTTTCAAGTAAGGACCCACCTTTTCGCTGCTTGTCGCACAACTCGCGTACGAGGGTGAGGGAGGTCCGGAACTCGCCTACCGCTTCGAGAGGTTCGGATGACCGGCTCGGCCGGCCCTTGACTCTCACCGGTCGGGGACCTATGTTCCGGCCTTGTGAATACGAAACGCTCGGCCATCGCACTCGTCCTGTCGCTGGCAGCCTTTGCACCGGCGGCGGCGATCTGGGTCCCGCAGACACGTCAGGAGTTCGTGCAGGCGGTTGCGGATGGGAAGGGAGCGACCGCGGTGGAGACGATCCACAGCGACCAGCCCTTTCGACGCGTGTACGCCTTGCTCCAGGAAAAGGTGAACACCTGTCTGGACGTCAAGGTGCAGCGGACAGCATACGTGGGATACATGGAGAGGAGCTCGACCGACTACAACCCCACCATGCGGCTCGTCGGGAAAGACCGGGCGGAATTCACCCTGCAGGTCGAGCACAACCCGCGTGGAGTGGGGGCCACACCTCCTCCGGGCGGCCTCTTCTACATGGCCGCCGATCTCCGATCGGTCGATGGTGGAACTGAGATCGTCCTGTACCGGCCCACCATGGGAGTCAAGAAGATCGTCGCCAGCCTGAAGCAGTGGTTCGACGGCGACCCCGCCCCCTGCCCCAAGCTCAAGTAGACCCCGACGAAAAGGCTCCGCTCGCGCCCTCGGACGATGACGCCGCTCACGTGGCGGACGCCCAAATCGCGCCCCCTGCTGCAGCAGCCGCCACACGGCCTCGCCCGAAAGTGGAGTGCAGAGAAAAGATGACGCCCGAGGAACGAGAGAAGTTCCGCGCGGGTCTTTGGGCCGACTGCGACTTCTCCGGGCCGCCGACAACCAACTGCTTGAAGGATCGCCCGCGGCGATGGAGTCAGTCGGAGCGCCGGGGCGGATCCGGAGTCGGAGGACGATTCGTCGCTCCGCCGAGCGCGGCCTTACGCCGCTCGAGACTTGACGCCGGCCACAGCGTCTTCGGGTCGTAGTAGGCGTCGAAGGCCGGGACAGACTCGGGCACCTGGACCCACGGCAGCTTCGACCGGGTGTAGATATGCACGTCCGGCGCAACGGCCGAGGGCTCGTCGAGCGTGCCCCCCCGGACGAACCAGACTTGCGACCGGCCGCCGTACTCGCTCCAGAGAGCCACCTGGCATCCCGGGCACCGGAAGATCCGATTCGGGGTGCCGCCGCCCAGCGGCATGGTGACCGGCAGCGGTGCGCCGCTCAGCAATTCGACGCGAGCGGCTTCAATCAGCAGGTTGATCACGAAGGCGCTCCCCGTGTGCCGCTGACAGTTCAGGCAGTGGCAACAGTGCACGAACATGGGCGCGGAGGTGAGCCGGTAACGCACCTCCCCGCATGCGCATCCGCCATTCAGTGTGACAGTCATGGACACCTCCGTGCGTGAAACGTGTCCGAAGTCAATCGCCCGGGAGCGTTTGCCGTGCCCCCAGCACCCATTCCTCCTGACGCGTCACTCTCGAAGCAGTCCAGCGGCAAGCCCCCTTGCCTCACGGCCGACAAAGCCTGCGCGATCGGAGCTGCTTTGGATCTTATTGTCATTGACGCAGCGGCGGTGCGGGGTCGGCATCGACAGTGCAAGCGCCCACCAATTCCCTACGTTCTTCGTCGTTCAGGTCCGGACTGAAATGAAGCAGCGGATCCAAGATGTCGCTGCTTTCGAAATAGGCCGTGCGACACGTGAGATGCACGAACCCTGCGGGAGAAAAACGGCCCTGCTCGTAGAAAACGAGGCGTATGCGCCAGGCCCCGCGGGTGATGGGCTCGTGACAACTGCGGCACTTGGCCTGCCCGCTCGGAGCGCGTTCGGCGCCGTCTATCCGCGGCAGGCGCCGATGTGCCGAGCTGCTGCGTGCCGCACTCTCGAGCGCTTCCGGTGCAGGCAGGTTCTCTTTCGCTCGTCCGAGGGTCTCGAGCAGCGGCTCCGGCCGCTTGTAGGCGGCGCACAGGGGATGGAACCAGAGCGTCGTCTCACCCTCCGCGTAGGGGTTTGGGGTGCGCTCGCCAAAACGCAGTTCTCCCAGCTCGATGCGCCGGCCGCAACCGCGGCATTTGGCGCGACCACTTGGGGCAGGCTCGAAGATGTGAGACATGGCCCTAAGGATATCCGATATGCGGCGCGCCGCCATCGTGGCTCGACTCGGTAGTTCCCAAAGACGCCTCAGGATTCGAAACGCAGCGAACCCTGCAGCGGGGCCGGCTGGCGCGCCGTGCCGCCCGGGCCACGCGAGGCGCACAGCTCCTCGAGCCGCAGTTCCTGCGCGAGCTCGAGGTACCGGCAGCAGGCGTTCGCGAGCTGCATCTGCCTTGGCGTCTGGCACTCGGGCTCGAACAGCTGGGGATTGCCGACCACGACACAGGCGCATTGCGCCCTCGAGGTGGCGACGTTGAACCGGTTGAGGCTGTAGAGGAACTCCATGCCGTGCGGGGCGTCGGCGGGGCTCGAGGTCGTCATGGAATAGATGACCACCGGCGCCTCCTGCCCCTGGAACCGGTCCACCGTGCCGATGCGCGCCTTCGGGAGTCGCGAGCTGAGATCGGCGACCTGCGCGTTGTAAGGCGCGATGATCAGGATGTTATCGAGCTCCAGGGGCAGCTCGTTCCCTTCTCGATCGATCCAGCGCGCGCCTCCGGCAGTCAGTCGCTCGACCAGCAGGGCGACGGCTTCGACCTCCTCCGGGCTCGAGCTTTGATTTCCATCGTGCACGACTGGCAGGAACCAGAGTCCCGCGCCGGCGATCGGCACGGAGCCGAGAATCGCCTGTCGTTCGAGGCCCGCTCGCGCCTCGAGGCGGCGATCGTAGAACAGCTCCGAAGTCAGGCGGCAGATGTCGGGATGGAGCCGCCAGGTCTCTTCCAGGAAGAGGCCGCGATCGTCGGCAATCGTCTTCCGCCCCTGGAGCAGATGCTCGAGAGCGGAAATGTCGGTTCCCTCGGGGTGGCTTCCCTGCAGAGGCTGATCGAGCTGGCGCGGATCGCCCAGCAGGACCATGGCGCGCGCGCACTGCGCGATCGCCAGGACGTTGGCCAGCGACATCTGACCCGCCTCGTCCACGAACAGGATGTCCACCGCCTCGAAGAGCTCCTCGCGGGCCCAGAGCCACGCGGTTCCTCCCAGGACCCGGGCGGCCCCTGACCTCAAGGCACGGAGGGCCTTCGCGTTGTCGGTGACCTCGACAATCTCACCGGCGGATTCGCCCTCCTCCCGGACCTTGTGGAAGCAGCGCGGCGATACCCGCTCCTGCTTCGCGGCTTCGACGACCTGGTCGAGAAGGTTGCGGATCACTTTGTGGCTCGTGGCGCACACGCCGATCTTCTTTCCCGTGCGCACGAGATCGCAGATCATCCGCGCTCCCGTGAAGGTCTTGCCCGTCCCGGGAGGCCCCTGAATCGCAAGCGTTCCTTGCACCATAGACTTTACGAGCCGGCGCGCGGCGTCCACGCCATTCTCGCCCGCGCGGCGCAGCGCTCCACCCGAATGGCCGAGAACGCGCGGCGGGCGTCCCAGCAGCAGGTCGCGGGCCGCGCGATGGGCCCCTGGGGCGTCGATGCCGTTCTTGACGACCCAGCGGCCGAGGCGGAGCAGGGAGGCAGCGAGCTCGTGCGTGCGCACGATCTCCTGGGAGAAGACGCTGGCCGGATGCAGGCTCTCGCATCCGCCGCGTTTCCTGACGTCGATCGTGTGCGCTCCCAGGTCGATGGATTCCACCTCGCCCAGCTCGTGGTCGGCCGGCAGCGGGACCCTCAGCTTGTCCCCCCGGCGGATGCCCGTCTCCTGAGCCGGAAAGTCGTACCGGTCGACGGCCCTGCGCTTGGACACTCCGACGCGCCCGGCGTGCCGAAGGCCGGCGATTGCCGATTTCTCGTCGAGCAGCGCCTCGTCCGACAGCTCGCGCAATCGAAAGAACTCCCACCAGGCCGCCTTGTCCTCGCGCCGGTGCCACTCGAGCAAGTAGGCGAGCAGCCATCGCGCCTGCTGATCGTCCGAGCGCTCGGTCCGCTCGGACGGAGCACCCTCGAGCAGCGCATCCATGATCTCGGCCACCTCGCGACCGCGCTCGGCGATGTTCTCGCTCGGCGATCCATCCCCGATAGGAGGTCGGGGGATTGTTTCGCCTTGAGCCTCCTCCTCGCCGGCGCGCAGGCCCTCGAGCCAGCGGAACAGCCGGAGCGTGGACAGGCAGTCGTCGCGGTTGTACGTCGTCACGACCTCCCGTGCCTCGGCGTCAATCGCGTCCGGCTCTTCGAGCTCGAGGGCGCGCTGCACGACGCGCAGCTTCACGCCGGCGTCGCCGAGGTCGGCCGATCGCGTGAACCCGTAAAGCGCCTCGAGCTTCTTGAGCGAGTATTCCTCGACGCTCGCCCGCAGCGCCTGCCGGACGACCGCATGCAAGTCGACGAACAGCCTGCCGCGCAGCATGCGGTCGACCTCGTTCTCGCGCGTCGCGTAACGACCCATCAGGCGCTTGATCGCCGACGGCTCGTACGGCGCGAAATGATAGATGTGAAGGTCCGGATGCCGCCCCCAGCGCGCCATGACGAAATCGACGAACGCCTCGAACGCCGAGCGCTCCGCGGCCGGGTCAAGCGCCCAAAGAGATTGATAGGAGGGGCTTCCCTCGACGTCTCCGGTGATCCAGCCGAAGAGGTATTCGCGTCCCGACTCGCCCACGTAGGGATCGCCTTCGAGATCGAAAAAGACGTCGCCCCGGGAGGGTGCCGGCAGTCGCTCGAATCCGAATCCCGGCTGCGAGGGGAGGAGCTCGTAGAGCGCACGGCCCGCGTCGCGCCCGTCCCGCTGAACGCGGGCCTGCTCACGCACGCGCGTGTAGGCTTCGGCGGCCCCACGGGTCGGCTTCCATGAGAGCGGAAGGGGCTCCGACGCCAGTGCCTTCAGAGTCTTCAGGTCGCGCGCCTGAAGCTCGCGGGTCTGTAGTCTCGTGATCCCGGCGACGAGGCTCAGGTGGTCGTCGCGGCGCCGCTGCCCGTCGCACGCAGGCCACCAGCGGCAGACGTCGCAGTGCGGCACCGGCTCGGGATAAGTGGGCAAAGAGCTCACGCTTTCGCCCACCGCGCCTGGGCCGGGAACCGAGGGGAGCGCGGACTGGATCACGGTCTCGAGCCGCCGGCGCACGAGCCGGTAATAGGCCAGGAAGTCGTCCACGCGATAGGTATCGGGGCGGAAATCCTCGCGCGGCGGCACGACGTGCATGTGCTCCGGCCGCACTCCCTGGATGGCCTCGAGCAGGTCCGAATAAAGGCAAATCTGCAGCACCGAGCCCCCCTTCGTCTCGCGGGCGAGCTTCGTGTCCCATACTTCGTACGACCAGCTTCCCAGACGGCTCGGACGCGGCACGCGGCGCAGCACGTCCGCCCGCCCCGACCAGCGTCCGTCGAGGAGAGTGGCCTGCACGATCACTTCGACCCCCTCGCGCATCGCGGACAGCGTGCGCTCGAGCGCGGTCTTCTCGTCGGGCTCTCCCCCGAGCCGCGCGATGCGGAGGTTCTGCCGCTCGAGGTTGCTCACGAACGCGATCTCGTGGTCACCTCCGCGCTGGCGGAGAATCGCGACGTCGGGAGCGAACCAGTCGGGCGGGCGGCGTAATCCCCGGACCGCGGCCAGGTCGAGATGGCTGAGATGGTGGCAGGCGAGGTGATTGGCCAGATCGGTGGCGGTGAGGCGCAGGGAGTCGCCTTCCTGTCTCATCGCCGGGAGCTCGTGGGAATCGCCGTGCGTCCCATCATGCCGGTCCGCGCGCGTCGCGCCAAAGCTCTTCGAGCTGGCGGGCAAACCGCGTGGCCAGACCTTCGTCTTCGTGCTTGAAATAGACGTAGGCGCGGTCCAGAGGCTGCGTACCGAGGCGCTCGATCCAGACGCGTAGATCGCTCTCGTCGTACACGGTCCGCCTCAGGCGAAGGTAGGCGCTCTCGGACGTGCAGGCCCATGGAGCGGTCCCTTCGTCGGTGTCGGCGACACAGAGGATCGCACGGCGGGCACGAAGCGTCTCGTAGACCTCGTCGTCCCGCCATGATTCGTGACGAAACTCGACGGCGACCCGCGGGCCGGATGGCAGCGCAGCGAGAAAGTCCCTCAACCGGGCCAGATCCTTCTTCAGAAACGGCGGCAGCTGGAAGAGCAGCACTCCGAGCTTATCTCCCAGGAAAGCCGCTCGCCGCGCGAATTCGGCCACGTCGGATTGCACCTCTCTCAGCTGCTTCATATGAGTGATGCGGCGCGGCGCCTTGAGCGCGAAGGCGAAGCCTTCGGGCACCTCTTGCGCCCAGCGCTCGAGCAGGGACTCCGCCGGCATGCGGTAGAAGGTGTTGTTGATCTCCACCGTTGGGAAGCGCTCGGCGTAGTAGCGCAGCATCGCGTGCGCGGGAAGCTTCTCCGGATAGAAATGGCCCACCCACTCCTTGTAGGAATAGCCACTCGTTCCTGCTAACATTTCCATGATCACTCCTTGGATTCCCGGGGGGAGCTTCCATCCCGCTCCAGCAGAGAGGTTATCCTGATCGACCGACCGTCGAAGAGCAAGCCGGCAAAACAGGCCCCAAACCAGAAGCGCTCGCTACTGAGCGAGTACACCGCCAAGCGGGCCTTCGACGCCACGCCCGAGCCGGCGCCCGCGGGGGCCGAGAGGCGAAGCGGCCCGCTCCTCTTCGTGATCCAGCAGCATTCGGCTCGAGCCCTGCATTATGACCTGCGGCTCGAATGCGATGGGGTATTGAAGTCCTGGGCCGTTCCCAAAGGGCCGTCCCTCAATTCTACCGAAAAGCGCCTCGCCGTCCACGTCGAAGACCACCCCTACGAATACGCATCGTTCGAGGGAGTCATACCACCAGGCCAGTACGGCGCGGGGGAGGTGATTGTTTGGGATTGCGGCCTATATTCTCCTGACGAAGGCCAGGAGTACTGGTTCCACGACCGCGAGGAGGCCGAGGGGCGAGTGAGGGAAGGGCTCGAAAAAGGGAAGCTCAGCTTCCTGCTGCGCGGCGAGAAGGTGAAGGGGTCGTTTGCGCTGGTGCGCACGAAGGACGTCAAGAGCTGGCTGCTGATCAAGCACAAGGACCGGTTCGTGACGGACCAGGAGGTCGCCGCGCAGAACCGCTCGGTGCTTTCCGGCGTGGCAGTCGAGGAGATGAAGGTGTTGCCCGCGCACCGCATGCCCGCGTCCCGGCTCGTTCCCACGGGGGAGGTCGAACCCATGCCCGCGAAGCTCGAGCCGATGCACGCCGAGATCGGCGAGGCTCCGTTCAACCATCCCGACTGGACGTGGGAGCCCAAGCTCGACGGCTACCGGGTGCTCGCGTTCGTCGACGGCAAGGAGGTGAAGCTGCGCTCGCGGCGCGGGCTCGAGCTGGCGCCCTCGTTTCCGCGCCTGACCGAAGAGCTTGGCAAGCAGGCGGTGAGCGGGATGGTCCTGGACGGCGAGATCGTGGCGTTCGACGCGGCCGGCAGACCCTCCTTCAACGTGTTGCAGAATCGAGTCCAGCTGAAGACGGCACGGGAGCTGGCGGCGGCGGACCAGACCGTGCCCGTCGTGTACTACTGTTTCGACCTGCTGCATTTCGCCGGCATCGACCTGCGCGCCTCACCCTATCGCGACCGGCGGCGCTATCTCTCCCAATGCCTCCTGCCTTCACCGCGGGTGCAGCCGGTGCACGTGTCGGACGACGGCATTGCCCTGAACGAGGCGGCACTGGCGAACGGCTTCGAAGGCGTCGTCGGGAAGCGCAAGGACAGCCGCTACGAGGCCGGCAGGCGCTCGAAGCTGTGGCTGAAGATCAAGCCGACGCAAAGCGCTGACTTCGTCGTGGGAGGCTACACGCGCGGAAGGGGCTCGCGCGCGCCCCTGGGGGCGCTGCTCGTCGGTGTCTGGGACAAGGGAAAGCTGCGCTATGCGTCGCATGTCGGATCGGGCTTCGACGAGCGCGCTCTCGCGCAGGTGAAGGCGAAACTGGAGTCCTTGCGGCGCAGCACCTGCCCCTTCGCCGAGAAGCCCGAGCTGCCGAACCCGACCACCTGGGTGGAGCCCCAGCTGGTGGCCGAGGTCAAGTTTCACAGCTGGACCGAAGACGGCCACCTGCGCGCGCCCGTCTTCCTGCGGCTGCGCGACGACCTGGATGCGCGGGACGTGAGGCGGACCAGGGCGGGCTCGGTGCGCGCCGTCCCCAAGCCGGCGGGAGGCCAGGGCGCCACGCGCGAAATCAGTGAGGTCCTGGCGCAGATCGAGAGAGGCCGGAAGGACTTTCCACTCGCCGTCGGGTCTCATCGAATCCGCCTCACGCACCTCGATCGCGTCTACTGGCCCGCCGACCCGGCGTTGCGCCAGCCGGCGCTCACCAAGCGCGACCTCCTCCGCTACCTGGCGCAGGTGTCGCCCTTCATCCTGCGGCATCTCGCGGACAGGCCCCTCACCATGATTCGCATGCCGGAAGGAATCCAGGGGCACCGCTTCTTCCAGAAGCACTGGGAGCAGGAATGCCCCGAGTTCGTCGAGAAGATCACCGTCTTCTCCGGACACAAAGACGAGAGTCACGACTATCTCCTGTGCAACAACCTGCCGACGCTCCTGTGGCTCGCCCAATCCGGGACGCTCGAGTTCCACGTCTGGCATTCCCGCGCCAAGCCCGGCCCGGATGCCAGGGGCCGGGGCACCGATTACTCGTCTTCACTCGCCGCCCTGGAGGACTCGGTGCTCGACTGTCCCGATTACCTCGTCTTCGACATCGACCCCTACATCTATTCCGGCAAGGAGGCGCCCGGCGACGAACCGGAACTGAACACCGTCGCCTTCGAGAAGGGCAAGGAAGTGGCCTTCCGACTGCGCGAGCTGCTTCAGAGCATGGCGCTCGAGCCCATCGTCAAGACGTCGGGCAAGACCGGGCTGCACGTGTTCGTGCCGATCCGCCGCTCGCTTGGCTTCGACGCCGCCCGCCACGTCTGCGAGATCGTCGGGCGGCATCTGATGCGCCTTCACCCGAAAGACATCACGATGGAGTGGAGCGTGCCCAAGCGGACCGGCAAGATCTTCTTGGACTATAATATGAACGCCCGCGGCAAGACGCTGAACGTGGCCTATTCACCGAGAGGCGCCGCCGGCGCTCCGGTATCGATGCCACTGACGTGGGAGGAGCTCTCAAACGCGCACCCGCTCGACTTCAGGATCGCCAACGTCGCCGAGCGCTTGGCACAAGCCGGCGATCGGTGGCACGATGCCCTGAAGCGCAAGCAAAGCCTCGAGCGCCTGCTCAATCGCGCAACCTGACCCAATCCGGAGGGAAGCATGGCACCACGGTCGATCGCCTCACTGACGGTTTCCTTTGGACTCGTGTCGATTCCGGTGAAGCTCTATTCCGCGACCGAAGCAAGCCATGCGATCTCCTTCAATCTCCTGCACAAGGGGTGCGGGTCCCGGCTCAGGCAGCAGTACTTCTGCGTCAAAGAGGACGTGCCCGTGTCTCGCGAAGACATGGTGAAAGGGTATGAGTTCGCGAAGGACCAGTATGTGATGTTCTCCCCCGAGGAGCTCAAGGCGATGGAGGAGGCGGGGACGCACAGCGCGGAGATCTCCGAATTCGTGCCGATCGAGTCGATCGATCCCGTATTCTTCGACAAGGCCTACTACCTCGCTCCCGACAAGGGGGGCGCCAAGCCGTATGCGCTGTTCACCCGCGCGCTGCGCGAGTCCAAGCGCTGCGCCATCGGTCGCTATGGCGCGCGCGGCAAGCAGTACATCGTGATGATCCGGCCGATTCTGGAGGGCCTCGTCATGCAGCAGCTTCTTTACGCCGGCGAGGTGAGGTCGATCCAGGAGATCGAGATCCCGAAAGGCGAGGTGAAGGACGCGGAGCTCAAGCTCGCGCGGCAGCTGATCGAGCAGCAGGCTTCCGATACGTTCGATCCCGCCCCGTACGTCGACGAGGTGCGCGCGCGCATCGAGACGGCGGTGCAAAAGAAGGTCGAAGGCCAGGAGATCACGATGGCCGAGGCGCCCGAGGGCGGCGCGCAGGTCATCGATCTCATGGAAGCGCTGCGCGCCAGCCTGGAAAGGAAGGCGCCCGCCAAGGCGCGCGAGTCCCAGGCCGAAACGCGCAAGCCGCCGATGCGCGCCGAGCCGACCGGGGCCGCCGGGAAGAAGAGCGTCAAGAAGTAGCGAGGAGCGGGCGGCCATGCACGAATACAGCGTGCGAGACGTCGAGAAGCTGGTTCACCTGCCGCGCAGCACGATCCGGGCGCTGGTCGAGGCCGGGTTCGTGTCGCCCGAGCGGGGCCCCCGCAACGCCTGGCGGTTCTCGTTCCAGGATCTGATCGTTCTTCGCACCGCCCAGTCCCTTGCGGCCGCCAAGGTGCCACGCAAACGCATCACAAAGTCCGTGAAGGAGCTGCGGCGTCATCTCCCCGATTCCATGCCCTTGTCGGGGTTGAGCATCAGCGCGGGAGCCGATTGCGTGCTGGTCAAGGAAGGAGCCCGCCGGTGGCAGGCCGAATCCGGGCAGTATCTGCTCGCCTTCGAGGGCGATCCCGCCGACGGGTCCCTGAGCGTCCTCGAGCACCATGGCGCCGAGCCGACGGCGAGCGCCGAGGACTGGTTCGACCAAGGAGCCGATCTGGAGGCGGAGGATCCGGAGGCTGCGCTCAAGGCCTACGAGCAGGCTATTACCGTGGACCCCGAGCTCCTCAAAGCCCGCATCAATCTGGGATGTCTGCTGCACGAAACGGGGCGTTTCAGGGAAGCCGAGCGCGTCTACC
This sequence comes from Candidatus Eiseniibacteriota bacterium, assembly GCA_005893295.1. GTDB lineage: Bacteria > Eisenbacteria > RBG-16-71-46 > RBG-16-71-46 > RBG-16-71-46 > WS-8. The sequence continues at coordinate 138 of VBOY01000001.1, read as the reverse complement.
GCGAGGCGATTCGGTCGAACGGCAACGATCCCCTGCTGCTCTACGACCTCGGCGTCCTTCTCGATGACATGGGCCGGAAGAACGAAGCGATGGAAGCGTACCAAGCGGCGCTACGCGACGATCCCCGCTTTGCCGACT